>CAJXDD010000074.1:0-11115 GCA_913052075.1 uncultured Gammaproteobacteria bacterium
CATTCGATCCCACTCAGCGAGGGTGGGTCAATGACATGGAAAGTTACATGCCGCCCGTCGCGATTGGGGAGGTGATGCGGGCCGGAACAGTTGGCCAAGTCGTTGAGTCAAATCATGCCGATTTTGAGCCTGGCGATCTCGTTCAGGGGCTAGGGGGGTGGCAGGATTTCTTTACTGTGTCTAAGGGAGTCGGATTATCGAAGTTGCCAGAGGGTATCACCCCCGAGCAGGCGCTTGGAGTGTTTGGCACCACCGGACTGACCGCCTATTTTGGCCTGTTAGATTTGAGCGAGCCTAAGCCCGGCGATACGGTGCTGGTGTCAGGGGCCGCAGGAGCGACTGGATCGGTGGTGGGTCAAATAGCGAAGATAAAAGGTGCTCGAGTGATTGGTATAGCCGGGGGACCGGAAAAGTGCGCATGGTTGACTGAGTCGCTTGGGTTTGACGCTGCGATTGATTACAAGAACGAATCGGTAGCCGAAGGGGTCGCCCGTCACTGTCAGGATCGGATCAATATTTTCTTCGATAATGTGGGAGGGGACATATTAGAGATAGGCCTCAGCCACCTCGCGATGAACGCAAGGGTGATTCTGTGCGGAGGTATCTCCGGTTACAACGAAACTGAACCGCAACCGGGCCCTAAAAATATTATGAACCTGGTGATCACTCGTTCGCGAATGGAGGGATTCATCATCGTTGATTACTTGCATCGTATGGGAGAATTTCTTGCAGATATGGTGCCTTGGTATCAGCAGGGGTTAGTACAGCACAAGGAAGACATTCAGCAAGGTTTCGAGAATATACCAAGTACACTCCAGCGTCTGTTCAGTGGTCAAAACACAGGCAAGCAACTTTTGAAGTTGGCCGATCCCGTTTAGTCGGCAGCGGTAAGTCTAGATGCGTCGCGCCCGTTTGGCTTACCAAATAGCGGGTTGACGCAAGGGGTATTTTTGGGAGGTTTGATAGAAGAGTCGTTGGGTGATGGCGCATTGAAGATCCTAGGCACGGCCGCAGCGTGGTGAACCCTTGATCAACTTTCGAAACATTGGATTGATCAAGGGTTCAGTGCGGTGGCTGGCGAAATGGAGAAGAACGAGCTATCTCATGCAGTATGGCCTTGAGTGGGGGGCAAGATGAGCGAACAAATTGACGAGCCATCGACGATCGAGAACGGAATGGTCGTTGTTTTGGACTACCGATTGATTGACCAATCGGGTGACTGTCTTGAACAAAGTGATGAAACGTCGCCAATGGTCTATCTGCATGGCCATAACAATCTCATGCCTGGACTGGAGAAGGAGCTCCAAGGTAAGCGGCAGGGCGAGGAGTTGGCGGTTACACTGCCACCCGAGCAGTCCTACGGTTTTAGGCGTGAGGATGCGGTTGAGCGAATACCGATTAAGTATCTAATCAAGCCAGGCAAGAAGTTGACGCCGGGTATGAGAGTTCAAGTGAACACCAAGCAGGGCCCTCGAGATGCGACACTCGTTAAAGCGGGGCGGTTTAATGCGGACGTGGATGGCAATCATCCCTTCGCTGGCAAAACCATAACCTTTGAGTTGTCCGTGAGTCTAATCCGTGCGGCGAATTCAGACGAGCTTGCGCACGGACATCCTCATGGGATTGATGGGTCTTCAGGCCATCATTAGGCGAGCGCTTAGGTTTATGAGCTTAAATTAATGAGCTTACATCCTGCCCAGCAAGCACTGGCTCCCTCCTTTTTTGGCGTCAGATGACGCTGGGAGCATCGGTATGTGTAACTTGATGTCAGCTGCAGAGGTGTAGAACTCGAGCTATCGGTTGGCGGTACGATTGCTACCCCCTTTTTCGCTGAGCAGCGAGCATGTTGTCTTTCATTGATTGAGTGAGGGCAGGACCCTTTTAGGGCTAAGCCTAAGATCGTCGTCAAGCAAGTGGTTCAATCAATGATCTGAGATCCTTTTGAGATTATTTGCCCTGCCATCTTGGTGGGCGCTTCTCTGAGAAGGCTCTAGGGCCCTCAATGGCATCGAGACTGGTACGCCTCGCCATTTCTTCTGGATAAGTGCGATTAAAGGCATCACGGAGAGAATGATCAAGGCCCTGCATGGACGAGGCTTTGGTCGCCCTGACCGCCAGTGGCGCGCACTGAAGGATGTCCTCGACATAACCCTCGGTCGTTTCGCGTAATGCGGACAGCGGGACCACGTCATTGACCAGGCCCAGCTCGAAGGCTCGAGTAGCGGAGAAATGTCTGCCGGTCAGGAGGTAGCCCATTGCTGGCTTAAGTCCGATTTGTCTGGGTAGCCGGTGAACTCCAGCGCTGCCTGCGATTAAGCCTCTTTTTGGCTCTGGCAGCCCGAACTCGGCATGATCGGCGGCGACGATGATGTCACAAGCCAGTGCAACCTCGAATCCACCGCCCAGCGCAACGCCATTGACCATGGCGATCATGGGCTTTGACACTTCCCAGCGCGAGACGATGTGATGGGTCTCTTGTTCCATCGACCGGAGTTTTGCCAGCACCTTCTCAGACTGATGGGCCATTGAGGCCCGCTCTTTCAAATCGGCACCTGCTGAAAATGCTCGCTCGCCTTTACCGGTTATGACGGCCACCCATATGTCTTCACGGCGCTCAACTTCGTCTAAATGCTGAGAGAGCTGCCATTTAAGTTCAATATTGAGTGCGTTCATGACATGGGGTCGATTGAGTGTGATCCATGCCACATGATTTTGAACGTCAAATTCGGTGGTGTTGGTTTTCATAGAGCGCTCTCCTTGATAGCGCCTCTTAGGATGGCAAATAGTCTGGCGGCTGATAGTGTGGAAAGGAGTCCTGGCGAGACAGCGCCATCTTGAGCGCTTTAAGATCCTTGTACTCGGTAATGGCAGACAGCTGTTTAACGGTAACGCTCATGAGATCAAAGCGGCCAGCTCGATGTTCTTCAAGTGCTTTAATAGGCGTGATCCAGACTGCATCCGTCGTTTCCTCGCCGTCCTCCACGCCCTCGGCCATGGGCGGTGCTTCGCCGACGAAAAATCGCGTATCGAACCGTCTGGGTCGGCCAGGTGGCGTGGTCCAGCGGTTGTAGAAATTCAATTCGTTAATGGTTAGCCGTGCATCGTATGCCCGGCAGAGATCAGCCATGGACAACTCGCCCTGGTGCAAGGACTGCCGAGTTTTAGCGATAGTCTTCGGGGGAAGGGTTACCCACGATCCATTAGCGTGCTTGGCCATTAAGATACCCGCTTCTTCGAACGTTTCGCGGATAGCCGCAACATAGGCTCCGAGCCAATCTTCGCCGAGAGCCGCAATCTGCGCATGCTGATTATCGCGGGGCTCGGCGATGTAGGGTGCTAGAGCCGGATCTGAGTCGCTCGCGTCAATCCTCCCGCCAGGGAAGACATACATCCCGCTCGCGAAGGCCGCCTTCGCCGTCCGCTTTAGCATCATAATTTCAAATGATTCCGTGGCTGCTCTTGCGAGGATTAGAGTCGCTGCAGGCCTAATCTCGGTATTAGCGCTCATCGGCAGAAAAGGGCGGCTTCAGGCCAAATTCCTGAACAAGTGACTTGGTGTGTTCGCCGAGCTGAGGCGCTCCCTTTTCTGGGCCAACAACACAGCTTCCAAAGCGCATAGGGATGGCAACGCTCCTGTAAGGCCCTGCCTCCCGATCGTGGAGCGTCGGGAACAGGCCGATGGCTTTTGCCTGCGGGTCAATGGGTACCTCATGAAGGCCCAAAACAGGACCCCAAATCAATCCCGCTGCGTCAAAGATTGGACCCCACTCGTCTCTACTCTTTTTGGACAAGGCTTCATCAACGCCTTCGGTCAAAGCTTGCATATGTTGATATCGAGACTTACCGGTGGCGTATCTTTCATCCTCGAGCCAGTGTGCTAAGCCCAGTGCTTTGCAAAACCGGACCCAGTCTTTTTCGCCAGGCATGTTGAACACCACCCAATTCCCATCGCCGCACGGGTATCGGTTCGCGGTTGGCGTCAGCATTTGGTGTCTGGCGCGGCGGCGAACCGGTGCCTCATCCACAGCGGTGGTTGCATAGTCCGATGCTTGCGTCCACACAGCGGTCTCGAATAGTGAAGTTTCAATGGTTTGCCCCTCGCCAGAGCGCTCCGCTTGACGGAGTGCTGCAAGTATCCCCGCTGCGAAGGCCAGCCCCGTTGTATGGTCACCTTGTGCGGGCCTGGCTTGAGGCACTAGGCCCTCGTCCCCCTCACGCATGGCGTCGTAAAGGCCTGATCGTCCGAAAAATGCGGTCACGTCGTACCCCGGTCTCCATGCTTCTGGTCCTGTCGTCCCATACCCCGTTAGCGTCGCGTGCACTAGCGTCGGGTTGACTCCAAATACTGTAGCGGGATCGAGCCTGTATTTTTCTTGCCGTTCCATCAGTAAATTGCACATAAAGACATTCGCGTGTCGGCAAAGCGTGTGTACAGTCTCAATGCCTTCCTCTGTCGTGAGATCGACAATGAGCGATTCTTTGCCTCGGTTATCAACGTCGAATTGCAGGTCAATATCCTTGACCGCGTCCTCAATTTTAGGCGGGCGGCCCATGTCTCGCATTGGGTCGCCATCAGGAGGTTCAATCTTAATAACGCGAGCACCCAAATCGGCAAGTATGGCGCCAGCGCTAGGTGAGGCCATCCAGCTATCGATTTCAATCACGAGTATATCGTCGAGGGGTTTCACTCTCTTTGCTCTCTAATCTGCGTGAGGCCTCATGATAGGTGAGTCGACCGGGAATGAAAATGCGGCAAGGTATGGAAGAACGGTTGGAATGGTTTTCACTACGGGAGCATCAATAGCGGAGCTAGAGCCCTGCGCAGGGCCCGGTTGACGGCGGGTTCATAATGAACCGGTTTCTTAGCGAATTTGATTCATTGCTTCTTTGAAATCCGCAGCAAAAGGCCGTGATTACTTCAAGGACTGTAAGTGGAAATGAAGTTGTCTGTCATGCCGACTTGTTGCAGATAATGGGCCTTGGCGAACGTAAGGCTCGTAGTCATCAAGCGCTCCGGCCGCTGCCACTTCATCTCCCATGATGGTGATGCGCTCAATGACCCGCTCGCCCTCAAAGTCGTTGATGACAAAGTGCTGGGTGCATCGGTTATCCCAAATACAAACGGTTCCAGGTTTCCAGCTGTAGCGTATTGTGAATTTGGGGGAGGCCACCCATTTTGTGAGGTAACCCAGCAAAACGTCGCTTTCTTGGGCGGTCATTTCTACCAGCCGCCTAGTGAAATGCTCGTTAACGTAGAGCGCTGCGCGCCCGGTATCCGGGTGTTTCCTTACTACCGGATGAATGGAGGTTTGCTCTGGATGGTTGTGTGGATGCGCGTCATGCAATGCCGTGAGCTTGAGACAGAGATCTTGCAATGGTTTTGAGAGCGACTCGAATGCAAGGTAGAGGTTGCTCCACATCGTGTCACCGCCCACTCGCGGGCAGGTCACCATATGCAAAATTGACATCTTAGAAGGTTGTGGCCGAAAGGTGATATCCGAGTGCCACTCATCAGCGATACCGCCACGACTGGCTTCTAATCGAAACAGCTTGGGATGCTGCTCGGGATCCTGTTTGATGTTTGGGTGCCCCTCAAGCGGTCCGAATAGTTCGCCAAGCGCGACATGAGAGTCCACATCAATATGTTGGTCAGGGAAAAATAGGACCTGATGCTCTAGGAGCAGCGCCTCAATGGTTTCAGCGAGCTCCTCTGATGGATTCCTTAATGAGAGCCCGGTAATCTCAGCGCCTAGTGCGGCTGATAAGCGCTTAACGGTTGGATGAATAGAGCCTTCGTTTGACATTGATCCTCCCTGACCGTTGCTGAGTTCCGAAGCGTGTAAGAAGAGTTGCTCCCAGGCAAGAGTGGCATCCGGTCCGCGTTGCGATATTGGTTGATAATCGTTTAGGAGCATATCAGGTTAAGCGATCTTTGCCTCCAAGTGTTATGGCTGCGTCAAGCGACACAATACCAGTATGAACACGATTGTCAGCTGAAACGGTAAAGCATACTTTTCGTCGCCTGATCGGTTCATTTATTTAAAGCTGCCCGAGAGGCTGAGGTGGTTTAGACTTCACATCAAGCGAAGGAGATGATCGGTTAATCGTGCGAGCAATCCGTCTTCACAATCAGCAATTTCAACTCGATCATGATTATCCGATGCCGTCGATCGGTGAGGATGAAGTGTTGGTCAAAGTTCTGCTGGCGGCGATCTGCGGCACTGATCTTGAGTTAGCGCTTGGCTATTATGACTTCGATGGTGTGCCAGGTCATGAATTTGTAGGCGAAATTGCCTCTGGGCCCGAAAAAGGGCTGAGGGTAGTCGCGGATATCAATATAGGATGTTGGACGTGTGTCGACTGCCTTAATGGTCAGTTTCATCACTGCCGAGAGCGATCCGTATTAGGTATCAAATCACGAGGAGGCGCGTTCTCGGAATATATCGCTTTACCCCGTCGCAATCTGGTTGCGGTGGGACCAGATATCCCAGATGAGGTCGCTGTATTGTCCGAACCAGTCGCGGCCGCTCTACGCGTTACTGAACCCTTTGAGGGTAGGCTTCCTAACCGTGTGCTCGTTATTGGGGCTGGTCGTTTGGGGTACCTTGTGGCGCAGGTGCTGCGTAGTTTTGATATTGAGGTTCTAGTCTATACGCGGAATAAGGTTCGGGTTGCCCAGTTGGAGCAAGCAGGGCTGGTAGGTATAGGTGAGTTTCAGCCTTCAGAGTTTCCCTGGGTGGTGGATTGTTCTGGCTCAAAAGGTGGGTTGTTGCTTGCCACCGAAGCGATTGCCCCTCGCGGGACAATTACTTTGAAAAGTACGATTACCCAGCCTGTTGCGCTTGACCTTCAGTCGCTCATGGTCAATGAAGTGTCTCTAATTGGTTCTCGCTGTGGCGATCTAGCCAAGGCCGAGGCATGGCTTAGCAAGGGGTTCCTCGTTCCCCCGTCGTCAGCCCGTTTCGGGCTTGAACAGTTCGATCAGGCGATTCGTGCCGCAAAGGGTCATGAGTGGCAAAAGGTGCTGATTGATCCCCAGTTAACTGAGATGGCTAGTTGACTCCATCTTGAAGGACTAGCTGTGGAGGCGTGCCGCCGCCGTTCGCATCGATGATGAGCAAGCGTTTGATCCCTTCCACCGTTGTATCAATGGCCAAAGGTCCTGCTAATACCGTGTTGCTGTCGGATTCAGCGACCGTTAGCTCGAATGTCAGACCAGTCAGATTGTAGAATCCGGTTGCTAGTAGCGGCACATTATCACCCGAGGGTGTAAAGTCGCTGATCGAGCGGTCCGACTGCAATACATAAAAATCAAGGATAGGTGTCGATGGTGCGCCATGGATCACGGATGTCACTACGTGATCCGTAATAGGTCGTCTCGGGTCCGCGGCTAGACCTAAATCGAGATCTTCGCCAATGCCGCTTGCGCTGACTAACTGGTAAGCGCCGGGCTGAACCAATAAACTTTCCTGATGAAGGATGCTGGTGGGTTCGCCTGGTGGCGTTATATAGAAAATAGCGGTTCCCTCAACGGCGCTGATCGGCTCGGACATAGACAGATAGGACAGATTGCCTGCACGTAACTCTTGTCCACTGATCTCAAAATTTACCAACGATTCGCCTGTTATGAGCCCCAGGAAGATTGTCGCTCCGTCGATAACGTCCTCTATTTGATTGCTGCTTCTTTCATAATCCTCCCCGTTGACCGTAAATTGGGCGGTGATGGCATCGGTTTCAATGACAAGATTATTGCTCGCCAATCTCGATAATCCTTCTGCATCCTCATTCTGCTCATCTGCATCTTGAGTTGTGATGAGGAGTGAGGTTTCGGGGCCTCTATCCTGGGGGCTGATAACAAAATAAACGTTATCGTTCTCTAGCGTCACAATGTCAGCGGTGACGGACGCGCCCGAAGTATTAATCTGCGTGACCAAGTCTGTTAACGTGTTGTTGCCCGACACGATCGTCAACGTGGTGGTTTGATCGCCGTTGGTGATGGATAACTCCCCGGTTCCTAATTCAACGTCTGCTGATTCAAATTCCTCGTTGATGCGGTAGCGAGGAGTGGTCGCGAGCCGTGCGATGCTGATTTCGTAGCTACCTGCTTCAGCACTCTGGTCAATGTCAACAAAAACGGCAAAGGGATTGGAGTTGCTCACCGCGCGCGAGTAGATGTCGATGCTTGTTCGGTCGGGAATTAAATGTATGAAGCTGAGTGCGCTCGGCAATGATTCATTGGCGAAGGGAAATAAGCCAATGGGTGTGACGTAAAGACCTCGATGCTCAGGGCTGGGGCCAAAGTGGTCAACGAGAATGATGATTGGCCGCAGTCCCGCAGCAGCGCCGAAATCACCGGACTGCCAGATGAGCTGATCAGTGTCTGAGTTGTAGGTGTTGATGGATAGCTGGGTCGATTCGGTAACTGATAGCGCGTTCGTCGTCTCGCCAGCAGAGAGGGTTGCGGTGAAAATAGCAGCGGCGGCCTCGGCACCGTCGATAAGATCGATTTGAATCGGCGCTGGATTCGATGTCGCATTAACAAAGATCAGGTCGGTTGTGGTCGCGTCATCGGTAGGTAATGACGTGTCCTCTTCTAGTGTCAAGAACTGAACACTGTCCAGTGTGCCTGTTAGCACAATCGTAATGAGCTGATCTTGAGGGACCAAGAGCGTCGTTTCAGCAATTGTTTGTAATTCGCGTCCGACCGCGTAGCTGACCTTTGTGGTCCGCTCTAAACCAGGGATGACGTTTTGTACGCCTGAGGCTTCTCCATAAGGAATATTGCCAAGCGATTGCGTACCGTACTCAATAAACAAAGGTGGCGCGTCTGGGATGGCGTTCAGGAAGCGTAGGCCGCCCGATGGGGCCTCTGCGAATTTATCGAAACCGGGGTCAGTCCCACAGGCGCTAGCTAACGAGGCCAAAAAGACGAGAAAAAGTACACGAAAGCGTGTGAGCATTAGCGTTTCTGGGGACCAATAATCGAGGCGTCACCTTATCGGAAAACGCGGGTTGATGCCACTAACGGAGGCGCTTTTTGCCCCTCTCATCAAGCAGTTAGAGAACACCGCGAAAAGCAATAATACTCGCTGTGACGGCGGCGTTCAGGGATTCAACGCCGTGATTCATCGGAATGGAGCACAGCGCGTCAACGTGTTTTCGGCTGACCTCTGAGAGGCCATGGGTCTCACTGCCCACGATGTAAACCACGCTGGCTTCCAGCGGTATGTCGGAAATTGGCTGGGCGCCGTCGCCAGCTAGTCCGATTAATCGATAACCATGTTGTTTGAGTGCTGGTAGAGCGACGTTGATATCCGGGGTTCGCAAAATGGTTGCGCGGAACAACGTCCCTGCACTCGCCTTGATGGCTAGCGGATCAAGTGAGGCATTGCCTTTCTGCGGGATAATGATGCCCTGCAATGGCGAGGCGGCAGTGCTTCTAATAATCATGCCCAAGTTTTGAGGGTTGGTAATACCGTCAACAAGAAGCCATTGATCTCTGGGTGTATTGTCCTCTCTTCGCGCTAGGTGTTCCTCTAATGACGCGTGAGCGGGAGCAATGATGTCGAGAGCAACGCCTTGGTCTTGGCGGCCATTCTTGGAAATCCTGGACAGGGCTTGCTTGCTATGCCGAGCAATGTCCACCTGCCGCTTGTTTGCAAGTTTGGTGATTCGCAAAATGACATCTGCAGGTTTGTTGCTGTCAGCTAGGTGTAAGCGAAAGAAGCTAAGCGATGGGTCTAGAAGCGCCTCGAGTACCGGATTTCGACCATAGATGGTTATCATGGCGTCCGGTCTTTTCGTATATGATTGCGGTTTCAGTGGCAATGCTCCTTTTTTCTCCTTGTCTAATTCCATTCTTCAAACTTCATCAGCGAGGACGAGATTAGCTCGGACTAGCACCTCAGATTCGGCTTGAGTAGTCAGTTGTCGTGGATCGTTCTGATCCACTGCTTTTACCTGGGTACAATTATTATTTTTTACCAAAGTCAGCTTGGTTAGCTTGAAGAGGTCACGACATCGACCAAACAGAGCCTATGGATAGTCAGGATCAGTCCCCAACGAATGCTAGCTTCTCGAAGCGCGCTCGGTACTTCCTTGCTCGGTGTCAATCCGAGCCAAACGCAACGCCCAAAACACATTGTCCAAAGACTTGTCATTAGGGTCGGCCGAAGATCATTGGTCCTCCCATCCGCTCAAGCTTGGTGTGGACAAAGGACCCGGCATAAATGGAGTGGGCGAAAAGGGCGGTGTAAGAATCTCGCCAAATCCTGCCTAAGGTCTTTTCCTAACGCAATCCTCCGGGCGGTTGACTTGATCGAGACAACGAATTTTGAAATCTATTTGAGCAAGCCAGGAAGCGCGCTAGCGATTTCCTCTGGTGTCGTCTTGGGTTCAAATCGCTCGGTGACCTCGCCTTGTTTGGAGACAAGGAATTTAGTGAAATTCCAAGCAATGTCTCCAGGCCTGGCTGTTTTTAGCCAGTCGTATAGCGGACTAGCGTTTGGCCCGTTGACGTCAATTTTGGCAAACATGGGGAAAGTGGCTTGGTATCGCTTCGTCGCAAATTCAAGAATCTCCGCATTGCTTCCAGGCTCTTGAGCGCCAAATTGATTGCACGGGAAGCCTAGTACTGTTAAGCCGTCGATGTCTTCATGAAGGGTACGCAGACCTGCGTACTGGGGTGTCAGTCCTCACTGGCTTGCGAGATTAACGATCAAAAGCGCTTCATCGCGATACTCGCCCATCGAAGCTGTGGTGCCGTCGATTCGCTCGACTTGGATATCGTAGATTGAGCTCATAGAAACTCCTCCAAAACGCAATCGCTAAAATCAATTAACACTTGAAGAAAAGAAGACGATAACACACCGTTGAGTGGTGTCCCACAGGGTAGCGATCGAATTCGGCCAAACCTCATCTGATTGAAGGTGAGTGGATAAGTGTCTTTAGAAGCGGTGGGCATAGCGCGCATGGGTTAAGCGAAGACACCATGAATGTACCAGCGATGGTTGAGTGGTCGATAGAATATCCAGTAGATGGATCTGTTTTGATACTGATAGACGTAATAGTCTCTATCTTCTTCAATCCCTTCCCACCAACCAAAACTGATGCGCT
>CAJXDD010000075.1:0-11106 GCA_913052075.1 uncultured Gammaproteobacteria bacterium
TGACATCGATATCATCATCGATGGGGAACTTACCGAATCAGAGTGGATGACCGCGAGAGTGTATCAAGACTTCAGCGTGATCTCACCGGACACCCTTGAGCCTGCACCTGAAAAAACCGAGATGTTCGTGTTTTACACCGAACGCGGAATGTACGTCGGTGCGCGTATGGAGCAAGCCAAAAGCGCATTTGTGGAACGCCTCAGCAGCCGCGATGACTTTCTTCAGCGCGACAGAATATCCGTCTCTATAGACGCCTCAGGCGAAGGTCTCTATGCGTATTGGTTTGCCATCAATCTCGGTGGCACGATGCAAGACGGTACGATATTGCCCGAAAGGCAATATTCCAGTAATTGGGACGGCCCTTGGCAGGGAGCAACTGCCCGGGGCGACACTTACTGGACCGCCGAGTTTTTTTTGCCGTGGACCATGATGACTCTTCCTTATCGCCCAACCGGCGAACGTACCATCGGCCTTTATTTCCAGCGGGCAGTCGCGGATGCCGGAATGGATTGGGGTTCCCCCGCTCTTCCCAGAACCCAAAGCACCTTTTTATCGGTTTTGCCACGGGTATCAATCGAGGGCGTCAACCCGAAGCAACAGTTCACCTTCTACCCTTATGCTTCCACAACCCTCGATGAATATGCTGGAGAAACCTCCGCAAAAGCCGGCTTTGACTTCTTTTGGCGGCCAACCACAGCGTTTCAGATCACCAGTTCCATCGCTCCCGACTTTGGCAACGTTGAATCGGATGAAGTGGTGGTGAACTTAACCAGCTATGAGACATTTTTCTCAGAAAAAAGACCATTTTTCTTGGAAGGACAGGAAATCTTTTCGACCTCACCGCGAGCCAATCCAAAGCGGGGGCCGGGCGGCGGCGGGGGCTCACCCACTACACTCATCAACACACGAAGAATCGGTGCACCGCCGAGGTCACTCAACCTCGACGGCGTCGCATTCAGCAGCATTGAATTGAACCAACCTAGTGAACTTCTTGGCGCAGCAAAAGTGACAGGGCAGAACGGCGCGTTACGATACGGTGTGTTAACAGCGATAGAGGACGATACAAAACTGACAGGCACAGTAGACGGCAACACCCGACAGTTCGAGCAAGTGGGCCGCGATTTCATCGCAGCTCGGGTACTGTTCGAACAATCCGAGGGATCCGGACGCCGCGCACTAGGCGCGCTGGTCACCGAGGTTGACCACCCCGTCGAAACCGCGCGAACAGCAGGCATCGACGCCCACTTCTTGAGTAACAATGGGCGGATGACGCTTGATGTTCAGACGCTCCACTCCGACATAGACGGCACTCGTGGTGACGGTGTATTTGCTGATTTAACCTACCGCCCAAAGCGCGGCCTGCAACATAAAGTCACGGTCGATCACTTTGATGACACCCTCGACATCAATGATTTTGGCTTCCTCCGAAGAAACGACTTTCAAGGCTTCAGTTACAGCTTTGACCGTAGAGATTCAAATCGCGCTGGGCTGAAGGAACGAGTCGATAACCTCCGGATAAGGCGCTACGAGAACACAGCGGGTGAGGTCGTCCGCGAGGGATATTCCTTATCTCGAGAGTGGCGCTACTTGTCCAACAATGAACTTGAAATTGACCTCGACTTCTTCCCCGAGCGCTTTGAAGACAAAAACAGCGGAGGGAACGGCAGTTATCTACTTAACGATCGATTCCAGTTTGGTCTGAGATGGAGCAGCAACCCAGCACAGCCACTCAGCGTCTCGACGAACGTTCAACTCGAACAAGAGGACATTGGTGGCATGCTAAGGCGCTACACCACGCGATTGAACTATCAGCCCTCTGACCGTATCGCATTCAATCTATCACTCAGACACGAGACCCGTACCGGATGGTTGCTCCACTCAGGCGACCAAAACTTCACGCGATTTCAAGCCGAGACCTGGCGTCCCAATTTCGAGTTTTCTTATTTTCTATCGGCCCGTCAGCAAGCGCGCATCAGCTTGCAGTGGGTCGGTATCAAGGCATTCGAGCACGACCGTTTCGTACTCCCGGGAACAGGCCAATCACTGGCGCCTGTGCAAAACGCAGAAAGTGATCGAGACTTCACCATCTCGCGCATGTCCTTTCAGGCACGGTATCGATGGGAGCTTGCTCCTCTTTCTGACCTTTTCGTGGTTTACACGCGGGGCTCTAACGTTCCTAGCAATATCGCCCGGGGCTTTGGCGATCAATTCAGCGAAGCTTGGAAGCAAGCGCTAGTTGACACGTTAGTCGTAAAGCTTCGCTACCGACTGGGTAACTGAGACCATAGATCTGGCGTGTTGGCCTGCGAGCAGTGCGATTAAACTGCCTGTTATTAGATGTCGTATCTACTCTTGATTCGCTCTGGTAACTTTTATGCCTGCCCCTCTTAAACTCGGGATTATTGGCGATGTCCATGCCGAACATCACCGCCTCACTCTGACACTAGATTACCTGTACGATCAGGGTATCAATCAAATCGCCTGCACCGGAGATCTGTCGGATGGGGCAGGTGATCTGGATGAGACGGTGGAGATCCTCATGGATCACAATGTCATTACCGTTGCGGGCAACCATGACCGGTGGCTGTTAACGGATCGAAGTCGACACGTCACTAATGCTCATCACCGATCCGACTTAAACAGCAAGACACTCGAATACCTTGAGTCTTTACCAAAAACGCGAACGATAACAGTCGGGCAACAGGACGTTCTGTTATGCCATGGGATGGGAGACCAGGACCTCGCCAAAATTTGGCCAGGCACTGAAAGAATGCCTGTAGAGCGATCAAGCAGGCTAGATGACATCATTGATCAGGGCCGCTTTTCGTGGATTATCAACGGCCACGTCCACTTTCAGTCCGTCATTCCCTTCGAAACCGCTGTTCTCATTAATGCGGGAACGCTTGCTGGCAAGCGCTGGCCAGGCTTTTTGATTCTGGACCTAGCGTCTCAAACCATTGATGTGTTCTCTCTCGCCGATAATCAAGTGACCTTTAAAGGGACTAGGGATCTCAGCACGCTGCCAAGGACCTGGAAGAACACCCAGCATTTCGATGGCGACTGGGATCCGACATTTCTCATCGACACGACCGCCACTGCCGCCTAGCCGGGCAAAAGCATTTGTCCCTTTACTCGCTCCACTACGTTAGCGCTATCGGCGCTACTGTTACGAGTCGTGAACTTCAAGATTCACAGCATCGATAGAGATCGCCTGGCCTTTCTGAATGGATGCCTGGGCAGCCATACCCATCAGAACCGCCAAGAGGCCATCACGAAGTGTCACCTCGACGGGCGCACCGGACTTAACCGTTCGAGCAAATGCCTGATGAGCATAGTAAGTCGCTCCTTGATGCGCCCCAGCCGCTTTAATTTCACTCGGGAGCTCGATAATTTCGTGCACGGCCGTGGAACGCCTTGGATATAAATTGATTTGAGCTGGCGATTCCGACTGGCGAGGATGAGGGCCCGGAATATGAACATCCAGACGCGCCTCATCACCAGTCAAACTGATGTCCTGTTCAAACTTCGCCCCTTCTGCAAACATGCAGAGATCTAGAGTCGCCCGAGCGCCCCCATCAAACTCTACGATGACTAAGCCATGGTCCAAGATGTCCGGCGTCCCTTGCGAGTAGTGCTCATCTAAGTGATTGCACGCCTGCCCACCCGTCGCAAAGACCCGCACGGGATCCTGATCTAGAATCAATCGCATCAGATCAAAGAAATGACAGCACTTTTCGACAAAGGTCCCCCCTGAAAATCGATTAAATCGATTCCAGTCGTTGACCTTTTTTAAAAAGGGATAACGGTGCTCACGAATGGACAGTAAATGCTTAGCTCCGACGCCAGCACACTTGCCTAGAAATGCTTGCATCGCCGGCATAAACCTATACTCCATACCCACCCACAAGGGAGCCGCGCGCCCCTCGAACGTTTCAGCCAGGCGCTTCACGTCACCTATCTGGGTGCAAATCGGCTTTTCACACAAGATCGCAAGATTAGGTTGCTCGGCTAACGCTAGTAACTGATCCGCGTGCTGAAAATTTGGCGTAGCGACGACGAGCGCGTCCAGATCCTGCGCCAGCAAATCATCCACATGATTAACCCGCTCTGCCCGTGGCTCGATCAATTGCGCGCGATTGGCCATCGCTTCGTCGATATCCATAAACGCTACCAGCTCAACCTCCTCTAGCAAGCGAAGATTTCTCATATGCTCTTGGCCCATCATTCCTGCACCAAGTAGGCCATATCGAAGTCTTGTCATATTGATCTCTTTTTTTTCCGAATGCCTCTCGCACAATCACAATCGAGTGTCTGGCTGCTGGGCATCTCGACTATTGTACTCATCCTGCTTGAGAAACGTGCTTCGGACAGATGTGACGACAAACGAGCGCAACAGACCGCCCTCTGGTCACGCGCTCGATACAAACCTGATAGTCTGCCGACGTGACGACCTCTTACTTATTCGGCTACGGCTCCATCCTTTGGCGGCAGGATTTTGTTCCTATTAGAACTATGGTCGGAACCCTTCGTGGTTATTCAAGGGTTATCAATCAAGCATCCACCGATCACCGAGGAACGGTACATCGCCCCGGAGCGGTTGCAAGCCTTCGGACCTCACCTCAGCGTTTCGTCGTAGGCAAACTATTCGAGATAGCCCCCTCGGATCAGGATCGAGTGTTCGAAAAACTTGATGTTCGCGAGCAAAACGGATATTCCCTTATTCCCATTTCTGTAGAAGTGGGTGAGGCGATCTTTGAGGCAGTTACGTATATCGCGTTACCCGGTAACCCTTGGGACCTAGGCGAACCGAGCATCGACCAACTGGTTCAGACCATCCTTCTAGCCGCAGGACCAAGCGGGAGCAATATGGACTATATATTACAGCTCTATCGCGAGTGTCAGATCATGTCGTCAGGCGATGAGCCGTGGAAAGCGTTGGTTGCAGCCCTCGCCCATTCGCCACGGTTCGCGCGCCGAGCAGCGGCGCTTAAGATCGAGTTACCCGATCCCCACTAGATGGTAGGATAACGTCAGCAATAGGAGACTAAATCAATGAACGTGATGCCAGAAATTGCTGAGGCGCACTCGAAACTCACGGAGTGGCGTCGCGACCTCCACAGGCACCCTGAATTGGCGTTTGAGGAGCACCGAACATCGGCTTTCGTTGCAGATCAGCTCCGTAAATTTGGCCTTCAGGTAACTACTGGCATCGCTGGGACGGGCGTGGTTGGTACGCTGAGCCGCGGCGGAGGCAACCGGGCTATCGGGCTTCGCGCTGACCTCGATGCCTTGCCCATTGTCGAGGCCAACGACTTTGACCATGTATCAACAACACCCGGCGTCATGCACGCCTGCGGACATGATGGCCACACCATTATGCTTCTCGGTGCTGCCGAGTATCTAGCGAACCATGGGCAGTTCTCCGGAACCATTCATTTCATTTTTCAGCCAGCAGAAGAGAACGAGGGCGGCGCGCGCGCAATGGTTGAAGCCGGGCTGTTTGACCAGTTCCCCTGCGAAAGTGTCTACGGCATGCACAATATCCCTGGCATCGAGGTTGGAGCGTTTGCCATAAAAGATGGTCCCATTATGGCTGCTTTCGATATTTTTGAGATAGAGGTCGTTGGTCGAGGGGGACATGCAGCTATCCCACAGCAAACCGTGGACCCAATTATTGTCGCGAGCCAAATCGTTAATGCGTTGCAGACGATGGTTTCACGGCAAATTAATCCGCTTGAACCCAGTGTGCTGAGCATCACCCAGATCCATGCCGGAGAAGCTTACAACGTCATTCCCGATCAAGCGGTCATAAGAGGCTGTACTCGATGTTTTTCGACCAAAATCCAGCAGCAGCTCGAGGAGGGAATAGAGCAACTTTCGGCTCAAATTGCCGCTTCATTTGGAGCTATCGCGAACGTTCACTACGAAAGGCGTTACCCACCCACAGTCAATGCAATGAAAGAGACCGAGGATGCCATCGATGCTGCGGCACTGACGGTGGGCAAATCAAACGTGAATACTAACCCCACTCCGTCCATGGGATCGGAAGACTTTGCCTATATGCTTCAGCAGAAACCAGGTAGCTATATTTGGATCGGCAATGGTCGAGGGGAAGGCTCATGCATGATCCATAACCCGGGGTACGATTTTAACGATGAAGTTCTTCCTATTGGAGCAAGCTACTGGGCACATCTCTCGCAAACGCTTCTGCCGGCAAGCCCTTAAGTCGTGGCATTCATTGAGCATGCATTAGGAAAGACTCATTTCACCGTTCGAGGTTCTCGTTCGGAAAAGCCACCTATTGTTTGGCTGCACGGCGGTCCTGGAGGTACTCACAATCCAAAAAGCCGACTCTTCGACCTCGCCGAGGGTCGACAGGTGTATGCCTACACTCAAATGGGATCTGGAAAAAGTGGCGATCTGCTGAGGCGGCGCAGAACCGTTGCGACCTTTGTTAAAGAACTTCATACCCTAATCGCCACTTGGGGCCTGGACCGATTTCATCTTATGGGAGGCTCCTGGGGTGCGACCCTCGCGCTGGAATATGGCCTAAGGCACCCAAGGTCTGGTATACGAAGCTTAGTACTCCAATCTCCGATGCTCTCCGCAATCGATTGGCAGAGCGACGCACAGCGACTAATCAAGCAAATGAGCCACGAAGACCAAAAGGTCATTCGCTATTGCCACGAGATTGGCGCGACAGACGCATCGGTGTACCAAGCGGTGATGCGCCGTTACTACCGCAAACACGTGCTGAGAAATGATAAGAAACTTGACGCCATGTTCTCGCGAGATAATCCAAGAGGTGCCGCCATCTACGAGCACATGTGGGGCCCTAGCGAATTTGTGGCCACTGGCACACTGAAAGATCATGATCGGACGCCAGATCTTACTAGCGTCAAGATTCCTACCTTAATCGTTTGCGGTGAACACGATGAGGCCACCCCGACCACAGGCCAGCGCTATGCCAAACAACTGCCCAACGGTCAATTCGAAATGATAAGGGGCGCAAGTCATGTTATTTGGGAGGAGCAGCCAGCGCGTTTACGCCAGACCATCAATCGTTTCCTAACCGGCATAGAGTAGCCTACAGTATGCGGCACCTGGTTCAACCTGGCGCTATTTAGCTTTAAACGCTTTCAGGGGAGAGAACCGTCTGCTCAGGCCTCGACTACCATCACCATTAACCCCAGCATCTTTAGTCGTAACCACCTAGCCTCTCAGCTCATCAAGGTCCGATAAATCAACGCTTTTGTCGATCTGAGCCCAGGCTAACTTGGCCATATTGAAGGCACCTGAACCCGCTTCCTCAGCGTGATTACTGGCGGCCGTACCGTCCAGTACTCGCCGAGCAATACCCTGCAAGATGGCCGCCATCTTGAACATATTGAAGGCAAGGTAGTAATCCCAGTTGGGGATGGAGGAGCGTCCTGTTCGCTCACAATACGCTTCAACAAACGCCTCTTCCGCTGGAATACCTAGCGGTTCGAGATCAATGCCTCTCAGCGCGTCGCGATAAGGTCTGCATAGGTATGCAAAGTCAGCCAAAGGACATCCTAGCGTTGACAGTTCCCAATCCAAAATTCCAATGACCTCCGTTTCGGACGCGTGCATCATCATATTGGCAATCTGTAGGTCGCCGTGAACAATCGAGCAGTCGTCAGTAGCAGGAATATTGGCCGGCAAATATTCCAGCAAATGATCCATATAGGGGTTTTCGACCGTTTTCGTGTATTCGTATTGACCGCCCCAACGACTTAGTTGTCTTGCGATGTAGTCGCTTTCTTTCCCGAATCCCTCTAACCCAACAGCTTTGAAGTCGACCTGATGAAGGCTCGAAACCGCTTTGTTGGCAGCATCCCAAAAAGCGCCTCGCTCAGACGGCGAATAGGGCCCGTGGGTCGAATCCCAAATCACTCGACCCTCGAGATATTCCATGACGTAAAACCAACTTCCAATCACTGAATCGTCGGTACACAGCGCATAAGTTTTCGCAGTTGGGACATCTGTATCCGCTAGGGCAGTTAGGACACGATACTCACGATCTACCGCATGCGCGGATTTCAACAGCTCACCAGGCGGCTTCCGGCGGAGCACGTATTTCTGTTGTCCACTGGTCAACAAATAGGTTGGGTTACTTTGCCCTCCAGCAAACTCCTCAACAGAAAGATCTCCGGCGAAATCTGGTAATGAGTCACCTAGAAACTCCGCGAGTCGCGATGTATCAAATTGGTGTTTATCCTGAACGGGAATCGTTCCGACGTTATCTTCAGGCTTAAAATCGGTCATAACACAATTACTCTCATTTTCGCTTGTTAGTGATATCGAGTCCCGAGCACTGAAGGTTCATTCTCCAACGCAAGACAAAAAAAACCCCAAGATAAGCTTGGGGTCTGAGCACGCAAGATCGCAATTTAGCTGGTCCAACGTCGCCCTATGAATTGACCGTCCAAGTGTGGCCAGATTTTAATGCGTTCGTGAAATCTGCAAGCCCCTTCTTTTCGCGGACCGTCTTGATCTGTTCATAGACCGAGTCCTCGTACGCGGTTTCAGGGTTGCAGTAAATCACGCCAACAGGTTCGGGGAACTCAGGCGCACGCAACTGAGTTAACAGCTGGGCCAGCATGCGGTTGGTCTCATCGTGAACGACCAAGTCCTGCTCCGTAACGCCATCGTCTCCCAGGGTTACGACTTCTAGACACAAAGACGCGGCGTTAAGTTTTATACCCTTGTCACCTTCGGTGCCAAAAATCATTGGCTGCCCATGCTCCAGAACCAGCCGCGTCTCGCCTGCCGTTTTCTTTTCTTTGATAAGCTCAAAAATACCATCGTTGTATACCGGGCAATTCTGGTAGATCTCAACAAACGAGGCCCCTTCATGAGCGTGGGCCCGTTTTAGTACCGAAGTGAGGTGCTTTGCCTCAGTGTCGATACTTCTTGCCACGAATCGTGCGCCCGCACCCAACGCAAAACTGCAGGGGTTGAGGGGCATATCAACCGAGCCATCTGGTGTGGAAGGTGACTTGGTTCCAACACTTGACGTCGGCGAGTACTGTCCTTTTGTCAGCCCATAAATCTGGTTATTAAAAAGCAAAATCTGCAAGTCGACGTTACGCCGCAAAGCGTGCATCGTATGATTGCCACCAATACTAAGGGCGTCGCCATCCCCTGTGATGACCCAAACATCCAGGTCAGGGTTAGCGAGCTTTACTCCAGTCGCGATACTTGGAGCACGTCCATGAATCGTATGAAAACCAAAGGTTTCCATGTAATACGGGAAGCGCGATGAACATCCGATCCCCGACACGAAAACAGTGTTTTCTTTCGGTTGATCAAGCTCAGGCATCAGCTTCTGAACGGTTTTCAGAATCGCGTAATCACCACACCCTGGGCACCAACGCACCTCTTGATCTGTGCTGAAGTCCTTAATCGTTAGCTTTTCTGGCGCGTTCATGCTTTGTCTCCCATCAGCGCTTTAATACCGTCGGTGATTTCGCGGATCTTAAAGGGCTGTCCCGAAACCTTATTCAATCCTTTTGCATCGACCAGGAACTTGGCTCTTAGTACGTCCACCAATTGCCCGGTGTTCATCTCTGGCACCAATATTTGATCGAACCCTTTCAACAATGACTCCAAGTTGCTGGGCATCGGGTTGAGATAACGAATGTGAATATGGCTAACATCATGTCCCTCCGCCCTGCAGCGCTTGACAGCCTGACGAATGGCGCCATATGTCGATCCCCAACCCACGACTGCGAGCTTACCTGACTCGTTTCCTTGAGACACAGACTGCTCTGGTATGTGCTGGCCAATGCCTTCAACCTTCGCTTTACGAACATCAGTCATCTTCTGATGATTATCTGGGTCGTAGGAAATGTCTCCGGTCACAAAATCTCTTTCGATACCGCCGATTCGATGCTCGAGACCTTTCGTACCCGGTTTTGCCCACACTCGAGCTAGCGTTTCCGGGTCTCTATTAGCGGGCTCAAAGCCTTCTGGGTTCGTCTCAAACTGTACAGGAAACTTCTCAAATTGCTCGAGGTCTGGCACCTTCCAGGGTTCCGCTGCATTTGCGAGGTAACCATCGCTAAGCAGCATGACGGGCGTTGAAAACTTCGTCGCTAACCTCACTGCCTCGATAGCGACCTCGAAGCAGTCGCCTGGTGTTGCTGTAGAAATTACCGGCATTGGCGTGTCAGCGTGACGACCAAACAGTGCTTGATTCAAATCAGATTGCTCGGTTTTGGTTGGCATTCCAGTTGAGGGCCCACCCCGCTGAGTATTGACTACGATGAGCGGGAGTTCAGTTGCGCAAGCGAGGGCAATAGCCTCTCCTTTCAATGCAATACCTGGCCCTGAGCTGGATGTCACACCGAGCGTGCCACCAAAAGAGGCGCCAATGGCTGCACAAACTGCCGCAATTTCGTCTTCTGCTTGGAAGGTCACTACATCAAATTCTTTGTACTGTGCGAGGGAATGAAGCAGTGATGATGCAGGTGTTATGGGGTACGACGCGAAAGTCAAAGGTACTTCGGCCAGCAGACCACCCGCGATTAATCCAAATGCTAATGCTTCCGTTCCGGTCGTGTTCCGGTACAACCCAGGCTCAACCTCAGCACGCGGGATGCGATAAACCTCAACCCCAGTAGGCAATTCTGCAGTTTCACCATAGCTATGCCCTGCGTTCAGCGCTGCGACGTTAGCGTCTGCAATTTCTGGCCGAGACTTAAATTTTGCCTTCAAGTTATCAATAGTGATGGTTCGGTCTCGATCGAATAACCACATAACGAGACCGAGCGTCCACATATTCTTACAGCGAACCGCGAACTTATGAGAGAGGCCATAGGGCTCAACCGAGGCGATCACTTGCTTTGTGATGTCAATGGAGATCAAACGATACCCATCGAGGCTACCGTCCTCGAGAGGGTTTTCCTTATAACCTGCCCTCACGAGGTTCTTGTCCGTAAATGCATCAGCGTCCACAATAATCAGGCCGCCGGGCAGCAAATCCTTCAAGTTGGTGATCAATGCGGCTGGATTCATCGCGACTAGGACGTCGACGTCATCCCCTGCTGTGGTGACTTCATCAGCACCGAAGTAAATTT
>CAJXDD010000076.1:0-11092 GCA_913052075.1 uncultured Gammaproteobacteria bacterium
CCTGACAGTTCATGAGGAAAAGACCCCATATCGCAAGACCCTTGAACGTTGTTCTGACCTCGGAGGGGATTGACGCCAACACCGGCTCGACCAATGTTGCCGGTTGCCATAGCGAGATTCGCCATGGCCATGACCATGGTGGATCCTTGGGAATGTTCTGTTACGCCAAGACCATAGTAAATCGCTGCTCGGTCCGCCCTCGCATACTCCCTCGCGGCTGCCCGGATTGTTTCCGCATCCACGCCAACTTGGCTTGCAGTCGTCTCAGGGGCGTTCATTGGGGAACTGGCAAACTCGAGCCACTCTTTAAACGACGGAATATCACAACGCGCTCGAACAAATGCTTCGTCAACGAGGCCTTCAGTTACGACCACGTGTGCAAACGCGTTCATCATCGCGACATTGGTGCCAGGCGTCAGCGCTAGGTGGTGGGCTGCCTCGACATGAGGGGAACGCACTAGGTCAATCCGTAGAGGGTCAACCACAATGAGCGATGCTCCCGCTCGCAAGCGCTTTTTCATCCGTGCGGCAAAGACCGGATGCGCGTCAGTGGGGTTGGCCCCGATCACTAAAATGACGTCCGCTTGACTCACCGATTCAAAATGCTGAGTTCCTGCTGAGGTGCCAAAGGTTTGTTTTAGACCATAGCCCGTGGGCGAGTGACAGACGCGCGCACAAGTATCGACATTGTTATTCCCGAAAGCTGCTCGGATCATTTTCTGGACAACCCAAACCTCCTCGTTAGTGCACCGACTCGACGTAATTCCCCCAATCGACTGGGGGCCATAGTGCTTACGAACCGTTTTCAAACGCTGTGCAGCGAAGTCGATGGCGGTGTCCCAGGACACTGTGCGCCAAGGTTCGCCAACCGATTCGCGTACCATCGGCTCGGTAATCCGGTCTTGGTGCTGCGCGTACCCCCACGCGAATCGACCCTTGACGCAAGAGTGACCCTCATTTGCCAACCCGTCTTTATGCGGCACCATACGAACGACCTGGTCACCTTTCACCTCGGCTTTGAATGAGCAACCAACGCCACAGTAAGCGCATGTCGTCAGCACGCCCCGATCGGGGACACCCTGCTCAATGACGGTATTCTCCATGAGCGTTGCGGTCGGGCACGCTTGCACACAGGCTCCACAGGAGACGCAATCGCTGTCAAAGAATTGATCTGCGCCCGTTTTGACGCGGGACTGAAACCCTCGACCTTCAATCGTGAGCGCAAACGTGCCTTGAATGTCTTCGCACGCGCGAACGCATCTGGAACACACAATGCATTTACTAGGGTCATACGTGAAATAGGGGTTGGATGAGTCTTTCTCTTCCTGGGTGTGGGATGAGCCGGCTTGATAACGTACCTCACGAAGACCCACCTGTCCTGCCACGTCTTGGAGTTCACAATCTCCATTGGCGGAACAGGTGAGGCAATCCAAGGGATGATCTGATATGTACAGTTCCATCACGCTTCGCCTCAATTGAGCGAGGTCTTGGGTTTCGGTCTTTACCACCAAACCTTCGCTAACGGGCTCGGTGCACGAGGACACCGGATTCTTTCGCCCGTCCACTTCGACCAAGCACATGCGGCAAGATCCAAATGCTTCTAGGGAGTCGGTGGAGCAGAGTTTGGGAATGGGAATATCCGCGTGAAGTGCAGCACGCAAAATGGAGTCCCCCGATCGGGCCTCAACCAGCTGACCATTGATCACCAACCTGACGCGTTCGCCCCCGCCTTTTGGCGTGCCTAAATCACGATCTGCGAGTCTCATCCGCCTTGGACCTCATTGTCTGATTCGAATGCTGCGATGGCAGTCCGCAACGCTGACCGCACGGGAATAGGTGTCATGCCCCCCAGCTGACAAAGACTCGCACGCTCCATGACATCACACAAATCGTCCAACAAACGAATCCGATCCTCTGAGACGCCATCTCGTTGGATCGCTTTCAACAGTTCTTCTCCACGCGTCGCGCCTAATCTGCAAGGGGTGCACTTCCCGCAGGACTCGATCGCGCAGAATTCGAAGGCTGCCCGAGCCCGCTCGACCAAATCGACTTGATCGTCAAACACCACGATGCCGCCATGACCAATGCCTGCGCCGATCGCCTGCATGGCCTCATAAGTGAGCGGCGTGTCGAATGCCTCAGGCAAAAGATAGGCGCCGAGCGGGCCTCCCACCTGAATCGCGCCAATTGGACGACCAGTCAGGGTGCCACCACCATAGCGTTCAATCAGCTCTCGAAGCGGCAAGCCGAAAGGGATCTCAACGATACCGCCATGCCTCACGTTACCGCTCAATTGAAAAGGCATGGTGCCCGTTGAGGCGCCCTCGCCAAAGCTCGCATAACTCGCCCCGCCCTGGCGGACAATCCATGGCACTGAGCAAAGGGTGAGTACGTTATGGACCAGTGTCGGCTGCCCCATCAACCCTTCCTTGGCAGGCAGTGGCGGTTTGGCACGGATCAATCCACGCTTACCCTCCAGACTCTCAAGCAGGGACGTTTCCTCTCCGCAGATGTAAGCACCCGCCCCGATAAAAAGTTCGATTGACAGTGTTTGACTTAACTCTGGGCGCGCCCTCCAGCGGCTAATCGCCTCCCTCAAAATCAACGCAGCCCGCGGATATTCGCTACGCAAATAGATATATCCCTGACTCGCTCCAACGGCCTGAGCCGCCAAAGCCATGCCCTCGAGCAGCAAATAAGGGTCCTGCTCCATAATGAGGCGATCGGCAAACGTACCCGAATCGCCTTCATCCGCGTTGCAAACGAGATATTTAGTCTGCGACGGCTCAGCTGCGACCGTGTCCCACTTGATCGATGCGGGAAAGCCAGCGCCTCCACGGCCCCTTAGCCCTGACTCACGGATTTCACGGAGAATGTTCTCGCTGGGCAAGTCGGCATACTGAAATCCGCCGGCTTCGCAATACGACTCAAGATCTAGCGGATCCACATTTCCCATACGCCTAAAGATTAAGCGCGCTTGACCGGCCAACCACTCGGGCGGCTCTTCATCAAGCTTGCCAGCATCTTGGACCGTGTGACCCTCATACGTACCGCTGATTAGTGCGCCTGCATCCGCATCCGAAAGACCAACATAAAGCGCGTCACCCTCCCGCGCTGCGGGACCATGCGCGCAGAGCCCTAAGCAATGGACTGACTGTAGCTCTAGGGTTCCGCCCGGATCCCTCGCATCGAGCGCAATGACTGCTTCCGATTCGAGTGCAGTCGTTAGTCGTTGAGCGCCCCGAGCCTGGCAGGCTTCCGCCTGACACACTTGAATCATCCTGGCTGCAGGTGGCTCTACCCGAAAATCCGAATAGAAACTAACAATGCCTTTCACCTCCGCTCGACTTAGATTGAATCGCTCAGCGACGGTGTCGATAGCATGATCATCAATCCAACCGCACTCGGCCATAATCGCCCGAAGCGCCGAAATGGAGCCACCCATTTGAGCAACGAATGGTTCGATGATGGTAAGCGTAGCGTCCATGTTTCCTTTCAGGTCCGATGAAAATCGATTGTCACCCAGTCATTGTAAACGCCCAAGTCCTCCCTGTCTGACTCAAGATTGCCCCCGCAGGATGCCGCCGAAGCATTAAAATTCGCTTTTTTTATTAGATTTACCCTTTTCCTAGTAAAAAATTGATCGAAGTTTGAGCATTTCTCGAAAATTTTTATAAAGTCTAAGGGTCATCTCGCATCTGGGGGCATTTTGCGAGCGGGGATCAAAGGATTGACCACAATTTTTTGATAAAAAAGTCAGGGGAATGTGCACATGATGACTTTTGGGCGACTGCTGGGGGCAGCCGGTGCTTTACTATTTTTATATGTTCTGACGATCTTTGTGGCTTCGGAGGCCGGAGGGGAAGTTGCTGAACTATACCGACCGTCTGAAAGTGGTCAGATTGAGCCTGTTAGAGTTTGGGTGGTGGACACCAACGATGGCGCACTGATCGAGCACGGCGACCCTAACGATTGGTGGATCAAGAATTTAACAAAACGCCCGACGCTCAAGCTGCGACGGAGTCAGCATGACATTGAAGACACTAACTATTCTAGGCAAAGCCCTGACGGCCCAGCTGCAAGCAGTCCTTCCCGAGCGACTGCCCAAACCTATACAGCTCGCGCCGCCCCTGAGCGATGCGCAGAGTACGTAAAGCTCCGTCGGGCTAAGTATGGATTCTCAGATCAACTCATCTGGTGGCTCAGCTTCTCGGGGTCTAGATCAACCTGCACACCCGTGCATTTGAGGCTTAGATCCTAAGCACACCCCGCTGCTGCCAGGCTGGGTACAGCGGATGGCGTTAATTCATCGCGTAAAAGCCGGGGGGTATGTGCGCTGTTGCCATAAGCACTTTTTCCCAAAAACGGCCACCACCTTACTTATACCGCACTAGCCCCCAGGGTTTGAAGCCTCGGTCACATCCACATTTAGCACCTCATAGATACGCTTCTGGAAGAACCAACGACCGTCTCGTTTGACATAGTCATCCTCGTAACGCCCTGTAACGCTTCGCTTAACACCATCCTTTTGATGTAGAAATTCTTGTTGGTACCAAGTGCCTCTCGCAGTGTCCCCATCAACGAGAATGGGGCCAGCCGAGGCGAAAAAGCCAACAAAACTAAACGCGCTCATTGCGCCCTGCCACACGGCCAGGATCGCGTCTCGACCGGACACGTCACCCGCGCCAGGCAAGTGCCAAACCCCGTCCTCAGCCCAGTTACTCGCCCAAGTCTCGCCGTCAAACCGCATCACAGCGTTGTTATACGAATCGATAAGTTCCCTAATTTGGAGTCGATCCTCTATTGGTCCCTGACTTAGCATCATTCCCTCCCTACTGGTTCGATTGAATGGTTCGATTGGGTAGCAGCGCAACCCCTTTGCCACCTCTGCGTGTAGCGACTGGCTCGCCTCGATAGTGAAACCCGGCGGTGGCTAACACTAAACCAACCGTCGGCTACGCTAAACCGAAGCTCTACCAACCATGGACCTCGCCATTCCACTTCCAAAAGCCCCCGGTGCTATCCATGGATAGGCTATCGGTAACCGACGCGCAACCCGCCGCACTTTCCTCTGGCGTTAACTCGGCGTGAGGCCCACCCATATCCGTTTTGACCCACCCCGGATGGACCAAACCTACCGCAATATTCTCTTTCTTTAGGTCGAGCGCAGCGAGCCGCATAAACTTATTCACCGCGGCTTTAGTCGCGCAGTACGCGTGGGCTGCCGGCATATCGAGCGAAAGCGCACCCATCTGACTCGTCACTGTCATGACTTTTGCAGCGCTTGAAAGCCTCAAGTTGGGGAGCAACGCCTGCATCACTCGAACAGGTGCCATGCTGTTGATGTTGAACGCGTCCGCCCACCCCTCGAAATCCATTGCAAACGTGGTTTGCTGATCACGCGCAGGACCCGAGGTGCCCGCATTATTAATAAGCACATCGATAACCCGACCCTCGAGGGCCTTCGCGAGCGAGGCAACGCTAACATCATCGCCAACCGAGACGCCCAGAACCTCAACTGCACCGCCTACCTCACTTAATGCCGATGCCGACTCTGGATCACGGCAAGTCGCGATGACAGTGTCTCCGCGCGCTGCATAAATCTTGACGAGTTCCAGTCCAACCCCTTTATTGGTTCCCGTAATGAGTATCGTAGCCATCTTCTCTTCCCTCTTTCGTTAAAACGACCTGCTTCGCAGACTATCAATCTATTCTTTAGCTATCGGTCAGTTCGAAGGCATGCATCCCGCCGGCTGCCGGTTCTCTCACTGACCCATTGAACACCATCAAAACGGTTTTCGTGTCGCTACTAAACAACCTATCCCAAACTTTTAACACGCTTTTTTTCCAGTGCGTAGTGAGTGCACGCCGACGACTTCTCTGTCCCTTGGGCATTAACCCATCACACTTGGACATCGCTTGTAACGACCACCAATTGCCGGATATGCAGTACTCCAAACTGGCTGTTTGATCTGACGCCTCAGCGCCTAATGCGAGCAAGCGCTCTTTGTTCTCAGTCACGCCTATGACTCGCCATGGTTATCGCTCACGCTTCAGTACAGCGCCCGAGCCCCTCTGCTGTTAATACGTCCCGCTGATTCGGTACTAATGACCAACTCTTCGCATCATGCCCTATGCCGGGCGAGAGGCAAAGTGTCGGTCGTTCTTTCCTCTCGACAGACTGCGGCTTAGTCGCCAGCGTCGAGCCGGGTGCTATCCCGTCCGGGAAGCTCAATCACACCCTCATCTCAATGCGTGCAGGATTTGCCGTGTTACCCTGTTCGCCCAGCAACGCGGTAGCAAGACCAACTAGGAGCTGAGCAGGGCATCCACGAAAGGGATATTCCTACCGCAGGATTACCCCAAGCGCAGGCGAGCAAAGGAGAAGACAACGATGAAATACCAACGAATGGGCCGTTCAGGACTTCAGGTCCCGCCCCTGTGCCTTGGCACCATGACATTTGGCCTCCAAGTAGATCAGGCAACCTCCTTTAATATTCTTGACGAAGCCTTCGAGCAAAAGCTCACTTTCCTCGATACTGCGGACGTTTACCCTCTTGGCGGAGATCTCAGCACCATTGGCGAGACAGAGCGAATCATCGGCGAATGGATGAAGCAAAGAGGCAACAGACACAAGATCCAGCTAGCCACTAAATGCTTCGCAAAGACGGAGCGGGGGCCGAACACGAGTGGACTATCTCGCGTTCATATCAAACGCGCGGTTGAGGCTTCACTCAATCGACTTCAAACCGATCACATCGATCTGTACCAGTCGCACGGATTCGACCCCAATACGCCCATCGAAGAGACTCTCCGCGCTTTCGATGATTTGATCCGCGAGGGTAAGGTCCGATACGTGGGGTGCTCTAACTATCCTGCCTGGCGACTGAGCGAGGCAGCAGCCGCAGCCAAGGCTCTCGGGATTGAGGGCTACATCTCTATCCAGCCGCGCTACAACTTACTCTACCGCGATATCGAAACCGAACTATTACCACTGTGCAGACACGAAGGGCTAGGCGTCATTGTCTACAACCCACTCGCCGGCGGCTTTCTCTCCGGAAAATACTCACAAGGCCAAGCGCCAGAAGAAGGCACGCGATTCACCTTGGGGACCGCCGCCGAGCGATATCAGTACCGATACTGGCAAGAGGCGCAGTTCGCTGCCGTTGAAACCTTAAAGCAAGCAGCTACGGCGCGGGACGTCTCGCTTGTGACCATCAGCGTTGCCTGGGTCTTGCGCCAACCGGATATCACCAGCGCCATCATCGGCGCTTCCAGTGCCGCGCAGTTAGCCGCCAACGTTGCCGCGACTGAATTTGAATGGGATGACGAACTCGAAGACCTGTGCGAGAACGTTTGGTGGACGCTGCCAAGAAGGCCAGTGCAAGAAGGGTATCGGTAAGGTTGGGTCTCCCTCCCTGGAACGCGCATCTTGGAGAGGGACATCCGCGAGCCATCAACCCTGTTGGGCAAAACGATCCCACGCGAATAACGGCACGGGAGACGCATCAGGGTCGCACGCTAACGCCGCCAGCAGCTCACCCACTACGCAGGCGAACTTAAACCCGTGCCCAGAAAATCCGGCAGCGACTATGAGATGACTGCTATCCGGATGCCGATCAATAATGAAATGGCCGTCCGGTGAATTGGTGAACATACAGGTCTGCATCCGTTGCAGTTTGCCACCAGCCAGCGGGAAAAATCCCTCGATCGCTTGCCTTAAGACGGCCTCATCGCTCTCATCGGGTGTTGCCAGCGACTTCCGCGGATCGACCTCTTCCTTCAGGTGATGAAATCGACCGATTTTGAATCCTCGTCCGCCCTCATCAATCGGGAACCCATAGTACTCGCCGTAAGGCGAATCTAGGATAAATACCGGAAATTGTTCCGCGCTAAATCTCGATGGATCCAGTGAATCAAACCATCCAACCACTTGTCGTTCCGGGATTGCGAGTCGCTCCAGGTCTGGAAGAACGAATTGGCTCCAGGCGCCGGCTGTCACGATGACTTGATCTGCCGTATAGCGACCTCGGTCTGTGCAAAGATCCCACCCGTCGCTGAGAGATTCCAAGGTTTGGAGCCTCTCTCCTACTTTGAGCGCGGCACCATGACCAACCGCACTCGCAACCATTGCATCAATACACGCCTCAGGATTCAGGTATCCCGCCTCCTCATGAAAGACCGCACCGTAATGTTCTGGAACCTCAACTCCAGGAAACCGACGATGAATCTCTGGACCAGTCATCCACTCATGGGCGAGGCTATGCGTGCGACAGGCTGCCAGTGCTCCCGTGACCACTCGCCCATCCATCGGCCCAATATCCAGCCCTCCCGTTTTAACGAACAGCCGCTGACCGGTTTCGACCTCGATGTCGGACCACAACTCGAACGCCCGCCGCAGCAGCGGAACATAATCAGGATGCTCGTTATAGGCCAAGCGAATAATTCTCGAATGGCCGTGACTTGACCCACGATCATGGCCAGGCTCGAATTGCTCGATCCCCAGCACCCTTTTACCTTTCAGTGCGAGTGCGCGAAGGGCAGCCGAGCCCATGCCACCACATCCAATAACGATCGCGTCATAGTGCATCGAGAGGCACCTCAATGAGTAGCGATCCGGGCACGCTCATCGGCCTAAGGGTGCCGGTAGTGGGCCAGGCGCTAAAGCCGTTTCTTTTCCGGGCGCTGGAGACCGGGGGATCAATTGAGCGGCCACCAGCGACAGGAAAGCGAATGCGGCGCCCACATAAAAGACCAGCGAGGGTGAAACCACCCAGACCAGACCCAGCGCAGCAGGAATGACGACTGCCGCTATATGGTTGATGGTAAAGGAGACACCAGCGCTGGAGGCCAAGTCTTTCGGGTCAGCGATCTTTTGAAAATAGGTGCTGATGGCGATGGCCAGGGCAAAAAACATGTGATCGATAACGTAGAGCGCGGCTGCCCATAACGGATCGGTTACCAGCCCATAGGCGACGAATACGATGATCAAGCCTACATACTCCGCACTGAGTGCCGCGCGCTCTCCAACAACGCCAATCAGTCGGCCGATGCGTTCAGCAAATGCCCAATTGAACGCGTAGTTGATAAGAAACAACGTGGTTACCTGAGACGCGCTATAACCGAATTTTTCGACCATCAAAAACGCAGCGAACACTACAAAAATCTGTCGCCTAGCCCCGGATAAAAAAGTTAAGACGTAATACAACCAATAGCGCTTACGAAGAACGAGATGCTTGTTCTGAGCATGCTCAGACTTAAATTGTGGAAAGGCGACCCACATCAATATCGCCAGTAGCAAACACGCGCTGCCTGCGAGTAGGAAATTCGCCTTAAATCCCAAGCCGAAAACCTCAAGGGATACCCATAGCGCGCCGTAAGCCACCAATGACGTGACCGAACCGATCGCTAAGAGTCGACCCAGTACCTGCGGCGCCTCTTCGCGGGTGAGCCACTGCAAGCTGAGGGACTGCTTTATGGTTTCAAAATAATGAAACCCAATACTCATCAGCACCGTTGTGAAATAGAGCCCATATTCTGTAGGGAAGAACCCAGTTAGCGAGACCCCCGCCCCAAGGAGCGCCAAGGCAACGAGCGCGAACGTTTGCTCCCGAATGATCAGCAGAACGAATATCGCCGTAAAGGCAAGAAACCCGGGCACCTCGCGCAGGCTTTGTAAGATACCAATCTCGATGCCCGTGAACGCCGCTCGCTCCACCACAAAGTTATTCAGAAGGGCTGACCACACATTGAAGGCAACGGGCATGGCAATGCTCATCAACACGAGCAGCGCTACCCTACTTTGCCGCATTTGCTGCCATCGATTGAGCATAGTTATTGCCTACTGCTTATCGCTTACTACTTATCGCCTACCACATACCAGTGCTTATGACTGCTCACGGCTTTGAGTGAGCTGTTTGGTGGGAGTCTAGTGCTGCAATCGGGCCGCTATGCCCTCTTACCCAATATTTTACGGAGTCCGCGGGTTTTAGACGGGCGGCTCCCCATGCAATCAAGCGTGCTTCACGCGACTCGCTGTTTGAAGGTCCAACTCAGCGATCGCCATTTCACGCATTTCGACTTTTCTGATCTTCCCTGTCACCGTCATGGGGAATTCGGTTACTACTTTCACATAGCGCGGGATCTTAAAGTGCGCAATCTTACCGTCACAGTAGGCTTTCACCCAGTCGTGTAAATCAGCGGGTGTCTCTGGCAGTGATGCCGTGGCAACGGGCTTGATCCACGCCATCAGTTCCTCGCCGTACCGCTCATCAGGTACACCGATCACTTGAACGTCCTCAATATCCGGATGGGTATAAAGGAATTCCTCGATCTCGCGAGGATAAACATTTTCCCCGCCGCGAATGATCATGTCCTTGATTCGGCCGACGATGTTCACGTAACCGTCTTCGGCCATCACGGCTAAATCGCCCGTATGCATCCAGCCTTCATCATCGATCGCCTCGGCGGTTTTATTGGGATCGTTCCAGTACCCTGACATCACCGAGTAACCTCGAGTACAAAACTCGCCAGTTTCACCGCGCTCGATTGTCGCGCCGGTTTCAGGGTCGGCAATCCTAATTTCAACATGTGGATGCGCTCTGCCTACCGTCTCCGTGCGGTGCATTAAGGAATCATCGGGCAACGTCTGCGTTGATACGGGTGACGTTTCCGTCATGCCATAGCAAATGGTGACGTCGCTCATGTGCATACGCTCAATGCACTGCTTCATTACTTCCACCGGACAGGGTGAGCCAGCCATTACGCCTGTACGCAGCGACGATAAGTCGTAGTCTTCAAAGTCAGGGAGCGCAAGCTCACCAATAAACATGGTGGGCACCCCATAGAGTGACTGGCAGCGTTCTTCTGCAACCGCTTTGAGTACCAGGTCAGGCTTAAAGGAATCGTTTGGAATAACCATGGTCAACCCGTGGCTGGTGCAACCCAAATTGCCCATCACCATGCCAAAGCAATGGTAAAACGGGACAGGAATACACATCCGATCGCCAGGCTGCAGTGCCTGAAGGCCGGCAACGAAGTACCCGTTATTCAGAATATTCCGGTGACTGAGCGTTGCCCCTTTCGGAAACCC
>CAJXDD010000077.1:0-11019 GCA_913052075.1 uncultured Gammaproteobacteria bacterium
CAATGCTCAGTATCGTGATTGGCGGCACCGCTAACGGTGGATGGCTTGTCATGCAATCCCTGGCAATGACCGCGGGTATCTTCTTTTTCGCGTCGGGTTATGTGCTCACCACCAAAAAGGATCTGTCTTTCATGGGCGGGTTCCTGATGACTGGACTTTGGGTGCTAATTGGCAGCATCGTCGCGATGTGGATCGCTGGCTTTTTTGGCGTGGAAATCACTGGTTTTAGTCTCGCGATCAGTGCGGCAGCCGTACTGTTGTTTTCCATGTTTATCCTATACGACACGAGCTCGATCGTTCAGGGACACCAGACCAACTATGTGTACGCTACTGTCGGTCTGTATCTCAACCTCTTCAACTTGTTCGTTCACTTGCTGTCCTTGTTAGGATTCGCAAACGACGACTAATGGAATTCGCCAGACGTCACCCATACGGGTGGCGTGAAGCGTACCAGCTGCTCATGCAGTTCTCCCTACTAATTCAAGGCTCTCCGACGGCGAGCCAGAGCCCTTTCTCAGCCTATGAATTCGCCTCTGCCGCTCTAGCGCAAGGCCACAGTATCCAGCGCGCATTCTTCTATCAAGACGCCGTGCTTATTGGTAATAAGCTCGTCGCAACGCCCCAAGATGAATTCGATATTCAGACGGCTTGGCAAGCACTTGGTAAGGCTCATCACATTCCTTTGGTGCTCTGCGTCGCCTCCTGCTTGCGGCGAGGCATTTTGGATGATCGCGAGGCAGAGCGGTTCGAGAAATCGGCCACCTCTATAGCCGAAACCTTCGAGATTGGCGGACTGGGCCAACTGATCGATGCTTCGCTTGAAAGCGCGCGACTTATTACCTTCAGACCCTGACCATCCAATGAAGCGATTAGTTTTCCTGATTCAAACTCCCATGGGCGCGAGTGTGGAGCCGCAGGAGTCCCTAGACGCTGTGCTAGCGGGATCCGCCTTTACGGACTGCGCGGTGATTTTCGTCGGATTAGGGGTGACGCAGTTACGGTGTTCGGAGCGCTCAGATTTTCGTAAAGACTTCAATCGCGGTTTTAGGGCGCTGAGTGATTTCGAAGTAGAAGACATCTTTTATTGCGAGGAGGCTGCTCGCGATCATGGCCTGCTCGACCATGAACTGATTGTAGAGGCGCGATCGTTATCGCCTGATGCAATCAGGCAACAGATCATAAAAGCCCACGCAGTGATGAGTTTTTAACGTGATCCTGCATCAATTTAATCGGCCCGGTGCGCTTGATCGCCACCGTAAATACCTCAAGGCGGGCGACGCGATTTTACTGATCGAGGATGCTGTGTTCGACCATGCCCTGCTGGATGAACTCGAGATGGCCGAGACGTGTGTTTTAGCGACTGATCTTGAACGCAGGGGGCTCGTCGTGAAGAGCCAAGTGATCCGCACCCTGTCGGTCACTGAGTGGGCAGCGCTCGCCGCCAGGGCGCAGCAATGCATCAGTTGGTCATAGTGTGATGGCTGAACGGGACCCAGAAGGATTCCTAAGACAACTCGATACGTGGGAACCCGTGGTCGCAGAAGTGATCGCAGCGGATCTTGGCATCCAGCTTACCGACGCTCATTGGGAGGTCATCGAGGTCGTGCGCCGCTTCTATCAGGACTACGGCCTCTCACCCACCAATCGAGTGACGCAAAAGCTCCTTAGATCGCAACTCGATCCTAGTTTTGACAGCACTAGACTGATGCAATTATTCGGTGGTCGGGCAAGACGCCATCTTGCGCAAATCGCGGGTCTCCCCAAACCCTCCGACTGCGACTGATTTAATCAACAACCTAGTGCTAAACGCTGCACACCCTCGCACCGCTAATCATTCCAGCTCTTCATCATTGCCCAAGGAGTGCTTTTGAGCGCGAGGCTGCCCAACCGGATAGGCTCGCCCCCTCGTAATTGATCGACGCGTCTACTCCTTTTTGGCTAAGCGTTTAAGACCGTGAATTTTGACCAAAGCTTTTAGCGCCAAAGCTTTTAGCACCAGAGCCTTTAATAATAAAGCTTCTCATACTGGGGAGGCTTTAGGGGTTCTATCTTGTAGAGCTCTGACTCCTAAGCCTCTAATTCTCTGGCGCTAAATCCTAGAGCGCTAAGTTCTAAACCCCTCAATCTTAGGGCGAACGCTCTAACCCCAATTTATTTCGCCACATCCTGAGCCTCCCCAGTAGCGCGAGACAACCCATCTCTCTCTACACGAGCGACGTCAGTGAGTGACCGTCACGAGCAAAACGCCGACTTTGTGCGTCAATCGCGCATCAGCAGATGGGTTTTTCCGCCTAGGTAAGGTTGGAGTACGGACGGGACTGCCACCTGCCCGCCTGCCTCTTGATAATTTTCCAGTATGGCAACGAGCGCGCGCCCTACTGCCACACCGGAACCATTCAGCGTGTGCATGAGCTCGGGTTTGCCATTTCCCGCACGCATTCGTGCTTGCATCCTTCTCGCCTGAAAGTCGCCGAAGTTACTGCAAGAGGATATCTCCCGATAGGTCTGCTGACTCGGCAGCCACACTTCAAGGTCGTAGGTTTTTGCTGCAGAAAAGCCAAGGTCTCCCCCACAGAGATTAACCAACCGGTATGGCAACTCCAGTTTTTGAAGGATCGCCTCAGCATGCTGGGTGAGGGCCTCGTGCGCATCGTCACTGTCTTCTGGCCTTACGAGTTGAACCAACTCGACCTTTTCAAACTGATGCTGCCTGATCATGCCGCGAGTGTCTCTGCCATAGCTACCTGCCTCGCTGCGAAAGCACGGCGAATGACAGACCATCTTTAGGGGTAGTTCGCTATCGTTAATAATGGCATCTCGGTAGATATTGGTGACTGGAACCTCCGCCGTGGGAATCAAGTACAACTCCCGCTCCGCATCAATTCGAAACTGATCCTCAGCAAATTTGGGTAGCTGCCCGGTTCCATAGAGCGAATCACTATTCACGATAAAGGGAACATAGACTTCCTCGTAACCGTGTTCTTGGACATGGACATCCAGCATAAATTGAATCAACGCCCTCTGAAGTTGCGCGAGCTCGCCGCGAAGTACAACGAACCGGGACTGGGAGAGTTTCGCTGCGACGTCAAAATCCATTGCACCGCCGGCGGCAGTCAGGTCAACGTGATCAAGCGGCTCGAATTGAAAGGTTTTGGGTTCACCCCAGGTTCGCACCAGCGCATTATCGGCTTCGTCTGTTCCGTCAGGTACGTCTTCATCGGGGAGATTAGGAATGGTTGCGAGATAACCTTGCAGTTTGCGCGCTACAGCTTCGAATTTAGCTTTTTCTGCCTCGAGCCGTTCTCCTAGCGTTGCGACTTCTGCTAATAGCGGCTCGATGTCCTCTCCTCTGGCTTTGGCCTGACCAATGGCTTTCGAGCTTCGATTCCTCTCGGACTGAAGTGCCTCCATCTGAGTCTGGGACGCTTTACGTTCCTGCTCTGCTAAGGATAAATAGGCTGAGTCTAGCTCGAACCCCTTCTTAAGCAAACGACTAGCAAGATCATCTAAGTCGCCTCGAATCCATTTTTGATCAAGCATAATGTGTCCTCAACAAAGCGGGCCGAGCCTAGCGGATTGACTCCTCAACTTCAATGCGTCAAGAGCCCGCGAGCGCCCCATACTGACAAGCAAAAAACCGCCAAGGAGATAAACACACTTCCGGGGCCATATCCAAAGGCTAATCCCCACCGGTCCGCTTCAATTAACTCGAAGAGTTGCTGGCTGTATGCAGAGAACGTCGTAAGTGAGCCCAGCAAAACTACCATCAAAAACCCCCGAATCCGTTCACTGATGGAGTCCCTCTGAAGCAGGGCAAAGCAGATTCCCATCAGGCTGCAGCCTAGAACGTTCGCAGCCAGCGTTGCCCATGGCATCCAGACGCAGGTGATGAGGGGATGGCTAACCTCAGGCCATGACGAAGTATCGCTCCGAGCGCAATCGAGAGCCACATCATTTCTTGTATCCCCCATGCTTATGCTTGATCATAGGTGTCGTCCGCTAATCTGCTTGATCGTTTAGGTTGCGCAAATAGGCTAATTTCTCTTTTATTTTTTGTTCCAGACCTCGATCCGTTGGTTCGTAGTACCGCTCTGCGTCCAGACCACTAGGAAAGTATCGCTGCCCAGGACTAAACCCATGTGGCTCATCATGCGCATAACGATACTCCGCACCATGACCAAGTGATTTGGCCAGTCCTGTGGGCGCGTTTCGCAAATGAATAGGCACCTCAAGCGAGCCGGCTTCCGCTACCGCTTGAAGAGCACGCTTCCAAGCGCGGTAAACCGCATTACTCTTCGCCGCAACGCTGAGATAGGTGATGGCCTGGGCGATCGCCAGTTCTCCCTCGGGTTGACCCAATCTCGACTGAACATCCCAAGCATTCAACGCGATGGCTAATGCCCGCGGATCCGCGTTACCAATGTCCTCGCTAGCCATTCTTACGACTCGACGCGCGACATAAAGTGGATCGCAGCCCCCATCCAACATTCTTGCGAACCAATACAACGCAGCATCTGGATCTGATCCGCGAACCGACTTATGAAGGGCAGAAATTTGATCAAAGAATAAATCGCCACTCTGGTCAAAGCGGCGATACTGACTACCAAGCACTTGCTTCAAACCCTCTTTCGTTAACCGAGCATCTGAAGCGTGCGATAAAGCGATTTCTAAAATGTTCAGAGCGAGCCTCGCGTCTCCATCTGCGGTATGCGCAATGGTTGCTAGTACCCCTTCTTCGGCGCTAACGGATGGCTCTTGATCTTGCCCACTCTCCTGAAGTTCAGCACTAGCGCCCGGCAACTCCGCCCGCCCCATCGCACGAGCCAAAATCTGCTCGAGCGACTGTGCGTCTAGAGACTCGAGTTTGTATATGCGGGCTCTCGACAACAGGGCATTGTTGAGTTCGAACGCAGGATTTTCTGTGGTTGCCCCCATAAAAATCACCGTTCCGTCCTCGACAAACGGCAAAAAAGCATCTTGTTGGCTCTTGTTAAAGCGGTGGACCTCATCAACGAACAGCACCGTCACGCGACCCTGCGACTTAAGTTGCTGCGCCTCATCCATCGCGGATCGGATATCCCTCACTCCACTTAGAACCGCTGAGAGACTGATCCAGTGGGCATCACTGACCTCGGCAACCAGGCGAGCCAGGGTTGTTTTCCCGGTACCGGGAGGCCCCCAAAAGATCAACGAATGGAGCCGACCAGACTCAATCATCACGCGCAGCGGTTTCCCTTCACTGAGCAGATGCCCTTGCCCGAAAATCTCACCGAGGGATGTGGGGCGCACTCTGGCCGCTAGGGGCACGTACGGTGCATCGGATTCAAACCAATGTCTGCGGTCACTACTCATTAGGAGGATTAGAAGCAGTTGGCGACCGGTGATCGATGAATTCTAGTGCACCAACAGGCGGCGCCAGAAACCAGTCGGGGTCGATTGTTGTCAGTTCAGAATGCCCAACAAAGAGGAAAAGCATAGAACCTCCGCCGGCAACAGCAATGTCAAGCGTCGCCGGCCAGCCATCCTCAAATCGAAGATCAGCTCGGGTGACATATTGATTGTCTTGATTGGGAAACAAAGCAAACGTTTTGATTGAGTCAATCTCCTCGCTTGTCGCCGCATCATCACCCAAAGCGCGAACAGCATGGGAGTCACTTGGGTCGCCAGCACCCTCCAAAACTTCGTACTCTAAAAGCGCTTCCGCTGGCGCCAAAAACAGTCCGAGCGGGCTCCTTCTGACCTCATCATTTAGCGAGTAGACCGTGACTTGCTCAAGCAAATAATCAACCTCAAAAACATCGGTTCCATCTGATACAACCAAGACAGAGGCTGGATCGGTTTCCATGCGAAATTGGCCTGGCTGAACCAAATACAGACGCCCACGTTGGATAAGTTGCTGACTAACGTCATACTGCTCGAATTCCAGCAAAACCCGGTCGAGCCCTTTGAGATGGGCTGAGAGGCTTGAGTGCCCATCGGGAACTATGTCTGCGATGCCCTGACCCGAGCCAAACAAAACCAGCACAAACCCGAGAATACGGTTCCAAACCGCAAGTTCATTCCGGCGGTGCATGGGCGAGCACTTCACGGGAGCCATTGGAATTCATTGGACTGACCAGTCCCGCGCGCTCCATTTCCTCAACCATCCTAGCTGCCCGGTTATAGCCGATTCTAAATTTACGTTGAACTGCAGAGATGGAAGCGCGCCCTGACTCCGTAACAAAAGCGACGGCCTCATCGTACAGTGCATCTTCCTCACCACCATCCTCTTGTTCCTCACTTCCGGCACTCCCTGGCAGGAGCTCTGCGTCAGATCGCGCATCTAAAATAGTGTCTAGGTAATTGGGCTCACCCAGCGCCTTCCAACTTTCAACGACGCGATGAACCTCATCGTCATCCACAAATGCGCCATGGACGCGTACGGGTATAGGCGAACCGCTCGGCAGGTAGAGCATGTCGCCATGCCCTAACAATTGTTCAGCGCCGCCTTGATCCAAAATCGTCCTAGAGTCGACCTTACTTGATACCTGAAATGCGATTCGCGTCGGCACGTTAGCTTTGATCAACCCAGTGATCACATCCACAGAGGGACGCTGAGTAGCTAGCACCAAGTGGATTCCAGCTGCTCTTGCCTTCTGAGCAATTCTCGCGATCAATTCCTCCACCTTTTTGCCCACGATCATCATCATATCGGCAAATTCATCGATGACGACAACAATGTAAGGCAACGGCTCAAGCTCTGGCGCCGGCTCAGGTTCCTCGAGCAGCGTGTCGCTCACCCAAAGCGGATCTAGAATCGGTTCCCCGGCTTTGATCCCATCTTTGACCTTGCGGTTGAAGCCACTCATGTTTCGGACACCGAGCGCTGCCATCAACCGGTAGCGGCGCTCCATTTCGGCAACGCACCAACGCAGCGCGTTAGCTGCATCTTTCATATCCGTGACGACTGGCGTCAATAAGTGAGGAATTCCCTCATAGACTGCCAACTCGAGCATCTTTGGGTCGACCATGATCAGTCGAACTTCCTCTGGCGATGCCTTGAAGAGGAGCGACAAGAGCATGGCGTTCAAGCCCACCGATTTACCACTCCCTGTGGTGCCTGCTACGAGGAGGTGAGGCATTTTGGCAAGGTCGGTCACGATCGGAGCTCCAGCTATGTCATGGCCGAGTGCGAGTGTCAGCGCAGACGCTGAATCATCATAGGCTTTTGAGGTCAGGACCTGGCTCAACCGCACAATCTCGCGATCCTCATTAGGGATTTCGATACCGACAACCGGCTTTCCTGGAATCACCTCCACCACCCGCACGCTGATAACCGCAAGGGACCGCGCAAGGTCTTTAGCCAGGCCGGAGATGCGACTGACTTTGACGCCCGCGGCAGGCAGTATCTCGAACCGCGTGATCACTGGACCGGGGAATACCGCGACCACTTCCGCGTCAATGCCATAATCTTTTAGCTTGAGCTCTAGGAGCCGCGACATGGCCTCAAGATTGTCTTCGGATAGCCCTCGTCTATCCTCGTCTCGAGTTTCATCAAGCAAGCTGAGCGCAGGCAAGCCTTCAATGCTTTCAGTTTTGAACAGATTGCCCTGTTTTTCTTTCGCCGCGCGCTGACTGATCTCTGGTTTTTTGTCCTCGCGCTTTTGGATAACCAACGGCGCTCGAGTCCTCTCATGTTCAACCTGACGCTGGATGGCTTCCTTGCGGGTTTCAACTTCCTTCTCGATGACCCCCTTCGCACGCCGTGCTTCAAGCAACTGTGACCCTTTGGTCCGGGACCAGTTACCCGCTTGAAGCGTCATTGCTCCAATCCGATCAATGACGGAGAGCCAAGAAATTTCAATAATCAACGTAAGCCCGAAAAGTGCAAGAGCTAATGCACTTATCGTCGTTCCAACATAGCTCAGCGCTGGAAGCAGGAGTTGAGCTACGAGCTGGCCCAAGATCCCCCCGCTTTGCTCCCGAAGGTGGCTCGCATCATTGTAAAAATGCAGATCGAACAAAAGACAGAAGGAGATCACCGTCATCGCTAGCCCAATGGCCTGAACGGCAAGCAGCGACGCGTTTAAGTCTTCTTCGCGCTGCGAAAGCATTTGTTTCGCCACGGGAATGAGGATTAGAACTGGAAATCCATAGGCGGCAAGCCCAAAGAGCACGAACAACACGTCCGCAACCCAAGCCCCTGCTGCCCCAGCGGCGTTACTGACGACCGCTGTGGAGCCGGTGTAAGTCCACCCTGGATCCTCTGGATGATAGGTCAGTAACGACATAGCGAGTAGCAGTGCCAGCAATACCTGGCCGATGATCGCGGCCTCCCTCAATCGCGGCATCAATACTGCGAGGAAGGCATTAGGCTGGGCCGCAGCAATCGCTTTTTTGGCATTCTTTGAGGTCAATACTTTTACTCTACACCTGACCCCGAAATTGTACCCCATTTGAGAGAAAAGACCGCCATTTCAGCATTTCAAGCAGCACGCATGGGTTGGCGACCTGGATATAAGTCGATCAAAGGTCTGGCAGTCGATTCGGACCGAGCGAGCCTTTCGATATCAGAGCAGCCATCAATGGCAGGGCGTTGGAGCTTCATGTTGATGCGCCGCCACTATTTGTGGAATACGTTCATGCTGAGCACGCACTATGCATATCTCGGTGTTTCGATCTCTTCTTAAGGGCTGGGCCTCCATATCCGTGAGCAATCACAGATTTTGACGACTTATACACGTAAGCCGCATCCCCCGCGTACCATTGGTGGAGCTCGCAAGATACCCGCGCAGAGTCATACGAAACCCCCTCTCGTTCCCCATGGCGCCAGGCTGATGGCCATCCTCTCACTCGATCAAAAGGTCGATTCCCCTGAATCCGTTGTGGTTGCCGCACGAATTCAAGTACCATTTCCCGCGGCCAGGTTGCTCGGACGTCCTGCTCGACGTCTACACGCATGCGACTTGGTCGATCGAGCGCCCTCCTAGGGACTCCCTGAAATCGTCGGCGAGACTGAACTAGCGCGAAGGTTAATGATGCTTTGGCGAAGCTACCTGTATTCCCATCAATGCGCCGCTTCGCGTTGGATAGGGAACATTAGCGCAGCAGGCTTGAACGGAGCCCCTATGGGAGTTAGGAAGCTTGCGATTAAACAAGGGATGATGCGCGCTCGAGAGGAACTTGCAGCTACCGCGAGATACGGCGACTGGCAACATAGTGGTTTTAAAAAAGAGATTCCCCAATGAATACTAGGCACCAAAAACTTTTAATCTTAGGTTCCGGTCCTGCCGGTTTCACGGCCGCAGTCTACGCTGCAAGAGCAAACTTGAATCCAGTCGTGATCACTGGCATCGAAACCGGCGGGCAACTCACAACCACGACCGATGTTGACAACTGGCCGGGGGACGTCGAAGGACTGCAAGGTCCAGACTTGATGGTCAGAATGCAGCAGCACGCTGAGCGATTCGAAACTGAGATCATCTATGATCACATTCACACTTGTGATGTATCCCAGCGCCCCTTCAAATTCGAAGGAGATCAAGCAACCTATACTTGCGATGCTGCAATTATAGCGACGGGGGCATCAGCAAAATATTTAGGGTTACCGTCTGAAGAGGCATTCAAAGGCAAGGGTGTAAGCGCATGCGCGACATGTGACGGTTTTTTCTATCGAGGTCAAAAGGTCGCGGTCATTGGCGGGGGTAACACGGCCCTTGAGGAAGCGCTATACCTCGCAAATCTGGCGAGCGACGTGTATCTAGTGCACCGACGGAACCAATTCAGGGGCGAGAAAATACTGCGTGACCGTGTCATGGCGAAAGAGAATATCCATGTGATATGGGATCACACGCTTACCGAGGTTTTGGGCGACGACATGGGTGTCACTGGCATGCAAATCTGCTCGACCGAGACTGACGCATACCAGTCCATTGATGTTAGCGGCGTATTCATCGCGATCGGACACTCGCCGAACACCTCCCTCTTCGAGGGACAGCTTGAAATGAATAATGGTTACATCATGATTCAAAGCGGTCTTAGCGGTGGCGCAACGTCGACAAGCATTCCAGGTCTATTCGCCGCGGGTGACGTTGCTGATCAAGTTTATCGACAAGCGGTGACATCCGCTGGGTTTGGTTGTATGGCGGCGCTCGACGCAGAAAAATTTCTAGATGAACTCGAACAAAACGCCTGAAGTAGCCTTTTGCACCCGCCTCGATGAGCAAGAGCGCTTTCCCAGATCCAGCCGATGCCTTGAGTGATCCACCAGGGCTCATTGCTGTGGGTGGGGATCTGACGATTGAGCGACTGACCGATGCCTATCGTCACGGCATCTTTCCATGGTTTGAGGCAGGTCAGCCTATTTTGTGGTGGACCCCTCCCACCCGAGCGGTCATTGAAACGTCAACATTCACTCCGTCTCGGAGTTTGCGTCAATGGCTTCGCCGTGCACCGTTTCGAGTGGAGCTGAACACCGACTTTAATCGCGTCATCGAAGGTTGTAGGTCGCATCGAATGGAAAGGAATGAGGGAACCTGGATTACCGAGGAGATGCAAAGCGCTTACCAAACGCTTCACGAACAAGGGTTGGCTCACGCCATCTCATGCTATCTCGACCAGGAACTCGTTGGCGGCCTCTACGGCGTAGGAGTGGGATCGTTATTTTGCGGGGAATCCATGTTCTCGGGCAAGTCAAACGCGTCAAAAATTGCTTTCGCTTTCTTGATGAAGGTTTGTAGGCTTCGAGGAATCGACTGGGTGGATTGTCAATTGCCCAACCCGCACCTTAAGTCTTTAGGAACGGTTGAAATGCCAAGACAGGCTTTTATCAATCTGCTCCATGAGCGACGTGATTTTCCCGACCCGCTCAGGCATCTGTGTGGTCAGTTCGCCGACTATGAATGTGACGACCTATTGATTGATACCCCATTATCATGAGCGATATCCGTCTTTTCCAAATCCCTGAGCATGAGTGCAGCTATCTGACCGATCAGTTGGCCAGCACAGTCTTCGTAGACCCGGAGCTGCCCATCAGCCAGG
>CAJXDD010000078.1:0-10931 GCA_913052075.1 uncultured Gammaproteobacteria bacterium
TCTGTGTCGGAATACAATTCTAAGAAGGCTGAGCACATTCCTTCCCTTGAATCGGTGTTGAGCTTCTCGATGCCATCCAAACCCTCTAACGCCTCTTCGATTCTGACGCAAACCGCGCGCTCGACCTCTGCAGGCGAGGCCCCGAGATAAGGCACGTTAATCTGAATGATTCCAGGCTCGATGCTTGGGAATTCCTCCTTGTGCATTGACACTAGAGAAAAGGATCCGCCTACGAGCAGGATCACCATTAAAAGATTAGCGGCGACAGGATTGTCGATAAACCAAGCAAGTACTGTTTTCATTAAGGGAGCCTACAGCACCTGATCCGGAAGTGTCTCGGTGACGCTCACCTCCATGCCGTCAACGACCGCCTGGATGGGAGAGATGTTGACGATGTCGCCCTCTTTGAGCCCAGACTGGATCAGGATACGGTCTTTCTCGTACCGAGCGATGCTAACGTCGCGGAATCTCAGGCGGCTTTCTTCGTCGACCACCAGGACTTGATTGTCCTGTCGCAATGCGCTCCTCGGCAATTGGAACGCGTTTTCGAGCGTAATGCCTTCAATCTCAGCGTTAACAAAGGCACCGACGGGTAGGGGATTGGCTGACAATGCGTTTCTCGTAGTCGACACTCTAGCAACCAATGTGACCATTCTTGAACGTCTATCAATTTCTGATTCAGATCGCACGAGTTGAGCGTCCCATGAGGCGGTGGCTCCCGCATACTGAGCGCTCAGGCGCACGCTCGGCAGGCGCGCCGAATTCAGAGGAGCAGTTGCATCGAGGGAGGGTAGGTCCAGGTACGCGAGCTGAGTATCGAGCACGGGCAGCCTGATTTCGAACCCATCAGCCGCGAATAGTTGTGCAAGGGGTTTACCCATTGACACGAATTCGCCGAGGTCAACGGCCTTGCTACGTACAATCGCGTCGAAAGGAGCTCTAAGCTCGGTTCGGTCGAGATCTCGTTGCGCCTGATCAAGGTTGATTCGTGCCTCTTTAAGCGCGGCCTCAGTGAGTCTCGTTTGCCTAACTGCGTTTTCTAGCATCGCTTGACTGACGAGTTGATCCTTGACCAATGCGCGCATCCGTTTTAGTTCGAAGGTTGCGTGTTCGTATTCTGCAAGCGCTCGAACTTCACGGGCCTCAGCCAGCCCCACGCGAGCTTCGTAATCCTCGGATTCGAGCTTCACCAGCGCTTCACCTTTCTTAAAGGAACCGCCGGCATTGAAATTAGGTGAAACCCAATCGACCCGCCCATTCACTTGAGTGATGAGTTCTGACTCTGTCAGCGGCTCGACCACGCCCTGCGCGTATATGGTCAGAGGAATGTTTTCCGCCTCCATTTGAATGCCCCGAATCGCAACTACATTAGGGGCGATCGCGACCGGTTCTGGCATTGGGCGTGTCATGATGATTCCAGCCGCGGCGACAAAGGCGAGCGTGAGAATCAGCACTGTCAGGAAAATCTTGATGGCTAGGCTGGGTATGTTCATGGCGTGTTCCTTTACCGCTGAGAACGAAGAGATGATGGACTAATTTCGGCCTGCTCGATTAGCCGTTTTCGCGCCTCGTCAAAGTGCCGTATGACGGTTGCGGCAAGTACGTCAGCATTACTCGATAGGACGGCTTCGCGCATGGCATCGATAAATGCCCGGTCAGACGTTCGATCAGACTTGGTTTGTTCAAGGCGTCCCATAATCTGGCTACGAAGGCCGTTTCCAATCAGTCTTAAGACCAGATTGTTGTGAATATCGATAGATGCTTGCATGAATTCGGCCATGATTGAACGAATATCTGTTGACTCCGTCTCGGGATCAAAGCGATCAAGGATAGAGGCCAGGTTTTGTCGCTCTTGCTCCGTAGCTTGGGACATGGCCAATCGGGCTGAAAGTGCGACGAGAGCACTAAATACCTCAACAAATTCGATAATGAGTTGGGGACGAACTTCTTCCCTCATATCAAGTAGAGGCCCCAGTACGGCAAGCGTGGCCTGCTCCACGGCTACGATTCTGGCGCCTCCGGGCTGAATGGATACCAACCCCAACTCGCTTAAGATTTTTGTCGCCTCTCTCACGGCGCCCCGATTGGAGTTAAACCGGGCTACCAAATCGCGCTCAGAAGGGAGTCGCTCTCCAGCTCGGTATTGGCCAACCAATATTTCGTCTCGGAGTACAAAGGCGATCTCCTCCGCTCGATTTTTCGGGATACCGTCCATGCTGGCATTATTGCTTGCTGATTGACTCATTGCTCTGCTTACTTAGGTTCAATCTCCGCCAATCCTTGGCGAGTCGATCACTTATTAGATAACCTCTGCCGCCCTGGCCCTTTGATCCAATGACTTACGGATTTCATACGCAGTATTAGTAGCGCTCTGGTTCTCTTCCAATGACCTTTATACGTCAGACTGGTGTGACCGGATTGGTTTGTCCAAATCGGGCAGTCCGAATAGGTTAGACCAAATTGGTCTTACCAAACTGGGCGTACCATACCCGATAGGCAGATCCAAATCAATGGCAAGTAATTCCGGTTTTTCCGTAGCGATGCGTTTCAGAGGTCGAGTATCGAAGCACCCGCTTCAGGATTTGTGCGAGCAAGATCAATGATCAGGGTGTGGAGTGAACGCTGGCCTCGTTTAACATTTATCTTGCAACTTTTGGCGCTAAGAGAGCGCTTGAGCCTGAGCCTCAGGTAGACTCTGTCGACCTACGGGTTATTGCCTAGGGAGCGGGATTTGGAATCAGTGGTAGATCAGCAGTTAGCACGGCGTATAGCTGTGCGTATCTTGCAGTTATTCCAGGATTACCGGAGTGCATTCCGTTCGATCACTTCTCAAGCAAGAAGGCGGTTTGAGTCAGCCGATTGGGAGCGGTCGGAGGCTGCTTCTCTTGAGCGGATAAAGCTCTACAGTTATTTAGTAGACACGGCTGTCACGACCCTCGAGCGCGATGCGTCCTCCCTCCAATCCGCCGATTGGGCTGTTGTCAAGCATCACTTCGCGAAGCTAATTGAGCAGGCAGACGATGCCGCGCTCGCAAAAACGGCTTATAACTCGATATTCCGCAAGCTCGCCGGTCGATCTGCACTTGACGAGGCTAGAGCTTTCATCCAATTGGGTAAAGGGCAGCAGAAGCCACTCTCCTCCAATGATCTTTTTCATTTCGAGGACATTCAGTCTATCGAGCACATGCTGCTGTTCGTTTTGAACAGTTATCCGTTCGACGTTGACTTTCACGACCTTAAAAGGGATGTGGTACTTGCGGCGGCGCGTATGCGGCACGACATCCCAATGCTCAGGAATTACCAATCCATCTCAGTTAGCATGTTGCGGCCGGTCTTTTACCGCAATAAAGGCGCTTATTTAATAGGACATATGGAGCTCGGTCCGCACCGTTTCCCTCTGGCATTTGCGATTCAGCGCGAGAAGGAGGGGTTAGCGCTGGATGCTGTGCTTTGGACCGAGCGAGATCTTTCGCTGATTTTTAGCTTCACTCGATCTTACTTTATGGTTGATCTAGCGAGCCCTGCTCCTTTCGTTGTCTATCTGAATACGCTAATGCCGAACAAAAAAACGGCCGAGCTGTATTCCAGTCTGGGGTACTTCAAGCACGGTAAAACGGTCTTTATCGATGATTTAACCCAACATCTGAATCAATTAACTAACGAACGAAACCACAATGTTTTCGAGGAGACACCTGGTATTCCTGGTCTTGTGATGGAGGTTTTCCAGCTCCGTTCTTACCAAGTGGTGTTTAAAGTCATCAAAGACCGATTCCCAGCTTCAAAAAAAATCACTAGGGAGGGGGTACGCGCAGCTTACGAGTTAGTCAAAACCCATGACAGGGTAGGCCGTATGGCAGACACTCACGAGTTTTTTGAGTTGCGATTGCCTAAGTCGATGTTTGACGCCTCCCTACTAGAACGCATGTTGGCTATCGCATCCCAAAGCGTCAGCGTGGAGGCAGAGGAGGTAGTGCTTCATCATGTTTACGTTGAGCGCCTAATGCGACCGCTTAATCTTTATCTCGCTGAGTGTAATGCAACTGATCGGCAATTGGTGCTGGAGGATTTTGGTGAAGCCATTAAGCAGTTGGCGTCGGCGAACATCTTTCCAGGAGATATGCTGCCGAAAAACTTTGGCGTGACTCGTCATGGGCGAGTGGTTTTTTATGATTATGATGAAATCTGCTACCTTACTGAGGTAAATTTTCGATCGCTGCCCAACGATCGGCCAGATCAGTTGCAAGCTGCGCAAGAGTCCTGGTTATCAGTGGGCGATCAAGACGTATTTCCTGAGCAATTTAAGGTTTTCTTGTTCCCTCAGGGCGAAAATCAACAACAGTTTTGGACGAGACACTCGAACCTTGCGCAGCCGGCCTATTGGATCTCTGTTCAGGAGCGAATTAGGGATCAAGAGGTTGTCGACTTTTATCCATATCGACAAGCTAAGCGACTGCGGCCAAATTAGGCAATGATTCAGGAGGAAGCCAATGAATTTGTACGAAGCCATGGCAACGCAGCGTGCAGTGAGGCGTTTAAGATCTGATCCCATTTCAGGCCCCGTGCTTGAGCGTATCTTCCAAGCGGCCACTTGGGCACCTACAGGCGGTAACGTGCAACCTTTTCGTATGGTTGCGGTCACTGATAGTGAGAAATTATCTGCGTTAGGTCAGCTGTACAGCAAACAATGGGGCATATACACGAGCAGCATGCGAGCTGAGGGTGAGGCACTTGCGACTCCGCGCAAAAAGATGATGGAGGCCGGTGATTACTTGTGTGAGCACTTTCACTCCTTGCCGCTTGTTGTAGTGTTTTGTTTCAACGCCAACCATATGGCTATCACCGACGCTGACTTGGATCGGCCCTCGGTTGTAGGGGGCGGCTCCGTCTATACTGCTGTCCAGAACTTGATGCTTGCGGCGAGAGCTGAGGGAGTAGGGTGTGTCCTCACCACTCTGCTCTGTTTTGAGGAGTCGGCTGTCAAGACCTTGCTTGAGATTCCTGATCCTTGGGGTACCTGTGCGCATATACCCATGGGGTATCCCTTGCGAGGCGGTTACGGCCCCACCGCTCGAAGACCGGTAAGCAAGATGCTCTATGAAAATGCTTGGCAAATGCCGGCGGCTTTTAAGTGAAATAGGGCTGTGAATATGCTTTACAAGTTATACGAGACTTTTCTTTGGCGCCAGATCAAAAATGGTCCTGCCCCCGAGCATATCGGTCTGATAGTTGATGGCAATCGTCGATTCGCGAGAGGGCGTGGTCTTGCGCAGAATTTAGGCCATGAAGAAGGCTCAAAAAAACTTGAGGAGTTCTTGCGGTGGTGCTGGCGCCTGGAAATTAAGGTAATAACCCTTTTTGGCTTTTCGACAGAAAATTTCTCTCGATCTCAAGACGAGGTTGACTACCTCATGGAGCTCATCACCGAAAAACTTAAGCAATTCCAAACAGACCCAGCGATCAAGAGTGAGCGAGTGCGAGTCAAAGTTATCGGTCGGCGCACAGACCTAAGCGATGAAATGAACAGGGAGATTGATATCGTTGAGGCAATGACAGCGGACCATGATCGCTTCTTGTTGAACATCGCGTTGAGTTACGGTGGTCGCGCAGAGATCATTGATGCTGTTAAGGAAGTTGCTAATCAGGTTAAAGCCGGAGACCTAAACATCAACGATATAGATGAAGCTCGATTCGCAGAGTACCTCTATACCCAGGGCGTACCCGACCCTGATCTAATTATTCGCACATCAGGTGAAGAGCGGTTATCAGGATTTTTGCTTTGGCAAAGTGCGTACTCTGAGCTTTATTTCACAGATGTGTTCTGGCCAGCATTCAGAATGATCGATTTCTGGCGGGCTTTGCGCATTTATCAGCAACGCGAGCGAAGATTTGGGCGGTAATGATTTGGTTTTCGCAGAGCGTTTATCTTATGGCCCTCGCTTTCAGGCGGTCCATACCAATGAACTGATATTGAAGGCTGATCTATCGGCGAGATAGCAACGGCTCAAGGTTGCATGGGATAGATTGGGTTTCGCTGCGCATAAGGATCTAAAGGAGTTAGTGTGACAACACCAGAACGAGAGACGGTAGACTGCGAGAGTGTGACGGCGTCAGCTCCATATAAGAGAAAGGCCTCTCTACTACCTAGTCTAGCTAAGCTATCCCTCTGGGTGCTAGCAGCGGGCTGCTTTTATCTCGTGTACCAACGCTCAGAAGCGGCTGCTGCTAAGTCTGGTCAAGATATCTGGGGTTACTTGGCGACATTTTTCAGTGGCGTAGATTGGTGGCTTTGGCTAGCAGTCATGATTCCTTACTCTTTGTTTTTCTTCCTTGTGGATAGTCATGCTACATGGAGAGTCGTTCGTTGGGTAAACTCTGATGCGGTACGTTATCGAGACATATTACCTATTCGCGCTAGCGCTTACATTCTCTCACTGGTTAATGAGCAAGTTGGTAAGGGCGCGATGAGTTTGTACCTTCTGCGCCACCACCAAGTTCCAGGTTGGCAAGCGCTGTCCTCCATGCTCATGTTGGGAATGGTGGAGATATATCAGCTGCTTATATTCTCGGCAATCGGCACCTTTCTTTTCACAGCTCAAGTGGTTGAGGCGTCAACGCTGTTGCCTCTTGATGTAATTTTTCCTGCATTGTTTGGGCTTGCGGCGGTCTACTTACCGGTTCACGGTTGGTTGTTCAAGGGCGCCAATGCTGGGGTAGGGCGCGTCCGCTCAATGCCGATCTTCTATGCTTTTCGGGAGGTCAGGTGGTTTCACTACCCGCTCCTTCTATTGTTCAAGGCGCCCAATTTGCTAGTCGCTATACTGGTTTATACCTTCGCACTAGAATTGTTTGACGTGCCTGTCGCGCTAGAGGAAATGTTGGTCTTTCTGCCGATGATATTTTTGGCAGCAGCCTTGCCATTGCCATTCCACGCGGGTGCGCTGGTGTTCTGGACAGTACTTTTCCCAGCGTTTCCGTTGGTGGGCGCGTTCTCGCTGGTGATGCACACATTCTTTGTTGTGTTCAACGCCGTCATTGGGCTGGTCTTTTTGCCGCTCGCAAACCGTCAGCTATTTGGAACGCGTGACGCTTGACGCATAGCGGTTAGCCTGTCTGCGATCGAGATGAGCGTCGAGAGAACGAGGCCCCATGCCAGATAGCTGGTTGCAGCCGCATTAGGGATTGGAAGAAAAAACGCTTCCCGAGCAATCAGAAGGACAACAAACGCGAAATACATCATGCCGTTTAGCTTGCCGATTGATGAGGCGCGTAGAGGTGCTCGTTTGAGCGACCCAGAGTCCCAAACATACTGAGCGAATGCGATGAATACGAGAATGGGTAGAGCCCATGGAATGACGCTAAGGGCGGCGAAAACGGTGAGTCCGGATAGCACGAGCAATGCATCGCTACCATGGTCTAGCAACCCGCCAACATTGGTGACTTGACCCAACTTGCGCGCCACGAAGCCGTCTGCTACATCGGTGATGAGCGCCCCCAGCATAAGCAATAGGGACCAAAGAAAAAGATTCTGCCATAACAAATAGACGAGGGCTGGCGCCATAAGCAAGCGCAGACTACTAATACAATTGGCAAGCATGTGCAGTTATCAAGCGTTGACCTGCTAGTTTAGGGTGCGATGATGGAGAAATCGATGTTTAAGGAGGAGAGACTTGTGGGGCAAGGTTCAGATCTTTGGCAATATTTTAGCTTTGCACGCGCCCAAATCGCTCACCCACTAGGGTTCGTGCTGCTCGTGGTGCCCTTCCTAATAGGTCTTGGGCCTTGGGAACGAACCCCAGGGGGTAAACTGCTGGGGCAGGTGAATGCCGAGCCAGTAAGTGACTGGTCCTTTGTTAGCGATGCTAAACGTTGCGCGGTAGAGACGAGACCGCAATTCCCACATTCGGTTACTGTGAACTGTTGGTCGATGGGTGGGCAGCTGTACATCGGTTGTATGAACTGCCAGGGTAAAACTTGGTCGCGATATCTGCTCGAGGAGCCCAACGTTCGAGTTCGAGTGCTTGATACTATCTATCCAGTTGTCTTTACTCGCGTCAATGACCAAAAGGAGATGCTCGCGGCGTGGCGAGCAAGGTGGATGACCATGCAGCGTCCCGAGCCAGTGCCAGAGGTGCCAGGCCATTATTATCTTTTCAGTGTTACCTCACGGTGAATTGGTTAATCACGGGAGCTAACGGTCACCTCGGACGAAAGCTTATTGACGCTTGTGGTAAAGACCACCGAATTGTCGCTTTGGTGCGATCGGAACGCGCACTTGAGCAGTTGTCCGGGCTTCCCTGTGAGGTGGTCATAACGAATTATCGGGATGTCGCTGGATTAAGGGCCCAGCTCTCCGGGCTGGATGTCAACCGATGGGATGCGCTTATCGGACTCACCGGTACCATATGGGGTAGGGGACCGAGTGATTACTACGCGGCTCATGAATCGATTTCGGAATTCCTATGCGAGCTTGCTGCGCGAGTACCGATTCATCGCCTGATCTCGCTGAGTATTTGTGGCGCTGACGCTAGGGCAAAAAACGAGTGCTTAGCCTCAAGAGGCTCAGCCGATGACATGCTGCTAAGCTCTGAGAGCGCTCCGGTTTCAATTCTGAGATTACCTATGATTTTGGGCGAGGACGATTACGCGAGCCGCGCTTTAGCCGCCAAGGCGAGGGCTAAGTGGGTATTCTCATTTCGAGCGGACAGTCTGGAACAGCCGATTGCTGCTAGCGATGTCGTAGGTGCAATTCAGGTCATGGTCCGTGGGCAGGTAGAAGGGGTTTTCGATCTAGCAGGACCTGAGTCAATCAAACGAGCTGATCTCATTAAGCGGGCTGGTGCGATGGTGGGTCGATCGCCCATTGTTATCAGCATTCCCCTGGGTGTTGGTCATTTCATCGCTAAAGTGCTCACTGTGTTAATGGACTCACCTCCTATCACTGTGCCGATGCTGGGTGTGCTCGACCATGACGATGCAGTTGACTGCCAAGAGACATTACATCGATTAAACTTTCAGCTAACCCCGCTAGATCAGGTGCTACAGGGCGTTCTCTAGCCGATGGGCGATAATCGGCAGGGCGATTTCTGCTGGATGGAATATTCGGTGCGTGGCGATCTCATCGGCCCGGCCTTGGCCTGGATTGATAAGCAAAATTGGTATTCCTAGCTCAGCGGCGCGGCGGCATAGCCGATATCCGGAAAATACTTGCACGGAAGAGCCCACCACAATCAAAGCGCTTGCCTCATTGACGGCAAGCAGGGCGGCCTCTTTGGTCTCGGGTGCGAGATTGCCACCAAAGAAAACAACATCAGGTTTTAATATGCCATCGCATCGGTTGCACTCGGGTACCTGAAACTGTTCAATCCACGCATCGCTCACCTGAATGTCACCATCCGGGCGAGGGTCGTCAACCATTTGAGTCTCTTTGATCCCATTGAGCGTTTCTATTGCTTTTTGGATATCGCGTCTTTGGTACCGATGGCCACAGGTGGTGCAGAGCACGGCTTCGATGGATCCATGTAGGTGCAGCACTGAATTGTGGCCTGCTGCCTCGTGCAAGACATCAACGTTCTGTGTGATGCACTCTCGCAATAGGCCGAGTTGCTCGAGGGAAGCCAGCGCGACGTGCGCCTCAGTTGGGGACGCCTTGCTCATCAGTGGGTAACCATGTGCGCTTCTAGCCCAATATCGGCGTCTCGCTATGGCATCGCGCATAAAGGCTTGGTGGGTAATCGGCTCTGCACCCAACCATTGTCCTGAGGCATCTCGATAAGTTGGAATTCCCGAGGCTAGACTGATTCCGGCCCCGGATAAAACCGTGATTCTTCCTCCGCCGATGATGGCTGCTGCCTCAGGGCTCTCCGGATTGAGGGTGATGGCGGTCACGGGGTTTGGTCATTTTCAGCTCTATGTGCGGATGGTACGTTTCCTAGCCGCCAAAGGTTTCCTTCAAGAAAAACAATGAGCGAAACAATCAGCATGGCGCCAGCACTTAAACGCAGCGCGACGAGTGGGCCAAACCAGGTGACCAAATAGCCGGACAATAATGCGCCGAGTGGTCCCGCCCCCATGAACGAGAGTGCGTAAAAAGCCATCATCCTAGCTCTTTGATCGGCTGGCGCATGTTCTTGCATGATGGTGCGTGACATAGTCATAGCAACGCCGCCGCACATTCCCCACACGAATAGGTTCAGAACGAGTATTTCAAAACCGAACTCGAAGCCTGCGACCACCAGAACTAGCGAGCCGAACCATTGCGATATGATCAATGCTCGCCCTTGCTTCTGAACATCCCCGAATTTTAAAAGGACAGATATCGCCAGAAAGAGTCCGAGTGAGTTGGCCGCATTAACCCACGAGAGTGACACGGCTGTTCCGTCGTAAATATCTCGAATGAGCAGGGGTAGAGTCACGATATACGACCCCATGAAAAAGAGTCCCATGGCCACGTTTTGCAAGACGACCATGCGCATAGGGCGCGAGGCGACCACGCTACCGAAACCCTCTAACATCATAAATCGCAGTTGTTTTACAAAACTGACTTCGAACTGCGGAGTGGTGGGTGTGACGATATCCAACTTTGCGTAGGCCATCACACCCACCAACAAAATCACAGATTGGCCCGCAAGCATATAGAGCACTCCGATCGAGTCGGTGAGCGAAGCAAGCAGCAGGCCGACCATTTGCATACCAAACTGAATAAGGCTCGCTTGCATGACTCGGCGCTGGATCATCCCTCCAGCGACCACAGGCAGAAGCCCGTCTCTGGCTGGCGTCAAGACGGCCTGCGCACACCCCATGGAAATGGCGAACAGGATAAAGAGGGGATAGGTGAGCTCGGTTAACCACATGGTTAGGGCAAGTCCTGCGGCCATGAGCGCGGCTAACAGTTGGCCGATGATCGCGATGCGACGACCTCCAAAGTGATCGGC
>CAJXDD010000079.1:0-10839 GCA_913052075.1 uncultured Gammaproteobacteria bacterium
GGGTCTGCTATGTCTATGGGGAGCTTGATGAGACAAGCCTTTATGTCATGCGCCGGCATCGGGATCTGCACACCATTTACGGAGTTGCAGAAAATGCGGTGGATTCAGCAAAGACCTATGCCGAAAAGCACCTTGCAGTCGTTGATGGTTTTGTTTCAGACAAGGAATTCCTGCTTGAGAACCGATTAGGGCTCGCCGACATCCTTTTGGTGTCGTGTCTTGATTGGGCAAAAGCATACGGGTTTGATTTATCGCCGAACCTCAAGCGCTATCGGGACCGACTCATTGCGAGGCCCGCGTACCAGCGAGCGCACGAGAGGAACTATGGCAATCGATAAACCAGGAATATTGAAAGCGGGAGCTGTTAAAAGGAGGCAAGGATGGGCGCTTTAAGCGGTATCAAAGTGGTGGATCTAACGAGCATGGTGTCGGGGCCTGTGGCGGCGACCATATTGGCCGATCAAGGGGCTGAGGTCGTCAAAGTTGAGCCGCTCCATGGCGAGCAGATGCGCTACCTTGGCCCTTCCGATCAAGGGACGCCGCCCACTTTTTTCTCCTGTAATCGAGGCAAACAATCTATTGCCGTGGACCTAAAGTCAGAAGCTGGCCGAACGATTCTGTGGCGGTTGATTGAGCAAGCCGATGTGTTGATCCAGAACTTCAGGCCCGGGGCGATGGCTCGCATGGGGTTTAGTGACGAGGACATTCGGTCGAAAAACCCGCGCATTGTTTATGTGTCCATCAGTGGGTTTGGTGAAACGGGGCCCTATGCCGATCAGCGGGTCTATGATCCTGTGATCCAAGCGCTTTCCGGCGCAACAGACATTCAGGCGGATCGACTGACCGGGAAACCCACCATGTTCCGCGTCATCATTGCGGACAAAGTCGCATCACTCACGGCATCTCAGGCGATTTCCAGTGCGCTCTATCACCGGGAGCGAACCGGAGAAGGGCAGGACATCAAATTATCAATGCTCGATGCCATGTTGTCTTTCTTCTGGCCCGAGGCCATGGCAGGGCTCACCTACGCGGATAACGAGTGGGACCCGTCATCGAAAGGGGCGGCGATGGATCTTGTGTTCGAAGCGAGTGACGGCTACATAACAGCTGGTGCTATTTCGGATAAAGAGTGGGTCGGTATGTGCCGATCGCTTAATCGTGAGGATTTGATTGACGATGAGCGGTTCGCCACTGCACGCGGGCGTGGGCTGAACGGGGATGAGCGAAAGCGGATCACCGGGGAGGAGATTGCGAAGTGGCCGCGTGAAGAAATCTTAGCCCGAATGCGGGAAAACGGAGTACCCAGCGCGCCCTTATTGAAGCGCTCGGAATTGCTCGATAACGATCAGATCCAAGCCGGTGGATCGGTTGTTCGGAGGGAGCACGCAGGATTTGGCGAAGTGCGTCAGGCAGCGCCAGCGGCAAGGTTTGGCGCGAGTCCGAGTGAAATCGCGGGGCCGGCGCCACGCCTGGGTGAGCATTCGGTCGACATACTGCAAGCATTGGGCTACTCAGTAGAAGAATGCAGTCAATTAGTCGAGCAAAACATTATCAAAGCGTGAGTGTACCGCTTGCGATGAAAGGAGATGAATGATGAAACCAGTCTGTTTGATTATGGGAGCTGGCGCCGGGATTGGCGGCACCGTCGGTAAAAAGTTTGCGAGTGAGGGCTACCACGCCGTGCTCTGCCGACGCAGTGATGAAGTGGGTCTTGAGACATTAGTCTCAGACATCAAGGCCGCTGGCGGTGAGGCAAGCGGGTTTTTGCTCAACGCCGTGGATGAAGGGGCCATTGAGAAACGGATCCGGCAGGTCGAGAACGAGATTGGTCCTATAGAGGTGGTGCTCTTTAACCTTGGTGCGCAGATTGGTAATCGATCACTCGAGGAAGTGACCTACAAGCAGTTTGAGCTCGGTTGGCGAATGGCAACCTTTGGACTATTCCGTATGGCCAAGGAACTGTTTCCTAGAATGGAAGCTAGAGGGGGAGGAACTTTTCTCGTGACATCGGCAACGGCCGCTGTTCGAGGAAATGCCGGGCAGCACTCCCATGCGGCAGCCATGGGTGGTAGACGGATGCTGTGTCAGTCCCTTAATGCTGAATACGCGGAAAAAGGGATTCATGTGGTGCACATTCTAGTGGACGGGGCAGTCGATGCGCCGGACACGCTAGGGAAAATGCTGGGTGAAGAGGCCTTTCAGAAGTTGCGTGAAACCCGGGGGATGGATCATGATGGGCTGATGTTGCCGGAGAAAATGGCAGAGACCTATTATCATCTGGCCATGCAGCACCGCTCGGCATGGACGCACGAGTTGGATCTTCGCTCGTTCTCTGATCTGGCTTGGTTTAACCATCGCTAGCAAGGTCTAGCCCTTCAAGAGGAGTCGCTAACATGGGTCAAGAAGCGAAATATTCGATTTGCAGTATCTGCGATATCGGTTGTCAGCTGCGCACTGAGACAATCAATGGTGAAGTGAAGCGGGTCATCGCTCACGACAACCCCATGCTCGCTAAAAACATCTGCTTGAAGGGTGTTGCCGCTCCGAGTATCCACAACCATCCAGACCGCCTGAAAACGCCTCTGAAGCGAGTGGGCGAGCGCGGTGAAGATCGCTGGGAGGAAATCTCGTATGAACAGGCGATGGATGAAATCGCTGAAAAGTTAAAGTCCATCATTACACGATATGGTCCTGAGAGTTTTGCTGTGTCGACCTCGGGCTGGAACACCCAGGTCACTTATGGTGCGGACCGCCGGTTCATGAACTTGCTCGGCTCACCGAATTGGACGAGCGGGGTATCACTCTGCGCTGGCAATACGGCTGCGGTTAACAAGCTGACCTATGGTTGGTTCCCCATGGGTGACTTTGGCAACACGAACTGCATTGTGCTCTTTGGACACAACCCGAAAAAGCATTCTTGGACGCCAATTTATAACCAGGTGGAGGCCGCCCGCGCTCGAGGGGCGAAAGTCATCGTCTTAGACCCTCGCGTATCAGAGCAAGCAGCAGTGGCTGATCTGCACTTGCGGCTTCGAGCGGGCACTGATGCCGCAATGTGTCTCGGCTGGTTAAAAGTAATCTTTGATGAAGAACTCTACGATAAGGACTTCGTGCGCGACTGGTGCATTGGCTTTGACGAGCTCAAAGCCCGGGTCGATGAATACCCGCTTGAACGCGTGGAAGAGATCACAGGGGTCAATCGTGAACTGATTGCGGAAGCTGCTCGCATGTACGCGAATGCGGACGGCGCCATCATCCCTTGGACGCCTATCACCGATATGCAAATCTCATCGACCTCAGCGATTCGTTTGCATTCGATTCTGCGTGCTGTAACCGGCAACCTCGATGTGGTCGGTGGTGAGACCTTGGGGGGGTTCAATGCGGCCTACGTCCCCGAAAGTGAAATCGCGCTGCATGAGGAATTATCGTCAGAGCAAAAAGCCAAGCAGTTAGGGTTTGATGACCATCCGGTTTATACCTACCGAGTTGCGGAGATGTTGAAAGAGCCGACGGAGAGGGTGTGGGGTTACCCCTACGCAGACATTGTTATGGGTTGCCACATGGCAAATCCGTCTAACCTGTTCCGCGCGATGGCGACTGAGCAGCCTTACCCAGTGAAGGCCTTTTTCGTACTGGGCAATAACGCACTGATGAGTTACCCCAATCAGCACCAAGTATTGAAAGGCATGATGAACCAAGAATTGATCGTTGCTCATGAGATTTTCATGACGCCAACGGCAATGCTTGCTGATTACGTGTTGCCCGGCGACGTGTTCAGCGAGCGCAATCACATCGCGGATAGTTGGAGTTGGTCAACGCGTCTTTCGTTGTCGCAAAAGTCAGTGGAGCCGGCCGAAGGTGTTAGTAGTAGCTATGAGTTTTGGAAGGATTTAGCGAAGCGATTCGATTTTGGTAATCGCTTTCCATGGGAAACCATCGAGGACGTACTGGATTACCGATTGTCTCGATCGGGTCGCACTTTCGCGGACTTTGAAGCAACCGGGTTTATGGAAATGCAGACGCCGGAATTTCGGAAATATCGAAAGACGGGGTTCGCGACGCCATCAGGGAAGGTTGAGCTAGCGTCTTCGGTACTGCGCGATCTAGGTTTTGATGCAGTGCCGTACTATCGAGAAGGTCCTGCACTCACCAAAGAATACCCATACGCCGTCTTCTCCGGTGTTCGCGAGGATCCTTTCTTTCAAACGGGGCAGCGGAATATCCCGGAATTGCGCAAGCGTTGCCCGCTTCCCAGCATTTTCATTCACCCAACCGATGCGGCAGCTGAGGGGCTTGAGAGTGGGGATTGGGTAGAGCTCCAAACCGCGTACGGAAAGGTCACGGCGGAACTTTCCGTGCAAGACAGCATGAAAGAAGGGCACTTGCGAGTACCACACGGCTGGTGGTATCCAGAGCTTCGAGGCAAGGCGGAACTGGGTGGCGCGTTCATCTCCAGTGATGCGGTCCTGTGCTCTGATGACGATGAATTCTTGGATCACGAGCAGGGCATCCCGCACTTTAAGGGTTATCCTGGCCGCTTGGTGAAGGTTGAAAAGCCTCTCGAACTCGAGGCTTCATGACCAAACGAACGGCGCACCAGCATCGCATGATGGAGTTGAAGGCGAGAATCATGGCTGTCGTGGCAAATAGACTTTTCACATTCAAGCAGACGGGCCTCGATGGCTTGGTCAAGCGCAGCTTTTTGCCCAAGACCGAGCGAAAAAGTAGCCATCAAGGCAATAAGCAAAGTTGAGTCGCTCGCCTTCAAACGAAGCCGCGACCCATCGACCCTGGCTCAAGCTTGTTCGCTGAGCAGATTGTCTTTTTATTTGAAGTCGCTGGCGCGCAGATGAGTTGATTCGGTGAAACAGAGCCCCTTTTCTTTGATTGCAATGGATCTATTTACCTGTGCGGTGAGCTAGCCCTTAAGCATTGTCAGTAACGTTTCTCAGCATAGATTTCGGCTATTTGATCATTCGGTCCAGCGGTAAGTCGCGATGCTTTTGGGTGGGATACGGGCGCTGAAACGCCGATTGGAAAATTCCACGCTAAACGTTTGGCGCTTGCTGGTTGAGTTGGCAACGATGAGTGCGTAAGTCCCGTCGGGGTTTAGAAAAGCGACATTGGTCACGGTCTGGATGGATCCATAATTGGAGTGAATTCGGACAGCGCCAGGCCGAACGAATCTCGAAAACTGTCCCATTAGCCAGAACTCTGGTGTCTTGTATGACTCTGAGGAGCTGCCGTCTTTTTGGATTAGCATGGTGGGAGCCACTTTCCCCACTCGGTTGTACGGGCCTTGGTTAGCCTCGGCTGGGTTTTGCGTGATCATCGTGACCCAAGCGCTATAGGTTGTGGCCCCGTTCCGTAAATGCTGAATAACCGTTTCAAATCCGCGTCGGTTGTCGTCTCCATTCAGTCCCCAGACCGAACCCTCCGTGAACATGACGGGGATGTTCGGGTGAAGTGATTGGAGGGCCGCCATTTGTTTGCTCAGCCCACCATAGTGGTGGAAAGCGATTCCATCTAACATGTGCGTCTGGTCGTTGGCTTTTAGATCTTTTATGAGTAATTCCGCCTCTCTCCAATGATCGAAGTTGTGGTCGAGCGCCCATAGCTTTACGTTGAGGGGTTTCCCGTACGCACCATCTACGCTGCGGAAATTGTTGTGCACTTCGATCAGCAAGTCTCGCTCTAGCTCCCAGGAGATGACCATTCCCGGATAGTCGGTAGGCTCAAATAGACGCTCGTTTTGGAGGGTGATCGCGTAAATGGGGATTCCTTCGGCCGCGTAAGCCTCCACGAATCGACGCAGATAACTGGCGTAATCATCCAACATACTTCGCTTGATTGGGCCACCTTGGACCATCGACTGTTTCGCACGCATCCAATCGGGCGGGCTCCATGGCGAGGCAAATATTTTGATTGGATTTTTTGTCGCCTCGCCGACCTCGATGGCCATTTTTAGCGTGTCGATGATGCCAAGGCTGAGAGGACGGTCGATGCTAAAGGGGGCGTTTGGTGCATCTTTTAAGCTGAACCAACCTTTTTTGTAAAGCGGTGGTGGACTCGCTTTCGTTCCATCAGAGAAGTCGGATGTACCGATCTCGATGCGAAAAAGGTTCATGCCAATACCTTCATCAGGCGAAATCAATGATTTCAGTATTGCTCTTTGCTGTGGCCGCGTTTTATTTTTTCGTATGGCATAAATGGTGGTATGTTCGAGCGATGACCCAATGCCTAATATCGTTTGGTAAGTGGTCGAGGAGTCGATCAAGACCGTTTCCGTCGCCTTTCCCATGTTTTTCAGCCCCCTCCACTCCAGAGGGGGCTGCTCGGTTAAGCGGTAGCGGATATCAGTTTCAGGCCAAGGATCGGTGTACCACTTGTCGCTCATGGGATGGAGTTCGGATGATATCCAGCTCTCGATTGTGATGCTGGAGGGTAGAGCAGATGGAGTATCGGCGGTGCCTTTAACAAGGTCTTTTGAGCTGGCGGCCGCTAGTGCGAAGGATTGCAAAAAGACGAGCTGGGCGTAAAAAGCGATAGTAATGAACAGGAGCGGGTGCCAACTCAGAGTGGCAGTTTCAAAGAGGCGAGAGAGTGTCAAATCGGGGCGTTTCACTTCGGCAACCCTCTACGTCACTTGTCTTGACGTGTATCGACCTCCACAAGTTTAAGATGTGGCGTTTTTAAAGCAACAGAAGTGAAACAGAGAATCGATGGATGAGTTGGTGCGACTGTCAGCGAATCTCAAGGGAGTAAGTGCAATGAGCAACCGTTATTTGGTGCTGGTGTTAACGGAACCTACAGAGGGTAATGAAACTCGCTTTAATGAGTATTACGAGCACACCCATCTGGATGAGGTGATTGAGTCCACAGGCTGGAAATCGGCTCAGCGGTTCAAGCTCGCAAGCGAAGTGGGCGAGGCCTGCCCATTGCCCTACTTGGCGGCATACGAGGCCGAGGGTGAGTCCGCACAGGCGGTAATTGACCGGCTCAACGAAACACGGTCAGAGCGCGAGCAAAGTGATGCGCTAAATAAAAAGACCGGTCGAGTTTGGGTTTTTGAGGAGATCGGCCCTCGCCATGAAGACTAAGTTTCGTAGTCTGTCGGGACCGCTGTAACCGCCGAGGCAGGTGAGTGACCAGGCGGGGAGAGATCAATGGCTCGGTGGACCAAGAAGTTAAATGGCCTCGAGTCTTGCTCGAACGAACTTGTGCCAGGGTGTCCCAAACCAAGGGTCTCGATCATCTAAGTCGGTGAGTTCGTTGGGCGCAACGCCAAACTGTTCATTCTCCCCTTTGGCATTGGGGTAGACGAGGCCCAACCCGTTAGGAAGCGCGATACTGCCTTCTTGTAGTCGATCATCGAGCTCCACGAGCACCTGGGCTTTGCCGCGCTTGGTGACGAGGTTGGCACGTCCGGCCTCTTCGATTCCGAGCTTTGCCGCATCACTCGGGTGAACAAAGAGAGAGGCGGGATTGTTACTTTTCATCCAGTCCGGGTCCCTCACCACCGTATTGGCGGTGTATAGGCGTCGCTCTCCCGCAGAAAGCACGAGTGGGAATTCATCAGTCCGTTCAGGGAGTTTGAATTGCTTGAGGTAGTCGATCTCATCGCTCATCTCACCCATCAATAAATTGATCTTCCTATTTGCGTGACGCCATTGACTCGCGTCACCGACCGCCAGCTTTAAAATAATCAGGCCTGAGGGGCTGTTCAAGATAGATTGAAACAAGTTGTTCCCGAGTGACATGCCCTCGCCTTCATGCCCTGCGGCGCGAACGGCCTCAGGGTTGCTCACTGCCAGTCTGGAGCAAAGACCCCAAAGCCCAGCGGCGGCGGCAGCGCCGTCAGGTAGGCTCGGTCCGAGCGTTCGGTAGAGAACGTAGGGCAAATAATGGGCGATTTTTGGATTGCTTAGCATCGCCTCTTGCATCGCAACTGAAAATGTATCAAGCCCATAAGATGCTGCGTCAGATAGGGTGGTTAGTTCACCATCCTCGAAAACTCCTAGCTCCTCAACCAGCCGGGCATGCATCTCAGGCTCAGCCAGCGTTCCTGGCTTTGGTTCGATCATGGGCTTACGTAAATGGAAAAAGTTTTCTGGAAATTCATGTGGGAAAAAGGTCGCTTCGTATTTCTCGTACTGAGAACTGGCTGGAAGTATGTAATCTGCGAGCATGGCGGTCTCAGTCATAGCGACGTCAATAACTACCAAAAAGTCCAGAGCTTCAAATGCCTCTCTGAACTTCTGGGAGTCCGCGAGAGAATGTGCTGGATTCGCGCTTTCGACCAGCATGGCCCTAAACCGGTCAGGGTGATCGGCAAGAATCTCCTCGGGAATCGAGTTACAAGGCATTAGACCATTAATAATACGCGCGCCCGTTACCGGAGTTGTTTTATAGCCCTTTTCATATCCTTCCTCATCAATGGCACTCGCGCCAGTGCCGCTTCCCTCTGTGACATTGGCGAGGCCAGTAGTGAGGTGCATCCCACCCTCGTTACCAAAACTGCCAGGAATAAGAAAAATCAGCATGTTCAGGTAGGTACATAAGGTGGAGTAGGGAGCCATTTCAATACCCAGATCCTCATAAACCCCAATCTTGTCAGTAGAGGCAAGTGCCTCAGCTGCTTGGATAATGAGTGTCATATTTATGCCTGAAAATGCCGCGTACGCTTCGACATCAGCCTCTTTCAACTGATTTAGAATACGTTCGTAGCCTGTCGTGTTGGCGTGTATCCAATCGATATTGGCGAGGCCGTTTTGAACCATGTAGCCAAGCAGGGCCATGATGCACCAGACGTCCGTGCCTGGTTTAACTGGCAAGTGGATATCAGCAAGTTCGGCGGTCTCGCTAAGCCTTGGATCCATGACAATCAGGGTTCGGTCTGAAGCTTTTGAGATATCTCGCATCACTACGCGTGCTCGTTGCATGCCATTGGATTGCCATGGGTTCTTGCCAACGATCACAGCAACATCACAATTTTCAAAATCTCCGTGCCAGCCTCCGCCCAATACCCGCTGGGCGGTCCAGGCCTTTCCAGTTTTCTCTTGTGCAAGTGCGTTCGACTGATATTTCATACCGAGCGCTTGACGAACCGAGCCGCTATAGGCACCTCCGAGGTGATTACCCTGACCACCTCCGCCGTAGTACATGATTTTATCACCGCCGAATTCGCGCTTGATTTTCGAGAATCCCCCTGCGACCTCAGCGATAGCCGTGTCCCAATCAATTTCCTCAAAGGAGCCATCCTTCCTGCGGCGAAGGGGAGCTGTCAGTCGATCTTTACCGTTTTGGTAGTAATTGATGCGCGCTGCTTTATTACAGGTATAGCCCTTGGATATGGGATGAGCCTTATCACCCCTAACTTTCACGATTTGGGTTCCAGTGTCATCGAGTTGGACCAGTACGCCGCAGTTGGCATAACAGAGGTTGCAAGCGGTGGGGTGAAATTGCGTATCGGTCATAGGTCTGCCCATTCTTTCTTTAATTGAATTTGAGCCTTTGTTTAAGGCCCATCTTGTTCGCTAATTTCGATCTCCTATTAGCTTTTGCTAGAGTTGCGTTCCGTCTGCTGGGCGCTGAACTCGGCCTTCGAAATGAGAAAGCGTTCCCTATTTGGGTTCGAGCGATTGGCTCCTGTGTTCTTCGCCTCAAATAATAACGGTGTGAGGTCGCTGGGTCATACCCCGAGCGAGCTCGCACTTTCCTTCAGGTCGCCTTGGCTGCGCTATCCGAACCGAAGCCCAAGGCAACGATTACTTACTGAGGCCGGTTTAAATCGGGTCTCTCACATATCACCAAGGTCACAACCGCGACGCTCTAAAATGGGTCGCAATTCACGATAAGCGGCTGGTGTCAGGCTGAGCGGTATCCGAGGGTAAAGGTGATGAACGATGTGGTATTGCATGCCTGCCGAGAAAAGATTGCCAAGCTTTGATTTAAATGCGTGTGTATCAAGATAGCGGCCTTGCAGTTCTGCAGGATGATGCGGCGCCCAGGAAAGGTAGTAACGTAAATGAATGCCGGCAATGATTTTTGGTATCCACCAAATGAGCGCTGCCTCGACGGCGTAGCCAGTCCAAGCCAGGGTGAACATAATGGCGAGGTAGACCAGCTGGTATATCACCTGGTGTATCATTAATCTCGATTCGCCAATCCGTTCGAGGCACTCCCCATAGGCGGCGCCTTCCTCAGAGCCCGGCTGGAGATTTCTGATGTGCTGGGCGAGGAATGCCCAACCGTCTTTTGCATGAATCTTATAGTCTGGGTCGAGCTGAGGATCGTTGCAGTGTCGATGATGCTCCATGTGGGTTGCTCGAAGCACGTGGTAGGATGACATGAGAGGTAGTGGAGATATGTGACCCAGCAGTTCGTTTAGCCAATGCAGTTTTGTGCCTTTGCGCCCAATGATGCCGTGTTGGGCTTCATGAGAGGGAAGGTAAGCCAACATAAGGCTGAGCGTGGCAATTGGGAAGGCCAGCCAAAGCGGCATCAAACCCGCAAGGACCAGCGGGAACAGCGAGAAAAAAAAGAGACAATTGCTGATACCCCATACCACGGCTCCCCATGGCACGATCCGCATATATTTGTCTGCAATTTGGCGCTCAAGAATGTCGAGCTCCTCATCAGTGAGCGCATCTAGATTACGGTTGACTACTTGATCCATATCCAGCTCCCTTTAAAGTGCGCGATGAGCGCAAGTGCTAAGGCGATGACTGCTCCAACAGCCCATGTCGTGGGGCCCGATGCCATTAATTCGGCTGCAATAAGCGTTTGAGTAGCCAGTGGCCAAAGAAAGCCCATGGCCCAGGCCCAGGGTGACAACAA
>CAJXDD010000080.1:0-10700 GCA_913052075.1 uncultured Gammaproteobacteria bacterium
GGCCCGATCGGTTCACGGCGCTCATATCGTGCCACACCGTGTCAAACCCAAGTGCGTCCAGCTCCCGCTGAAACACCTTGCCCACCGCTTTAACTCCGGCAAGATTCATCGTACCGCTATTGATATTGACCACTTCCTCTAGCAGGGCAACCGCGGGGTCCTTTTGTTGTTTTGCGATTTCAGCAATTCGTGATTCAACCTGCGAGAGATCGGCGGACACTGGCATTGCGAAGCAAAAGGCAAGCACGAATAAACCCACGAGTGGCGCGCTAACGGTTTGCGAGTCGCTCACGTGCCCCTGATCGGTTTTGCGCCACTTATTGATCTTGCGCCACAGCTGCTTTATTTCCTGCATCCACATCTGCTCCTGTCCATTCTGCCCATCCGGCTCGTTTTCATCACGCGCCTGCATCGCTCTTTTGTCTCGCGCGCTAGAGGACCTTCTGTTCATCGCATTGCAAGACCATATGCTTGCCTACCGCCTCTCGCTATAACGACCACTCCAGCATCATGGCGGGCGCTGAACGCCCAGCGGGTTCCACCTTCGCATAACTCCTGGCCGCCACCTTATTATCCGCATCCATAAGGAGCCAGACTGTGCGAATGTCTCGCCCAACGGCCCAATCAAACAAACCCTGCACCAATCGTTGAGCAAGTCCGTTGCCTCGTGCACGATCCGCCACTCCCACTTCATTAATCCAGAGTTCTCGCAATTTATCCGGATGCCGAATCACCACACCACTTGCCATGCCGACCACCATTTCGTCTTCAATGGCTAACATCATGATATGGCTAGGATCTTTCAAGAAGGCCCTGGCCTCATCCTGTCGAATGGCCTCATCAAAGACACCCTCGGCAACGGAATCGAGCTGATCAAGGCTGACCCAAGGAGTAATGATAGGAGCAATTGCGGACCCTCGCGTGTCAAGCCACTCGGCTGCACCATGACCGTTTTCGACCCCTTCCTCTTTCATTAGCTCCTCGTCTCGGGGGCTAGCGAGGGTGTAATCTAACTTCAAGCCGTTTGAAGCCACGGATAAACGTAGAGTAGGAACGCTCTGGGGTTGCTACGACCTCAACAAACTCGAACCGTTCCAACATTTCCTCCCACAGCACACGAAGTTGCATCTCTGCGAGGCGGTTTCCCATGCAGCGGTGAATACCATACCCAAATGCGAGATGTTGTCTCGCTCTAGGTCGATCAATTTTGAACTGGTGGGCTTGCTCAATCACACGTGGATCACGATTCCCTGAGACGTACCACATCACGACCTTGTCGCCAGCCGCAATCTGCTGCCCATGCATTTCTACTGACTCAGTCGCTGTTCGCCGCATGTGGGCGAGTGGCGTTTGCCAACGGATAATCTCTGACACCATATTAGGAATCAGTTGCGGCGCTGCTTTTACCTTGTCGAGCTCCCCGGGATACTCATTCATGGCTAGCACACCACCAGAAATCGAGTTTCGGGTGGTGTCATTGCCACCGACAATCAGCAGCAGCAAATTGCCCAGGAATTCCATGGGCGCCATGTGCTTGGTGGACTCTCCATGGGCGAGCATCGAGATCAGATCATTCGCGGGTGCTGATTGCTGACGCTCCTCCCACAACTTAGTGAAATATTCGAGGCACTCAATTAATTCTGCGCGGCGCTGTTCCTGAGTTTCCGTTAATCCCATACCAGGTGGGGTCGTAGCGACATCGCTCCACCTAGTCAGTTTACGGCGATCCTCAAATGGAAAATCAAACAGCGTCGCCAACATCTGGGTTGTCAGCTCGACAGACACACGATCCACCCAATCAAACGATTCATCCAAAGGTAGACTGTCTAAGATGGAGCCCGCACGTTCACGAATAAGCCCTTCGAGCACTGCTAGATTCCTTGGCGCAACGACACTGGCGACTGTCGCTCGCTGAAGGTCATGCTTTGGCGGATCCATGGCAATGAACATACCAAAACCATCGAATTGTGGACGGGACTCCGGGCCTTGTTGCTCTGATTCTGTCTTGGGGGGCATCGGGGTACCCCCCGCACCGCCAATGGTGATCCCACCCGCTGACGAAAAACGCGCATGATCGGTATCCACCGCCATAATGTCCGCATACCGCGTCACTGACCAATAAGGCCCAAAGGCACTATCTTGGCAATAATGCAGCGGCGCCTCATCCCTTAATCGCCTGAAATAGGCTTCTTCCTGCCCGGCCTGAAAGATCGCGGGATCCGCGACATTGAGGTGCTCCAATTCAATATCGTAAGGGTGAACTATGACCGAATTCATATTCATCGAATGCCCTCAACAATGCATGTGGATGGTGGATTTCCATCGACCGTAGCGTATACCGGTCACTAGGCGGCGAGCGGTGCGCTTCCTCAGTGATTCGCGCTTTTATTGCGAGAGCTCTTTATGGCTATAGCTTTTATCGCGATAGCTATAGTGTATGGCCATCGCGCCAACCATCGCTGGGCACCTAGATGTCTGTAGTGTACCGCAATATTAGTTGCACGCCTGGTCCTGGGCCGGCTACCGTCGCTCGAGCCTAGCCTTTCGCCCCGGATCGCAGAGACCTCTGTCTAGGGGCCTACTGAGCGCTGGTCCTGAAAGCTATACTGATGCTACCAGAGGCAGGTAACAATTAAACGCGAATAACGACATGCTAACGCTCGTTCAATCAAACGATCTAAATTCGCTCGCGACGCGCCTGTGTGAGGACATTCGCTCCCCCATTGATGGTTTCGAACCAGAAACTATCCTCGTTCAGAGCCTTGGAGTAGGACAGTGGTTAAAACGGGGCATCGCGGAACGTCTCGGTATTGCCGCGAACCTTAATCTAAAGTTGCCCGCCCATTTCCTATGGGACCTCTATCAGTCTCAAACCGCAGATAACTTCTCGGAATCGCTTGACCGGGAAGCGCTCGCGGTAAGGACCTTCAAGGTGCTTAATACTATCGAGAGCCCCATCATTCGCGACTACCTTGCGAATGCGCCAAAGTCCCAAAGCACCCAATATAGTCTTGCCCAGCAGATTGGCTCAGTCTTCGAAAATTACCTGCTTTATCGACCAGAGTGGATACTTGCTTGGCAGAATGGAGAGCAGCCTGTTGATCATGCGGATGCGGATTGGCAAGCCAAACTCTGGCGCACACTGGCTGAGCGTGACCCGCTGCTTGCCGGCAATCACCGAGCGATCCTTCACCAACGCTTGATGCAATCACTAATCAACCACTCAACCGATGACCCGCTGCCGTCACGAATTAGCCTGTTTGGATTAAGCACACTCGCCCCAATGCAACTCGAAGTGTTTGAAGCCATGAGTCGACTCGTCCCAGTGGCACTCTACTTTCTCAATCCGTGCGAGCAATACTGGGGCGACCTTCTCTCCATGAGAGAGCAAGAACGACAGAAGCTGGATGCGCTGAATCAAGGAGTCGACCCGGACCTTTTATATCTCGATGCAGGGCATCCGCTGCTGACAGCCTGGGGGCGCTTGGGACAGGAGTTCCACGAGCGACTGACGTTAGGCGGCTCTGACGCCACGATTGAGATGTTTGATCGGCCCACCGCTGACACCACACTCAGCTGGCTCAAACGATCCCTAGTCGATGCTATTCCCCAGATTGAATCACCCTCCGATGTGCATCGAAACGTCGATGATTCGGTGCAACTCAACATCTGCCACAGTCGACTCAGAGAGTGCGAAGTGCTACTCGATGCGCTGTATCAGCGTATTGAGCGCGATCCAAATACGCTCGACCAAACCATTGTCTTGGCACCTAACATTGACGACTACGTGCCTCATATTGAAGCGGTTTTCGGCGACAAACTCCCCTTTACGATTGTCGACCAAGCCTCTACTGCTCATTCATCGATCATCCCGATATTCTTGCAACTACTTCGGCTCCCAAGTTCCAGATTAGCCTTTAGTGAGGTGTTAGCAGTTCTACATAACCCCTCGGTACAGCGCCGCTTTAATCTAACACCAGCCGATGTCACGCTCATCGAGCGATGGCTGGAGGAGTCTTCGGTTCAATTCGAATGGGATGGCCAATCCAAAGCTTCGTTGTGGAATCTTCCCGCAACCGATCAATTTACCTGGTCATTCGGTTTGGACCGAATGATCGCAGGTTATCTCTCGGGAGCAGAAGGCGAGCTAATCAGCGATTGTGCAGCCATCAACATACCGAGCCATGAGACAGAGACCTTTGAAAAGCTGCTCAGTTTCGTTGCAGGCATCAAGCGAATCAGAGCGCAATTTTCAATTCCCGCGAGCACAAGCGAGTGGGTTGACCGATTGTATCGCCTATTGGACGAGTGGTTCGATATCGAAGCCTCTGATACCCTCGCGCAACAAACCATCCAGCAAACCATAGACCAATGGGCCCGGCTTTTGACCGAGGCGGCTTTTGATGACGCCATTGCTCAAGATTGGATATCCGCTTGGTTCAAAGAGAAGCTCGAGGAATCTCGGGGTTTAATGCACAGCCAACAAAACGGCATCACTTTTGCCACTCTGGCGCCGCTAAGCGGTATCCCCTTTCGCCATGTCATGATCCTCGGCTTGGACCACGACGCCTTTCCAAGGATTCGAAAACGCCCGTCATTTGATCTGTTGGAGCAGACGCCACGACGACTGGGCGATCGATCAATGCCCGATGACGATCGCTATCTCTTCTTACAAGCGGTCAATGCTGCCAAGGACTCGCTATACCTGTCCTATCTCGGCCGAGATGTTCGAGATAACAGTCGGTTTCCTCCAAGTCTCGTCATCAGCGAACTGACTCATTTTCTGTCGAGCTATGGTTGGGCGCTGAACGCGGTGGAGCACCCGCTTCAGCCGTTTTCGGACCGATATCGATCGGGTGAACTAGTGACATATCGATCTGACTGGTTTAACGAGCCGTTAGCGCATTACGCAGAAGCCGATCCGATGCAGGCTAGAGAAACGGCAACCATCTCCGGCGAGTCACTGATTCAATTTGCGCAGCACAGCGCTAAGTACTTTTTTGACGATCAGTTAAATGCTTCTCTGCAAATTTACGACCACATTCACCCTGAGAGCGAGCCGTTTGACCTTGATGCGCTAGATCGCTTCCAAGTCATTGATCGATCCCTTGAGGCACTGCTAGATGGCGTCGAGCTGAGCACTCTGACAAAACTACTCATCAAACAAGGGATGGCCATCGAAGGTGAATGGGGCGAACGGCAACTGAGCAACTTACTACGCACTGCCCAGCAAATGGCAGATACACTACTCGCGCAATCGCGCAAACCCTTCCCCATTGAGTACAAGGTCGACAGGGTTACCGTGTCGATGATCTGCCCCAACATCGGTGAAGAGGATCATCTTTACACTCGAGCGGGACGCTGGTCGATTAAACAGACGATGCGGCCATGGATTGCCCATTTGCTCCTGAACGCTGCAGGGCAGCCCCTGCAAGCGTCATTAGTAGGGGCCACCGCCAGCGGTATCGAGACCAAGCCGCTTGCTGCGATCGGTCAGCGTAATGCTCACAATGCACTCGCTTCACTCGTTAGCTTGTACCAAAGCTCATCCACCGCCCCAATCTTCTTCCCCATCGAATCGGCCTGGTCTTATCTGAGAGCGCGGCACAAGGGTGAAGGCCGAGAAGGCGCATTAGCCCAAGCGCGCACGAAATGGGCGAATGCTGCAGCGTTTCAGGAGCAAACTGACCCCTACTGGGTGAGGCTTGACGGAGACCTCGATCAGATTCCTCAGATTGCCGAACAGCTTGAACCCTTCTTCAAGCCACTCCTCGACCGGTGGGATGCCAAATGATCGATTTCCCGTTCAAAGCTGGCCAGCATCTGATCGAAGCCAGCGCAGGCACCGGCAAAACCTACACGCTGATGCAGATCATACTCCGGCTGCTAATCGGGCAGGCTTCTCACGACGGGCGCGCCTACGACATCAGAGAAATACTGGTTGTTACTTTTACCCAGGCCGCAACTCAGGAACTAAATCATCGCTTGAGCGAACTCTTGCGTGACGCCGCGCTTGCCTTCGAGCAGTCGGAATCCCGTGATCCAATGATCCAATCGTGTATCGACGCCTCTGCCAATCTGCGTCTGGATCTCAACCGAATTCGTCGCGCCTCCCTCACGCTCAATGAAGCCTCGGTTTACACGATTCATGGCTTCTGCAGCCAAGTACTCGCGAGCCACAATATCGCCATCGGCGTTCCTCCCAATCTCGCGATTGAAACCGACCAATCTGCGGACCTTGTACGCATTGCCGAAGACCTCTTCCGCCTTCACGTGCTGTCACTACCACCCTTAGAACAAGAAATTGCCTTAACAATCTGGAAAAACCCAGAGGCCATGCGTCAATCACTTGCGGCCCTGCTTTCTCGAAGTAAGCTCACTGTGCTCCCTATTCCACACGTCACGGAACTTCCGGAGCGACTGTCTGCACTGATGCAGGAGATCAAAGCCACTTGGATTAACCAAGACCTTTGCTCACTCATCGAAACCAGTGATCTAATGCAAAGCCGTAAGGCCTATAAGCAGCGCCATTTGATGACCCAACTCGCCGAGGGCGCAGCGCTTTTGCCATCCGACGAGCGGTGGGGCATCTGGCGCAGATCCGCCCTTACGGCCGTCACTAAGAAAGGCGGGCAACCACCCGAGCACCCCATCTTCACTTTGTTTGATGAAGTTCACGAGTTACGTCAGCAGATCCCTTTTTACCAAGCCGGGCACGTGGCGCAGGTATGGCACGCATTCCGCTCAGAACGCAAAAAACTAACTTTTCGAGAGGGAAGACTGGGCGTCGATGATCTCATTCCTCGCGTGGTAGAGAGCCTTCGGGACGATAAACAGTTAGCACGCGACCTCGCCAATCATTATCCAGTCATGCTTATCGACGAGTTTCAGGACACCGACGACCAGCAGTACACCCTATTCAAGACCATCGCATCGCAACCAGACTCGCGAAACCTAGTGCTTATCGGCGATCCCAAGCAAGCCATTTATCGATTTCGCGGCGCTGACATCAATACCTATCTGAGAGCCGCTCATCAGAGCCAGGAACAGCACCGACTCGATACCAATTGGCGGTCAAGTGTTTCCATCGTGGAAGCGGTCAATCACCTGTTCGGCGCAAACAAGTCGTTTTCTCAGGATGAGTCGATCAGCTTTTTTCCTTCATTGCCCAGTGAGAAGGCTCCGAGCAACCCTGTTTTGCAGAGAGAGCGCCCGATCGCACCGTGCAGATTTGTTATTGATTCAAGTCAGGCAAGCGACCAGCGAACATCCAACGAGCGCCTAGCGGCCACAGCAGCGAAAGCCATCGCAGGGCTCTTTCGGGGTCCTGATCGAATTGAGCTTGCGAACGCTGACTCTCCATCAGACTCAAAGCCACTTGGCGCCCATCAGCTCGCTATTCTAGTTCGTAATCGAAGCGAAGCGCAGCTTATGCAAGACACCCTGGCTGAGTTGGGATTGAGAAGCGTCTATCGATCTAGGCAGAGCGTCATGGACACACCCGTTGCCCAGGATCTCGTATTGATACTGAGCGCCATCCTACGCCCCAGGCATTTTCGAACGATGATGAGCGCTATCGCAACGCGCCTCTTTCAGTTTGACTATGCAGAACTGCTCGACATCCGACATTCAGAGAAGAAGCAACAGCACTACTACGAGCAGTTCAGACAGTGGGGAGAAACCTGGGAGAAGATCGGAGTCGACGCTGCGATACATCAACTGATCGCCGATCAAAAGCTAGCGAGTGTCTGGCTAGCGCTTGACGGGGGCGCAAGAGTTTTAACTGACTTAAGACACCTCGCCGAATGCCTGGGAAGACGTCAACACGCGCTTGCCTCCAAGCAGCAACTAATCAATTGGCTGGCCGACGACTACGCATCCGATGAATCGTTGCACGCCGACGAGACCATCCAGCGCCTTGAGAGCGATGAAGACCTGATTCAAATCATGACCATTCATGCTGCGAAAGGGCTTGAATTTGAGGCGGTTTGCCTGCCTTTTGCCAATTTTAGTAGCAAACCTACCAAGCGCTCGCGCTCAAGCATCATCGAGACTCCCGATTCGTCTGCGTCGAGCGCAGAAATCGTAGTCGAGTCATCCAGCGATCTTATTGCTGCACTGGATCGACAAGCTGAGGAAGAGGAGATGCGGCTCCTTTACGTTGCATTGACTCGCGCTAAGTCGCTCATGATTCTTGGGTTGCCTTCTTATGCAACGGAGGCAAAGACAGCAGCCAAGACCGAGCATCGTCCCCCATTTTTTAAGCTCCTCGGACTGTCTGAGCAAGACAACTTAATCGAGGCCCTAGGGCACCTCCCGAGTCACTTGTTTGCGATCCACCCCGAAAGAGAAGGGCCGTATCACCATGAAATCACCTCCGATCCACCACCTATCTCTAAGAGGGTCATCCCGAGGATCAGCGACAATGGACCAAGGGTTTTAAGCTACACCGGTCTCTCACGTCACCTAACAACGCACTTACCCGCTCATGCATCAGGGTTGACGGACGAGCCTAGTGAGAAGCTCATCAGTATCGATTCACCTGCTAGCGCTGATATGGCCCACTTTCTCGCCGATGGGCTACCCAAAGGGACAACGTTTGGCATCCACGTTCACGCGCTGTTAGAACATCTTGATTTCACTCGCCCAATCAATGATCAGCTTCAGGTCGTCGAGCAGTTTGAGCAGATCTTTCAAATCTCAACAACGCGAGATAAGGCTTTACTGCGGGATTGGCTCCATAACATCATGCGCGCCCCATTACTCGATAACGGATTCTGTCTTGAGAACATTACACGAGAGACAAGGCTCGACGAGTTAGAGTTTCATTTCCCTGTAAGCCAAGTCGACACCCTCAGCACGCTGCCTTTTCTCGATCGAACGAGACTAGACGGCATGCGAAGCCCAAAGCTAGCCGCATTTATGACGGGAAGTATCGATCTTGTGTTCAAACATGATGAGCGTTACTACATTGTCGATTACAAAAGTAATCATCTAGGCACGGGGCTTGAACCCTACGCGCCCTCTCGATTAGAGCGCGCAATGAAAGACCACGACTATGATTTGCAGTACGCGATCTACGCGATAGCGCTTGAAAAGTACTTGGCACTGCGCCATCCAGGCGAATCCTTTCGTAAGCGATTCGGTGGTGTTCTCTACTTGTTTCTCCGTGGTATGTCTCACCAATCGAACACTGGCGTATTCTTCTGTCGACCTGATCCGGCCGCCATTGTCGACGTGTCAAAAAAGATCTCTTATGCCCAGTAGCTTTCATCCTTTTCTTGAAACTGCCCTAACGGAGTTTCTAGCGCGTCGAGTCAACCAACAAGTGGCCTGGTCACCCCTTGTTGCTCGTCTGCTTAGTGCTCACGAAGACGGGCACGCCTTCATCGAGATTGTGGATGACTTGCAAGACAAAGCGCTGCGCAGTATCAACCTGAGTCCCGAGGACGTCTCAGAACCACTGGTCTACTACGAGCAAAAACTCTACTTCAGGCGATTCTTTAATGCCGAGCGAGGCATCGCAGCGCGCCTAATCAGTCGGGCAGAAATGATGGGACCGCTCGCACCCACACCTTCACTAGACGAGCACTCCACCCTGCCTGACTCGCTATCGGGCGAGCAACGCGAAGCCATTTTGGCCTGCGTTAATTGTCCTCACACCCTGATCACAGGAGGCCCGGGCACTGGAAAAACCACGCTCATTCGGTCTGCCGTGTCTCTCATTCAAGCGACTCATGAAAATGCACAGATCCTTTTGGCTGCACCCACCGGAAAGGCAGCGGCTCGACTCAGGGAAACGCTTCAATCAGAACCCAATGGGGATAGCCAGCGCCTAACTGCTCAGACCCTTCACCAACTGCTTGACTTGCGACGGGGTCGAGCACAATCCAAGTATGACGAGCAACACCCTCTACCCGCCGACTACCTATTTATCGACGAAGCGTCGATGATTGATCTGTCGATGTTTTATCTAATCATTCGCGCCCTTGCCCCTGGCGCTCGACTCATTTTAGTAGGCGATCAAGCGCAGCTGCCGGCAATCGAGGTTGGCAGCCCATTCAGTGAGCTCCTACAGTTCTCGCAAACGTTTACTCGAGAAGGCAGCCCTATCATTCGTTCCATTAGGCTAACGGAGTCTTTTCGCTTCGGGGCCGGCAGTGACATTGCTCGCCTCGCTAGCGAAATGATGACTAAGGGCGAGGCATCCCGTGAACAAGATAGCGCGTCTTGGGTCAGACCTATCGAGGCCTTCGCTGAAACAACCCTTCAACTTAGCTTTGAACGCTACCTCGAGGAGTTAACACGCCCGCTCGATGAAGTCGCAGCGGTGAGACTGTTAGCAGGCTTTGAGTTGCAGCGAATCCTAACGCCATATCATGCAGGCCCGATGGGCGTCTCCCAAATCAATCAGATGATGGAGCGCTGGCTCGAGCAACTTGGGCGGAAGTCCTTTGGACAATTGCATTACCACGGCCGTCCCATTTTGATCACTGAAAACGACCACTCTTTACGCCTGGCTAACGGGGACCTTGGTATTTGCGTCAGCACTCGTCATTATGAAGCTGGCTTCGATCCTGAGGCTGAAGAGCGCTTTGTTGTGATATTTCGGGATAAAGACTCGGTTCGGACAGTTCCCACGTCGGCGCTGCCCCAACATGAAACCTCGTTTGCAATGAGTATCCACAAGTCCCAGGGAT
>CAJXDD010000081.1:0-10661 GCA_913052075.1 uncultured Gammaproteobacteria bacterium
TGGAAGAAAGTCGTCTTACAATATGCCTGCGGGTTAAGTGTATGGGGTGTGAAACCCCGGCTGCGCCGACCATTTCGCCAACCATCTTGAGCGTGTTGTGATGAAAGTTCGCGATCCGTTGGGCTTTTTGGCCAACATCTAAGACGCGATACCTCCCTGGATCCATGGTTGCAATGCCCGTGGGGCATCGGCCTGACGCACAGTCTCTTGCTTGGATACAACCCAAAGCGAACATAAATGGCCGAGCCATGTTTACCCAGTCTGCACCGAGAGCGCAGTGGCGGACGATGTCATAAGCGGACACAATTTTGCCGCTTGCGGCGACTTTGATTCTCTCTCGAATACCTGCGCCGACTAGACAGTTGTCAACAAATATGAGTGCATCATCCAGCGGGTGTCCGACATTGTCGGTGAACTCGGCTGGTGCCGCACCGGTTCCTCCTTCAGATCCGTCAACAGTGATGAAGTCAACAAATCGCTGTTTGTTCACCATAGCTTTGACGATTGCGAGAAACTCCCAGGGATGGCCGATGCAAAGCTTAAGGCCCACGGGTTTGCCTCCGCTGTCGATGCGCAACTGCTCGACGAAATCAAGCAGCTCAGTTGGCGTGCTAAACGCTGAGTGGAGGGCTGGACTGATACAGTCCTTTCCGACGGGGATGCGTCTGGTCTCTGCGATCTCATCTGTCACTTTACTGCCTAGAAGCATCCCGCCGTGACCTGGTTTAGCCCCCTGCGAAAGTTTGATCTCGATCATTTTGACCTGAGGGAGCGAGGCTTTGGATTTAAACTGCTCAGGATCAAAGTTCCCTTTCTCATCACGGCAACCAAAGTATCCAGTGGAAATTTGCCAGATTAGGTCGCCGCCGCCAGCCTGATGGTATTTTGATAAAGAGCCCTCGCCCGTATTGTGCGCGAAGGCGCCAAGCGACGCGCCAGCGTTCAATGCTTGAATGGCTGGTGGGGAGAGTGCGCCAAAAGAAGTACCCGAGATGTTGAGCAGTGAGATGTCGTAAGCCGCCTCGCCAAGTCCAACCGTTGTAAGAAAATCCGCTTGATGGATGTCTATGGGCCTCAGCGAGTGGTTTAGCCAGTCGTAATCTTCTTCGTATACATCCTTGATGGTGCCTAGCGGTCTCGCAGCCAGCTCGCCCCTCGCTCTCTGGTACACCATATCGCGTTGATTGCGCGAATAGGGCACCTCGTCGTCGTCATCTTCCCAAAAATATTGTCTGAGTTCGGGGCGAAAGCTCTCGAAGAAGAATCGGGCTCGGGCAAGAATGGGAAAGTTGGCCCTGATGCCCGAATCCTTCTGTTGGTGCTCGTAAACGCCGAACAGAAAGATGCTGAAAAAGATGAGAGCAATGACCAGTCCGATGACTGGTGCTGCGCCAATTAAAAATAAGCCACCAGCCGTCAGTGCGATCAGTAAGCTAAAACTAATGGCTGAGTATCGACCAAAGATCCAATCCATCATTGTGTGACTCCCTCTTTCTGCACTGGTTTGCGTAGCCCACCATTTAAACCTAAGGGCTAGCTCTCGTTCCGGCAAGTCGTCTATGGCGCTGAGTCGTTGACAATGGATTTGCAGAGCGTGGCAAGGAGCGCCTGATCAAGGTAGTCTTGAGGCGTAATAGAGGCGTCAATTATGAAGCATTTAGATGTAGTGATTGTCGGAGCAGGGTTTTCCGGACTCTACCTGATGCATCGATGCTTAAAAGCTAATCGAACGGCCGTCGTGCTGGAGCAAGGCTCGGATGTTGGAGGTACCTGGTACTGGAATCGGTATCCGGGCGCTCGATGTGACGCAGAAAGCTTGGCGTACTCCTTCTCCTTTTCATCAGAGCTCGAGCAGGAATGGACCTGGTCTGAGCGCTATGCGCCGCAAGCTGAAATCCTGGACTACGCACGCCACGTGGCTGAGCGGTTTGGTATTCGCCCGCATATTCGATTTAACACGAGAGTCTCGGGCGCCGAGTGGAATGGTGATGATTCGCGATGGATTGTCACCACTGAGCAGGGAGAGAGCTACTCCGGGCGCCATTGCGTCATGGCAACGGGCTGCCTGTCCGTTCCCCAGCTTCCTGAAATCGAAGGTCTGGATTCGTTTGAGGGAGTGCGTTATCAGGCGAGTCGCTGGCCGCACGAGCCTGTGAGCTTTAAAGGGCAGCGGGTTGGCATCATCGGAACCGGTTCGAGTGGCATTCAGAGCATCCCCGTCATTGCTGCAGAAGCAGAGCAGCTCACTGTGTTCCAGCGAACGCCAAACTTCAGTGTCCCTGCGAAGAATTCAAGCCTAGATAATGCCTGGGTTGCCGCTTTTAAAGCCAATTATGCGGCTCACCGCCACAACCACCGGATTGGCAACGGCAGCGGGTTCGGCGATTTGGACATTGAGCCTAAAGCCACGGTAGAGGCTCCGACGTTGTTTGATGAAGTGACTGAATCCGAAGCGCACGCGCTCCTTGAGGCCGCGTGGCAGCGAGGTGGAGCGCGCTTCATGGCAGCAATTGGCGACACCCTGATGAATCAAACAGCGAATGACTACGCCCAGAAATTCATCCACAACAAGATTCGAAGCATTGTCCATGACCCTGAGACCGCGGAAGCGCTTTGCCCCACCAGTCATCCGGTCGGCACGCGAAGAATTTGCGTAGATATCGATTACTTCGAAACTTACAACAAAAGCAATGTCCGGCTCCTAAACGTCGCGAAGGATCCTATCGTTCGAGTGACTGAATCCGGCGTGCAGACTGAGTCAGAGCATGTGCCACTCGACACGCTAGTCCTTGCGACCGGATTCGATGCGATGACCGGCGCGCTTTTGTCTATGGATATAAGAGGCAAAGACGGCATCCGCCTAGAAGACGAATGGGCGGCAGGGCCCAAGACTTACCTCGGCTTGATGATGGCTGACTTTCCCAATCTTTGGACGATCACGGGACCTGGGAGTCCGTCAGTGTTGTCCAATATGATGGTATCCATCGAGCAACACGTAGATTGGATCTGTGACTGTTTAGACTGGCTGGATGCGAGTGATCATCAGATCATTGAGGCAGAGCGAGAGGCTCAAGAAGCCTGGGTATCGCACGTTCAGGAAGTGGCTGAGGGCACGCTCTTCCCTAAGGGTGGGTCATGGTACCTAGGGGCTAATGTGCCAGGTAAACCGCGAATCTTTATGCCCTATGCGGCAGGCGTGGGTCCATACCGAATGATTTGCGATGAGGTGGCCGAGGCGGATTATCGGGGATTTGCTACGAGCTAAGAACCCGGCTAGAGGCGACGCTTAAAATCAACGCGGTAGTCTCGCGCGCGTCGGGGCCTGTAGTGATGTTAGGCCGTCGAACGGTCCCCATCCCATTGATCGCCGCTAGATCAGCCGCTCGATCATGCTGGTTTACCCTGAGCCTCGCGTATCAAAACAGGATGTTGGGTGGCGGGCTACCAACCGCAATGAGCCGGAGGGCCCTAGGGACGACCTGATGCTTCTGGTGTGCAGACACCCGAACATTATCACTAACTGCTGGAGCTACCTTTCGGTGCAATCGATTCTCTCTCTATGCCAATGCTCAGCGGTGGGTCGAGGCCTGACTCGGTCCCTTACGTTGTTTGGTTGGCTTTTGATTGCGAACACGAGTGTTTTTGCCGCTCCCTCTACGCCCGAGCGAATCAAGATTTTGTATACCAACGATATAGAGAGCGTGCTGGACCCCTTGCCGGCGTTCTGGCGGAGCGATATGCAGCACATAGGCGGTATCGCGAAGCTCGCGACGCTGATCGGCAAAGAGCGGGCCACCGATCAGCCAACAGTTCTTTTTGATGCGGGCGATATCTTCACTGGAGCCCTCTCGAAACGGACGAGTGGGCGGTTGGCAATCGACCTGTACGGCCTCATGGGTTACGACGCTATCACTCTTGGCAACCACGAATTTGAATACGGTTGGCAGGCCCTCCTTCGAGTCTTACCAAGAGCCAAGTATCCGGTGTTGAACGCCAATATTTTCTTTGAAAGCGGTGCACCTTTTGCTCGTCCTTATGCACTAATCCGGCGTGGCCAAGTGAGCATTGGGGTCATAGGGCTCATGGGGATTGATGCGTTCATGAATACGATGATGCCCGCGAACCGTGAGGGCCTAGAAATAGCGCCCCTTGAGTCCATCGCCCAAGGCTGGATTGACGAGCTGAGAAACGAGGTCGATCTTATTGTGCTGCTTACTCATCAAGGTAGAACAGCGCCGATGCAGACAGACAAGGAGCGCGATGCGGAAGTTCAGCGCGGCATCGATGAAGAATATGCGCTCGCCGGCGCGCTGCGTGGTGTGGATGTCTTGATCGCAGGGCACACAGACCACGGACTCGATAAGCCAGTTCGTCATCCGAGCACAGGCACATGGATCGTGCAAACCTACGGGCAGGGCATGCACCTCGGTATTCTAGAGTTGGAGCGGGACAGGGGCTCATCGTGGCGTCTTAAAGAGGGGCGGCTTCAGGTCGTTAATGCTGACGAACTCATCGATGATGCGCGCGTTGCCGAGCGCATCGCTAAGGCTAGAAGCGAACATCCAGACCTGCTCGAGGTTGTTGGTGACCTTCATGAGCCCATTGTCAGGCGCTACTACCGCGAATCGTCTATGGGTTCGATGGTGGCCGATGCGATCCGAGAAGCCGCACAAGCAGAGATCGGAATGATCACTCCTGGCGCGCTCCGAGCGGACCTAGCAGCCGGTCCCGTCACGAAAGAGGCGGTGTTGAATGTGTTCCCGTTTATTGATCGCGTGACGACGCTCGACGTCCCAGGTCACATCCTTCAATCAGTGATTGAGCAGGGATTAAGACGGGACTATGGGTTACCCAACTATTCGGGACTCACAATGGTCTATCGTTTGGGCGAGGTGCCTGATGCTGAACTAAAGTCGGTCAAGGTCAATGGTGAGCCGCTTCAAGCAGACAGAACCTACAGGCTAGCGACTGGCTCATTTACAGCAACCGGAGGCGAGGGTTACCAGCAGCTTCCAGAATACGTTGACGAGCAAATGACGTTGAGTGTGGCCGATGCCATTGCGCGGTATATCGCGAGCCATTTCCTATCCACTACCCCCGAAAAGCCCTCAAAGGATGAGAGCCCTTAGCGGATGAGTGTCTTCAGATTAGGGGAGAACCTTCAGCGGAGGATGAAAAGAGCCGTCAGCTTGAAGGAGAGCTCTCAGCGGAGGATGAAAAGAGCCGTCAGCTTGAGGGAGAGCTCTCAGCGGAGGATCAAAAGGGCCCTCAAAGGATATGCAGAGCCATCAGTAACTTTTTAAGCAATCAATTGTTGGCCGGTCCGTTTAATCTGAGTTCACAAGCGTTGGTTGAACGCCTGCCCCATCATTGTCGTATAGTAGGGGCAACGAGCTTAGGAAAAAAGGCCCCAAAAAAGGTCGGCCTAAAGGGATAAAGGCCTAAAGTCGGCCTAAAAATGACGGACAACCCCCAAAGAGGGGACTCGACCTAGAAAATTCATTAACATTGGAGTGGCGTCGAGCATCAACCAAAATTTGCTGTTAGACGGCGCTGATGCGGTCTCCAGAGAGGGTGTTTTGAGCAAAACAAAGAAAGATTAAAAGCAACACACCCGTACATATTTGGAAGAAATAAGAAATAGCCTCAAGTAGGCATTGATCGAAAAAGCACAAACATAAGAAGCACAAACATAAGAAGGATAGAGTGAAGTGAGCACGGACCTGCAAGCATTCAGAAACGAGACGCGCGAATGGCTGGATGCCAATTGCCCCCAAAGTATGCGCAATAAGATGGTGCACTTTGAAGAGGCGTTCGAAATATACGATAACGATGACGCGAGGCTCTGGAAAGCGCGGTGTGCAGAGCGCGGTTGGATCGCTCCACTTTGGCCAAAAGAATACGGCGGTGCAGGCATGAGCGGTGCGGAGTACAAAGTCCTCCAGGAGGAGATGGCCGCACTCAAGGTGTTACCACCGGATACAGGGATGGGGCTCGCGATGATCGGACCAACCCTGCTGGAGTACGGCACTGAAGCCCAGAAGCAAGAGCATTTGCCTAGAATCGCGAAGGGAGAAGTTCGTTGGTGTCAAGGGTACTCGGAACCCGGATCAGGCTCTGACCTCGCGAGTTTGCAGACGCGAGCAGTATTGGAGGGTGATCACTTTGTCATCAATGGACAAAAGATTTGGACGACGGGTGCGAACCACGCCGACTGGATGTTTGCACTCGTGAGAACCGATCCAGATGCGCCGAAGCATGAGGGAATTAGTTTTGTCTTGCTCAAGATGGACCAACCTGGTGTGACGGTTAAGCCGATACAGCTAATCTCTGGTTCGTCGCCTTTTTGTGAGACATTTTTTGACGACGCGGTTGCGCTTCGCGAAAATTTGGTCGGTGAAATGAACCGAGGGTGGACAGTCGGAAAGCGACTGCTGCAGTACGAGCGGTCGTCTGCACCGGCTCCGAAAAAGAAAAAGTCAGCTGAACCAACCCTCAATGCTTATGCCCGAATCGCAAAGCAATATTTGGGCGATGAAAATGGCAAAGTTCAGGATGCCGAGGCTAGGGACAAGGTGACGAAACACGTCATGCTTGAGCGGTCGATGCAACTCACTGTTCAGCGCGTCGTGGCAGAGGCAAAAAGTGGCGGAGCACCTGGTGCGACGACCTCAATCTTCAAATATGTAGGGTCGTCCCTGGCTAAAGAGGGTTCATCGTTGAAAGCTGAACTGCGAGGATTTGCCGGCGTCGGTTGGGAAGGCGAGGCATTTGATGCGGATGAACTTGAGTCTACGCGGTCTTGGCTCCGAGACCGAGCGGTGACCATCTATGGTGGAACCAATGAGGTGCAGCTCAACATCATCGCGAAGCGGGTGCTTGGCCTTCCAGATTAAGCCTCAACCCTCGATCGTGAAAGAGCCGGCCTTGAGCCGGCTTTTTTGTAGCGAGACTCCTTTTTTAAAAGGACAGTGCCGCGAGATACGAAGTAAGGACTGGTCAATGGGTAAAATAAAAATCGATGTGATTAGGGCGGTTGTCAGTGCGTCCTCGCTCTGCGAGCGTGCCGTTATCGTACTGCTTTTGATCTTCAGTGCATCGGCTATTGCAGCGCCTGATCAAGATAGCAGGCTCTTGGTGCACATCGATGTGGAAACGACGGGTCTCGAGGCTGGTTACCATGAGCTAATCGATGCTGGGGTGATTGTTACGACCATTGATGGGGATATCGTGGATCGGTTATTTCTAAGGATCATGCCCGAACATCCCGAGCGCCTGGAGCCAGAAGCGGCTGCGGTTAATGGGTTTAGTGTGAGTCGGTGGCGATCGCTTGAGGCGATTGAAGCGGCAGAGGGGGCGAGAGCGCTCAACGCGTTCTTACGCCAATACAGTACTGACCGTCAGTTGATTTTCACGGCCTTCAATGTGGGCTTTGATCAGCGTTTTATCATGCATTTTCTGAAGTCGCACAATCTCGCTTTCAACACTTTTTTCCATTACATAGTGCTTGATCTGCCCTCCATGGCATGGGCGCTCGGCGCAAAATCCTTATCAGGTGACGGCATTTCGGCACACTTTGGCATACCCGCCGAAGTTAAAGATCCGATGCTGCACACCGGTGAGACGGGTGCAGCATTCAACGTGGCACTTTATCAGGCGATGTTAGGGCAGTTATCGAGTCAGCAGACCGGATTGATCATTCAAGGCGAAGACCAAGACTAATGCACGAAAAGACTGGCGCCCCCAGGGTAGGGGCTGCTCAGTTGGTGGGCAGGTACTGTCCGCGCACTCCTGAAAAAGAGAGTCACACGCGTTGTATCTGAACCTAAGCGTGATTCCTAAACCCGTACTACTCGCCATTAGTCGCTAGTGAGGATGGCCTCTTCCTCGACCAGTGATGCAATGTCTGAATCCTCAAGACTTAGTAGCTCACTCAGTATGGTTTTTGTATTGCTGCCTAACGCTGGTGCCGGCGAAAGTGTTTGCGGTGTCTCGCCTGTGAAGCGTATCGCTGAATGCATTTGCTGAATGGAGCCGAGATGCGGATGCTCTGTGGTTTCGAGCGTTCTGCGAGCGATAAGATGTGGGTCGTTTACAACATCATTTAGATCGTTCACGGGCGCACAAATGACGCCCGCCGCCTGGGTGATTTCGAGCAACTGTTGGCGGGTGTATTGCCGCGTCCATTCATTAATCAACGCATCTAATTCATCCATGTTTGCAGAGCGGGTTGCAAAGCTGTCGAACCGAGGGTCCGTCATCCAGGCTTCTTTGTCCATCGCTTTGCACAGTTTACGAAAGTGACCCTCTCGAACGCAGATAATTGCGATATGGCCATCCATCGCCTCGTAGGTATTGTAAGGAGCGAGCGCTTTCCCAGCATGACGATTACCTGCCCGATTCGGTAGCTCACCGTTCAAATAGTAAGTGCCTAACGCGGTCGCAAGTGTTGGGAAAACACAGTCCTGCATCGAAATATCAACGATGCTGCCTTTGCCGGTTGCTGACCGTTTCAGTAATGCGGTGACAATACCAGCATAAAGATGCGTTCCAGCGATAAAATCGGCAAACGCAGCGGCTGACTTGAGTGGTCCGCCACCTTCCTCTCCAGTGACGCTCATAACGCCCGAGACGGCCTGGAGCGTGATGTCCATACCTAAGTAGTCTCGATAAGGGCCCTCAGCATTGCCGTACCCAGTGCTGGAAGCGTAAACCAGTTTTGGGTTGATAGCGGCGAGGTCCTCCGCCCCTATGCCATATTTGCTCATCGTGCCTGGTGCAAAATTCTCGGATACGACGTCGACCTCCTTGGCGAGTGATTTGATGAGAGACTGGCCGGAGGCCGATTTAATATTGATGGCCAAGCTCTCTTTGTTCGCATTCAACAACGCAAAAGGATAGCTGGACGTGGCGCGTTCGCCTCGGGCGCGCAGTGTTTCGCCAATGAGTGACTCAACCTTAATGACACGGGCACCCGCTTGTGCCAGCAGAAAACCGCAATAGGGTCCGTTGTAAACCTGGCCAAAATCCAGAACGGTAAAACCATCAAGTGGGAGAGACATAGCGATTGCTCCTGCATGACATAACGGCCGAGAGCATGACATGAAATGAGCGCAGCGACGACAACGAAGTTGGTTCATGGAGGCTCTGCTGAGATCGCGGGTTTCTAACCGTTTCGGACGAGTATCAAAACAGGCGTCAAAGGAAGTGCACCGAGCACCGAGCACGGACTAAGGAGCACGAAGCCAGGCTTCAAAGCGAAATGCGAAAAGAGAAAAGAGAAGAGCAAAGGGCAACGACCGAAGAGCGAAAAACGATCAGCAAGAAGCAAGAAGTAGTCTGCTTGAGTACTGAAAAGCGTTAACGCTTCGTGAGGAAATAGCTAAGTGTGAAATTCGACCCGGTTGAGATTCTGCTGATGAGCGTTGTTCCCGCACGCGTCTATGAATACAGCCGCCAGCTGGTTATTGAACAGAGTCAGGACGCGAAATGTTGTGGTGCCCCAGGCTGCTCTATCCCGCGTCGTGTGACTCGTTCGAGCCTAAATGTTGCCGCAAAGCCTTCGTTGCGATGGGCTTGGCGCGCGAGTATGCTCGAGAAGGGAAGGATGTTCGTCGGCCTGAGCGATAGACAGGGCAAGAAGACGTGCCAAAACTCGTTGCCGTTACCAGTGCAGTGAGCGCTGGTAAATTAGATTGCATCCACTTGGTAGCTACGGTGGCAGTTTGGCGAGGAATACCATTGAATCCACAAGAGTGGGATCTACAAAACAAGCATCAAAGGAGTGAGCCGTGAATAAGGGACTATTAGCTCTTGCGGTTGTTGTGATTGGCGCCGTGATTTACCTGTCACAGGGCGAAGAAGAGGTCGCGCACGAATCCAGCACTGCCCCCGCCGCTGTTGAAGTCGAGCGCACCATCGGGCTGATTGATGATGAAAGAATCAAGGCCGCGGACTCGGAGCCGGGTAACTGGCTGGCCTTCGGCCGCAACTACGAGGAGCAACGATTTTCTCCGCTCACTCAAATTAACAAGGAGAACGTCGACTCCCTAGGTCTCGCGTGGTTCAAGGACATGAACACGAACCGCGCGCTTGAGGCGACCCCTATCGTCGTCGATGGGCGTATGTTCTTCACGACGTCTTGGAGCCGAGTGTATTCGGTTGATGCAAGAACAGGTGAGACCCTTTGGTCCTATGATCCGATGGTCCCAGGAGAGTGGGGGCGTCGTGCGTGCTGCGATGTCGTCAATAGAGGCGTCGCGGTCTACAACGGTCGCGTGTATGTCGGAACGCTAGATGGTCGATTGCTCGCTCTGGATGCGGAGTCAGGCAAGCTGGATTGGGAGGTCGACACCCTCATTGACCGGGATCGTTTCTATACGATTACTGGCGCTCCCCGCGTGGCTAACGGGAAGGTGTTCATTGGTAACGGCGGCGCGGAGTTCGGCGTCAGAGGCTATGTCACGGCGTATGATTCGGAGACGGGTGACGAGGTGTGGCGTTTTTACACTGTTCCCGGCGATCCCAGTCAGCCATTTGAGCATCCTGAAATGGAGCTAGCTGCCGAGACTTGGAAGGGCGGCGAGTGGTGGAAGATTGGTGGCGGCGGCACCGTCTGGAATTCGATTGTTTACGACCCCGATTTCAATCATGTTTACCTG
>CAJXDD010000082.1:0-10660 GCA_913052075.1 uncultured Gammaproteobacteria bacterium
TGCTCACAGCCTTACCTTAAACAAAATAACGAGTCTCGTTGCGGTAAATAGCTCAGCCTCACACGAATGATTGAAAGCATAAGTTATTACTTTACATATTTTTTATACTAGACCGAATTTGTAAGGAATAATGAATAGACTCGGCTTGATTGCACTAATTGCCCTGGTAGGCCTCGTTCCCTCAGCAATTGCCAGTGAAACCGATGAATTCACTTGGGACATCGATGGCGACGGCAAAGAAACAGCTCTAACCGATGGTTTACTCGTCATTCGCTACCTGTTCGGTTTCACGGACCAGGCACTTGTTCAAGACGCAGTAGATGCCAGTGCAACTCGCTCCACTCCAGCCGACATAAAAGCTTATCTAGATGCATATCCAGCCGAACTGGATGTCGATGGAAATGGCACCAACTCCCCCCTAACAGATGGCCTTTTGATCATTCGCTATCTCTTCGGTTTCGATGGCAGTTCTCTCATTCAAAACGCAGTCGTATTGGACGGGGCGAGAACCAGAGCCGATGATGTTTCTGCTTTTCTAGACGCCAGATCTGCGGGCGGAGGTGGTGTCGAACCACCGGTCGAACCACCAGCGGTTACGGCCAAAGCCTATTTTGAGGAGATCATATCTGACCTAATCCTAGACAGGTGTCTCTCCTGTCACAATAATAACGGACCAGCTAATACAACCCGTCTGGTCTACGCCTCTGACTCTGATATCAATTACCTGGATAAAAATTACGACGTTCTCTCCGATTACGTCTCCAGAGGCAATAGTTGGACTCTTCTGGTAAAGGTCAGTGGAAAACGATCTCATGGCGGCGGAGCAATTTATCCAGAAGGCACAGAAGAATATGCTGCTTTCGAGGAATTTGCTCGTTTAGTCGAGGAAGAGGACGCCTCAGGCGAAGAATAGAAGCCCCACAAACCCTTGTTTTATGCGCTTTTATGGGATTAACGGGGAATATGTGGGGAGATCCGTGGTGCCCAGGGCCGGAATCGAACATCCCCGTCTTTACTGGGTTTGCGGGCGGTTTGGACTAATTTTGGACTAATGAGATTGGCTATTAATCTACGTGCATGCCAACCATTGCAGCACCCTGACCATAGAAGAATGCGGGCAAGCGACGCATGGCGTTCGAGGGCAATTAGTAAGGCGCAAAAACGCAATCCAATTTACTCTCGCTTTTTCTCTCTTACAAATTCAGCTCACCCAGAGGTTGCTAGCTAAGTCATTGGGGGTTTTTGAACCAGATATTGGCGATTCAGATCTAATAGTCGGCAAATCTATACCCAACGCCTCTAATCGTCTGAAGCCGGTCGGCATAGGAACCAATCTTCTTTCTTACTGACCGTATATGAACATCAATATTCCGATCAATGACTACGGTGCGGTCACCAGTTAATGCTCTTAAAAGACTGTCGCGGTTTTGAACTCTGCCCAAGTTAGATACTAGCTGATTAAGCAGTCGAAACTCCGATGCAGTAAAGTGAACCAACTCGTTCTTGAGCAAGACTTGGTGCTTTTCAACATCAATCGTTAACTCACCAATGACAATCTGCTTTGACTGCTCGTGCATACCAAGTCTTTGAGAGCGTCTCAAAACCGCCTTGAGCCGCGCCATTAATTCTCGGATGCTGAAAGGCTTGGTTACATAGTCATCCGCACCAAGCCCCAGTCCAATAACTACATCGCTCTCCTCTTCTTTCGCGGATAGCATTACGATGGGCGTTGAGCTGATTTCGTTATCGGCGCGAACCTGTTGGCACACCGTCAGGCCGTCAACCTCTGGAATCATGAGATCTAGGATCACCAGGTCCGGGCGCTTACTCCTGATCAGAGATATGGCTTCTGTTCCTGTCTCACAGCCTAGTGCGCTGTAGCCCTCTCTCTTCAGGTTGTACAGAACTAGGTCTCGAATGTCCTGCTCATCCTCGACAACAAGTATTAGAGGAGCGGCCATAGCTATGACTCACCGACAAGTTGCTGACAACTTGTTGCTTGTTCGAGCCATCTGCCGGGGCTTGTAGCGGCGCCTGTCGAAAGCATTGAAGGATACTTGCTAGGAATACCGCTTAGGGTGGCTAACGATATATTTTTTGAAGAATTGAGGGTCACCAAAGTGGTCCTGGATTTCGTCAACCCGAAAGGAGTTCAGATCAGCTCTCTCCCGGTCGGTAGATAGCAGTACTATTTCAAAATTTACTGACGCAGAAGAGTTTGGCCAAAGTTCCATTGCGAGTCCTGTCAAAACAACAATTAGCAATAGTGGAGTGGTGGAAAGGACGTTTTTCATGCGCTTTAAGAACCAACTAATTTTGGAATAAGCACAAGTTTAGAGAGGCGATTGGTGTAGGCAAGCTGCTAAGCGCATTCGCCGGTGTTTTTAACAAAGAATTAATAAAAACAGAATGTTATGCTTTAGTTCTTAACAATTTCTTAACAAAAGCGAGTGATCCCAACTGCCTGATTCCTAGGCCGATTAAGCTCCGCTGGCAGCAAAAGGGGAACAAAAAAAAGCCGCATCGAATGCGGCTCTCATCCTTACAATCAGCTGAAACATTTACTCAATATTTACCAAGTTTCTATTCCCAAACACGAAATCTTCCTGCTGATTATGTTCTGCGAACATCAGCACGGGCATATCGTTGCACTCAAGGTTCTTAAGCTGTCGCTTGGATACCCCCTGCTCTTGCGCTTTCTTGAACAACTCCTCTTTCGAGATCAGGGCGCTCTCGCATAAGCTCGTTGCTAAGGTGTCTGGCTCCCTCCCTGCTTCAGCAGTATCGGCAGGCTGGCTAAAACCTAAACTTGACCACACCAATAATATCACCCCAATCACGAAACCCTTCGGAGCAGAAATCAGTTCACTCAATGTCTTGTATTTCATCCCTATTCCCCTATCGTTGCTCAATTTTGACAACCCCGGACCGCAGGAGGCAAAAAAGAGAATGCACACCTTCTTTTATAAAGTTATGCAACGATAAATTAAGAGTAAACGATTTTTTTGTTAAGAATTATAAAGAAAGCGTAAGATCATAGGGCTAAGACAGTCTATTCAGCAAATTGCCAACTTGATAGTAGTCATGATTCGGACTGAATTTTAGCGAGCAAGAAAAACCTAGCCCTAAAGGTTTTAGTTGATCGCTAACGCGAGATTCTCTCTATAAGTCGTACTTCAGACTTACCGAATAGCTCAACCCAGGGATTCGTTCAAAGACCGTGATTCCAGCCGCCTCTATAATAACTTTCTCGTCTAGAAGGTTTTGAACCTTTGCTTTAATTGTAAAGTTCTCACTAGGAAACCAGGAGTAAGTGACGTCTAAGGAGTGAAACGGCTTTTCGAATTCATCAGGTGCTCCCAACCTTCCCGCGCGATAGAGCCTGTCGCCAAATACGTTATAGATGATCGAAGCTGTATGTGACCCATCGTTGGAGTCAAATCCGAGCATCAAATTGACGAGGTAGTCTGACGCGCCTGCCGCTTCTCTGACCTCGTTCGTAGGAGCATCAGCGCGCACACCAGCAACGGTTTCTGTATCTTGGAGGGTCGCATTCCCTTGCACGAAGAAACGTTCACCCCAGCCTCCCAGCATCGACAACCTAAGCAGCCCTTCCACCTCTATACCCGTTAACTCACTGGATTCGGCATTGATGATTCCGCGAGCACGATTAGTATCGGAGGCGGGGGTTTCGTAAAATTCGATAGGGTCTTGTATGTCTTTATAAAACGCACCTACGGTAAAACTGTTGCCATCGACCCAGATGAAGTCAAATCGGATGTCAAAGTTATCGATCTCACTAGGAATCGCGTCCGGGTTACCAAACGTCAATTCATCTGTAAGTGGATCGACATAACTTGTGTCAGAAACCTCTCTTAAATCCGGTCGGATGGCTGTTCGACTCCAACTCGCGCGAGCTTGGAATTCATCAGCCCAAAACTCTCCCGTATAGCCAAACGTGAGTGAAGGAAAGAGCGTTGAGTCATCAAACGAAGCCCTATCAAGCGCTGCAGGGTCGGTAGTTACCTGTGGTAATTGCACTGAATAGCCATACAAATTCCAAGGCAAAGCCACTTGTTTATAGTCCTCTCTCCTAACTCCGGCTGTAATTCTATAGGTATCATTTAGCCAAAGGTCCGCCATCACAAAAAAGCTGGCTGTCGTAGTAGCGGCGATGTAACTACGCGATCCCGCGCCTTGTATTCGTAGTTCGAATCCATTGTCCGGGTTCAGAATGTTTGAATCGGAAAAAACAGACACAAAGGACCCCTCGATCTGGGTGTTTGCTGAGCCGAGCCCAAACTCTCGTTGTGCGTACAGTCGAGCTTTCCTGTCATATTGATAGCCAAACGTAACCTCTATTCTTGAACTTTCGAATTCAACGGGTAGTACTGCCTCGTAACCATAGCTAAGAACGTCATCGTCTAAATCGGTGAACCGAAAGTCTGCTGCCGATGTATCTCTCTGAATCGTCGCTGCAGTCGCACGACCATTGCTATCTGTCGTTGTGTCGAAGTTAATCACTGTGGCGTTTGGAATGTTGGTCGTTGCCTCGGAATCCGTATAGTGCCACTCAACGGTGCTGCCCTCCGGAAGGAAACCCAACAGTGGAAGAGTATCCAGCGTTTCACTGCCTAACTCGTGATCACCTCGGAACTGGAGGACCGCTAATTCTCGCTGCTCAAACTCGGTTCCCACTCTTCTGAAGCCGATACCATCCGACTTAATTCTGTTTTCATTAAAAAAGTCATCGATTACAGCTTCGTTGTCCGTATTGCGGATGAATATGTACCCAGCTGACACCTCGTGATCGCTACCGTAGGCAAGTCCAACGTTGGCCAGTCCATTCAAATTGATGGACTGGGTAGTCCTCGATTCGATGGAGAATCGTTCTTCTGGCTGGGCAAAATTGAAGGCTCGTCGCTCCCTATGACGCCAGCTCGATTCGTATCCTCCTGAGACCTGAATGCCTATCTCGAGCGAATCGCCTAACTCGAAAGCTGTACCGCCCGAGGCGCGAATATTTTGGTCTAATTTATTACTTGCCGGACGCACTTCGCCCTCTCGGTTCAGAAAAACGGCTAAAGACCGATTCACGGCCTGAGCGTCTGCAAAAGTCGCATCAGCATTACCACCTTCTCTAAAGCTGGTGAGAATCCTGGCTGGACTTAAGTTTCCCCTGTATTGGTCGATCGCCTGCAAGAGCTGCTGAGGCATCGCCCTCGTACCATCATCTTTGCCGTAGTCGTCGTCTGAACCTCCACGATAGCTGAGCAGGTTACCGCTGGATTCGGAATTATCTCCAGAGCCCACCTCAATGCTGAAATTCGTACCCTGATCCGGAAACGCAGTGGTCCTAACGTCGATTAGGCCACCAGCGAAGTTCGCCCTAATATCGGGGGAAAAAGTCTTTTGGACAGATAAGCCCGACACGATCGACGCTGGGAAAATATCGAGCGGAATCACGTTACGCGTCAGATCAGGTGAGGGAATCGACGCTCCATTTAACGTGGTCGAAGAGTAGCGCTCCCCCAAACCTCTTACATACACAAATTTATCTGAAACGAGCGACACCCCAGTCATCCGACGCATAGCGTTGGCTACCGTTGAATCTCCAAGCCGACTGATCGATTCGCTATCGAGCACATCAATCACCGAATCATCTTCCCGGCGCTCATTAAGCAACTGCTGTGCAGCGTTTAGAAATCGACCGACGACTACAACTTCTTCAATACTCTCATCGTCGGAGGCCTGTTCTTCAGCAAACACCTGCACTGTTGACAACCCGATACCGATCATGGCGACGGATACTATCCACTTTAGAATTGGAGCCTTTTCATTCTCAAAGAACATATCTTTTCTCAACGATTTGGAAGTTAGATGGGCGGGCCCTCGCTAACCGCGAGAGCCACCATCAGCTTGCTATAACTTTTGGTACGTTACTGCTGGAACCAGAAGTCTTGGTCCAGGCCGAATGCCCAACCCGCGGTCCAATCACTTGTTGCGTCGACCGCACCCAAAAACGGCATCTCAATTCCTTGCTCGGGCAAAGCCGCGTCATTCACCACCACTTCACCCACAGGAATTGAATAGAAACCGTTTGCGCTACTCAAAATGATTAATTGAGTGTCGGCCAACTGAGTCGGATCAGTCGCCGTATCGAGGTCGGCGAATACTGTGTTGCTGTTTGACTCGAGCCATTCAGATGCATCCTGACCCGCGATGCTCTTGCTCGACTTTGTCACCGATGCAAATACCGAATCCGTGATAGAAGCATTCCCGCCAACAAATCCTTCTGAGGCAACCGTATCGTCGATACGGACACCCCAATGATCACCAGGTGAAAATTCTTCGGTATAACCTCCGAAAACTACCGCGTGGTGGATGGTTGGCCACAGACCTTCTCTCAAACGAAGACCAGCACCTGGATCATGCGTACCCTCACTGGGAGAAAAAATACAGGTCAAGCCGTGAATGGTTGGTCTGGAATTCAACCCCCGGTCAAACATATCCTGAATGAACTCTGGGGTCTTGGAGCTGTAAGAACCAATCCCATCTGCCTCAACGCACCTATTCCCATCAGTCTCTTGCTGGATAACGAGCGCGTTAGTAATCGATCCAATGTAACCTTCATCAATGTCGATCGAATCATCCCTTACGAAAACTGCGATAAAGTTCTCGAAGTTAACAGCTCCGCCAAACATCTCTATGCCGTCGTCATAGGTTGAGTAAACCTGAAGATTCTTAACGAGCGTATTTCGACCGACGCCTCCGAAAGAAATACCGTTTAGCTCATCGCCGTTGGCAACCTGTGCACCTGTATGTTTAACGATTACATACTCCATGCGACCCGAGCTGTCGTCGTCATTCGCACCCCCATAGTAGGATTCATCCAATCCCTCAGCGCCCTCAGCTGCTATGTTGCACTCACCAACAAGAGCCAAATCTGCACCTCTTGTACCCGTGTAATCGCACTTATTTGATACACCAAACCCATTGATCACCATCCCGCCCCAAAGCTGGACATCCTCTGCTCCAGCCGAGCCCTCGACTGCATCTGCTGTTGCGGTAAAAGTGATTGGCTTCTCAGCTGTCCCGACCGCAAAAATTTGTGACCCTCGATTGATAATCACGAATTTAGTATTGTCCGGCCAGGCGAGAGTTGCGCCTGCTTCGATGGTCAGCGTGGGGCCATCACCGCCCTCAGCGATCCCAGCAGCTGTGAGCTCTTCATTGTTAGCGTGAGCTTCACCGACAAATAAGCTACCTTGAAAAATATGAATCCCGCCCTCAGCTAATTCAGGGATAGTGATGTCGGTTGTCAGGTTGTTTCCTGCATCAGCGAAAGCTGGCGAATAAGTACAATTTACGCCGTCAAAATCACCCTCAATCGTCTGACCGCCCGAATTTACGTAAGACGCGCAGGGGTTTTCCTCTGCTACCGGTGCAGCAGTGGTATTGTTTGAATTGGTCACCGAGTTATCGGTTGAGTTATCTGCAGTAGACGGGTTGATATTGATGTCACCGCTATCACAAGCAGAAAGTGCTGCTAACACTAATGGTAAAACGAGTCGCTTTAGTTTCATGACATGGTCCTATGTCTATGGTTGTCGGGATTTGACTCCGCGCAGTTTGCCGATTGACATTTGAGGACCAGTAAAGATGCTTAAAAAGTTTGGTAAATGAATATGAAAAAGTCTCTACGTGTATAAAGAAATCTTTAAATACACTCTGAATTTCCCGGGCCGAAAAGAATGGATTTATGTAGAAACGCTAGTGTCTGCTAGCGCCTCTCGCAGCAAGTAGGAATTCTGCAACTTTGGACTACCACAGATCGCCCTGTTCACTCCCGCACTTTGGTCCAATTTTGGTCCAATTTTGGTCCAATCGGATGTGGTTCTCAGTGTGAGTTAACGGGTGTAAACGGTTTGGAGACAGCTTCAAAGCCCCTATTTACGGGTCTTTGCGGGTTTTGGTGGGTGCCAGTGTAGGGGGTTCTGGTGCCCAGGGCCGGAATCGAACCGGCACCGCCTAATGGCGACAAGATTTTAAGTCTTGCGTGTCTACCAATTTCACCACCTGGGCTCTCTTTGAAGTTTATCACGAATGCAGGCGAATCAACCCCTCCTGCATGCAGCTCGCGACCAGTTGTCCGCCTTCTCCATATACTGATCCGCGAGTATAGCCCCGTGCTCCTTCTGCGGCGGGACTGTCTAACGAGTACAAGAGCCAATCATTAACGTTAACAACAGAGTGAAACCAGATACTGTGGTCAAGACTAGCCACTTGCATCCGTTCGCGATCATATTGGCCTCGGTGCGGCATCCTCGCGGTGCCGAGCAGTGCTTCATCTGATTGGTAAGCAAGAAGCGCCATATGAATACGCGGATCATCTGGCGCGGTTCCATTAGCTTTGATCCAGACGTTCTGCACAGGCTCCTGAGGCTTCTCGACCAGTAGCTTTTTATGATCCTCACGGAAACTCAAAAATGGCCTGGTCTTCAAACCGGGAGCCATCTTAGTCTCATCAGGTGCTGAGAAATTTGGTCCATCCATTTGATGAGAGAGTCCTTCCTCACCGACCTGAAACGAACAATCCATATTGAAAATAGCTTTCCCATTCTGGATGACTTTAATTCTGCGAGTCGTGAAACTTTTGCCATCACGAATACGATCGACCTCAAAAATCGCTGGAGTGGTTGGGTCACCTGGACGAAGAAAGTATGCATGGAGTGAGTGAGGCAGCCTATCGTAGTCGACGGTTCTAATCGCCGCGATTAGTGCTTGGGCAATAATTTGACCGCCAAACAGGCGCTTATTCCTGTCTGGTGGATGGAACCCTCGATATAAGTCTCTGTCGATGGTCTCAAGATCAAGCAGGCAAAGCAGCCGCTCAAGCGGATTCAGAGCAAGATAATCTTCAAGAGCTGGTGCGACATCTACCATTGGCGCTGGGCAACCTTCTTATCGAAGCGTCATGCCACCATCAGCCATGAATGTTCCTCCTGTTATAAAAGAGGCCTCATCTGAGCCTAGGTAAAGCATCATATTGGCGATATCGAGTGGCTCACCATAGCGCCCGAGCGGGATGCTAGCGGTGAAGGTCTCATGGGCCAACTCAGCCTGGCCTGGCATAATCCCCTCTTCCAGACTTCGCATCATTCGTGTCTCAGTAGGGGAAGGATGAACAGAATTCACTCTTATTTGATGCTGAGCGCCTGCGGCGGCAGCTGACCGCATCAGCCCCACAACAGCATGTTTGCTCGTCACATAAGGGGCGAGCATTTCAGATCCTCTAACGCCTGCTACAGAGGAAGTTATAACGATGCTTCCCCCTCCTCGTTTTTGCATTAAAGGGAACATCACCTGAACACCAAGCCAAACACCCCGGACGTTGACTGCCATCACTCTGTCAAACATCTCATCTGAGAATTCTAGAAAGGGTTTGATCTCTCCTTCGATTCCTGCGTTTGCCAAGAAAATATCGACGCCATCAAATATGTCGACAACCTGCTGCGCCATTCGCTCGTTGTCCTCTCTCTGGGTCACATCCGCAGCGCAGTAATGACAGACGTTATTTCCAACTTCGGCGGCAGCAGCCTGGAGCGCTTCCTCTTTCAAATCAACAAGAAGGATTTTAGCCCCCTCCTCCGCGAATCGTTTCGCGGCAGCGATGCCAATCCCGCCCGCACCGCCCGTAATTACAGCCACTTTTCCTTCTAATCGCCCCATGACTCTGTCCTCATTCGCCTACAGTAACGAGATCACATCACAATCGAGCAGCCTCCGCCAGTCGTGTCAACTTGATAAGTGCTTAATTCGTTAATACTCGGGCTTTGCTGGATGAAATCTCATGTTTGATGGTTTACACTTCGCACCGTTGGCGGGATGGCAGAGTGGTTATGCAGCGGTCTGCAACACCGTTTACGCCGGTTCGATTCCGACCCCAGCCTCCATCTCAGTTGCTTCTACCCTCTAAGACAGGACAAACGGTACTTACCGGGGCGACGTTAATCGGTGTATGATTGCCGGTCACTTTTCCAAGTATTTACGTGAGGGATGAACAGGTTTCTGACGCACGTTAAGCGGGTTCTTCTGGCCTTGAGTCTGTTGTCAGGGCCTGCCTTTGCTGATTTTGCGGCGGTTCAGGACAATGTCTTTACGCCTTCCTGTGCGACCTCAGGGTGTCATGCGGGGTCAGTCTTCCCGGACCTGCGAGAAGGCCAAGCCTTCGATGCCATTGTTAACCAGCGATCAAACCAATCCAGCCTGAACCTGGTCACGCCGTTCGAACCTGATAACTCTTATTTGTTACAAAAGATGGAAGGTACCTCGGGCATCTCGGGTGGCGGCATGCCACCGGCAGGCCGCCTCTCCAGCAGTCTTTTATCGACCGTCAGAGACTGGATCGAGAACGGCGCCACACTGGAAGATGATGCCCCTGCCGCGGACGCTGATGGCGACGGGATTAATGATGATCTCGATAACTGTCCTAACGCTGCCAATGCCGATCAGGCGGACACTGATAACGACGGCACCGGTGATGCGTGTGACAGCGATGTTGATGGTGACAACGTCGACGATGTCGATGACGCGTTCCCTGACGACCCAACCGAGTGGGCCGACACCGACGGTGACGGCATCGGCGATAACGCCGATA
>CAJXDD010000083.1:0-10605 GCA_913052075.1 uncultured Gammaproteobacteria bacterium
GAGAGATCCACCAGTTGCGATACACAAAAGAGAAAGTTGATGCTCGCGCGTCTTTGACGAGCAACAAGATAAAGCCTGTTCCTCCAAGCCAAAGTAATGCCGTGAAATCTGTGACCAGAATCAACGGAAGTAGTGGTAGCACCCATAACAGTCTCTGGTACAACACAGGAAATTCGCGACCAATACGCAAGAGTTGCTCCTGTCTATTTCGCTAGTAACTGGTTGACAAGGCGTTGCCTCCCTGGAGACGCTGGCTCCACGTGCGCTTTGACAAAAGCGCTGAGCCTCGGCCGGCTTGCTCCGGTTTACTATTGCGGTCGTAGAGGGTTATCCCCAAAGTGCCTTTGCCTCTTTGGTGAGTTCCTCGCGAAAATCTGGGTGCGCTATACGGATGAGTTCCTCAGCGCGCTGCCGGTGATTTTTGTCCATTAGTCGGGCGATGCCGAATTCAGTAATGACGGTATCGGCCAGGTAGCGAGGAATCGTAATCAAGGTTCCAGCCTCGTGTTTAGGCACGATTTTGGATACTGCACCGCCCAAGGCGGTAGCCCTAAGAACAATGATCGCGCGACCCGTGGGGCAAAGCGCGGCGCCCATATGATTATCCGGCTGACCCCCTGTACCGTTGACCATCATCCCACCGTATCGATCTTCGCTGGCGACTTGGCCGATGAGATCAACAGCGATGGCGCTATTGATCGATGTCATTTGATGATTTTGGGCGATGAGCGCGGGGTTCAAAAGGTATGAGGGGTCGTACAGCTCGAAGGCGGGATTGTCACGAATAATATCGAGATCATCGGCATCACACCCAGACCAGGCGACGGCGACTGCTTTGCCGCGATGAATCGACTTACGAGAATTATCCAGGATCCCACGCGCCCATAACCTGGCTAGCCCAGGTGAGCCAAGTTCGGTGTGCAAACCAAGATGTTTGGCGTCATCGAAGGCGCCTGCCTCGAACATGAGGGAACTGGGTTGGCCAATGCCGACTTGGATGGTGTCTCCATCTCGAATCAGCGTCCGTAAGTAATCAGCAATCGTTTGCGCGGCGGGGTCAATAACGAGGTTAAGTGCCTTCTCGAGCACCGCAGGGTCCATTTGCGCGATGGTATCCTGAATAGGTGCGAGCCGATCTCGAACGATGACATTGGTAATGGAAAGCAATCGGTCTCGATTTTCCGGAGGTGCCTCCTGGATGATACTGGTACGGACCGCTTCCACATCGACAGCAGGCGATGTCACGCCCTCCACAAAAGCAGTGAACTCATTGACGTGAGCCCAGACGTCACCGTGGACTGGCATTACATTTGGATCAACGAATGCGATGGTTTTGCGGCAGCGCTTGAGATACGCCTTGCGCATCCAGTGGGTCGGGCCGAAATGCACATAGCCAGCCTTATTGGGCGCACTGCAGACGACAATGTTGACGTCGGGCATGCGTGCCTCTTCACGGCCGCTATCAAAAGCTTTCATGCCCAGCATGAACGTATTCGGCAGGTAGGTTGCTCGCTGGGTGTCGTGGCTAGGTCTTGCGGGCTCGCCAATGAAAATTTCGATCTCGCGCTCGCCCGCATCTCGATCTGAGGTCAGTAGGGGCTCAAGCGCGGGCCCAAGCATACGCATGTCTAGGGAGCCGAGCGCTTCTGCCCTGGCGTTCAACAGTGCCGTAATCGCGGCGGGCGTTCCGACGTTAACGTTTACCCAGTCTCCGGCCTCGATGAGCTCCATCGCCGCTTCAGGTTCAAGAAGCCGCTGCTCGTAGCCAGATTGCCAATCGCGCTTGTTCCTCATGGTTTGCCCACCCCCTTTTTATCCAATCGAGTATACCTCTTGGATGTCGGTTTGGTGGGCTGCTCCAATGAATCGACGCGCCGCCTATTTTCAGTCTCCTTGAGGGACAAGTTGAATCGGGGAGGACCAAGCGCGTTCCTGTAGGGTGCGGGCGAGACCCGGTCTCGGCTCATACCCTTCACGAATGGCATCCCATGTCGACCAACGGCAAGTTGGGTTCTCAATGGCTCGCGCGTAGTAAAAGCTTCGGTGATCTGGATTGAAATTAGGGTCGGTCCACACGGTAGCGAGTGTTCCTGTTCCGGTCTCTGGGTTAATCGAGCAATCGTTCAAATCGACAGTAGCGCCATTTTGTGGGCAGCGATTGGTGGCAGGGTCAACTTCTGCGTCACCGGCGCAGGCGACATCGATCACTGTCTCATGGGTTTCGCCTTGCTCCTCAATCCACCCTTTAATGATTTGCAATCGCTGCAGCGGCGCACTCAGCGGGTCCGCTGTCGCCATCACGAGGAAATTTGGCTCGCTGTCTTGTAAGGCGGCCAGTCTCCCACCCATCGGCACACCGCCCGCATAAGCAGCATCTATGGCATCAGTCGAGGTGGCAAGACCCTCGGGGAGGTCATAACCAGCAAAGAAGCGCACTTTGATTCGCGGTCCTGATGTCGCGAAGACCTCTTTTCGTCGAAAAGCAGCGTAAAGGGATTCGCGCGTGTTCTCCTCTGCCCAAGCAGCCGCAAGACCTGACGCGCCAAAGGTGGGCGCTGCGCCAGATCCGTAAATATCGCCATCAACTTTAGTGATACTGTTGTTGCCGCGCGCACTTGGCCTCAGCCTGGAAGTGATTTTATTGCCGTAGTAGAAGAGCGACCCATTTAGACCCTCTCTCGGCACGGAACCCCGCTGCGCTGCGGTGCCTGAGAGGAGGCTTAGTTTGGAAACAAAATTGTTTTCCTCGACCTGTGTCGCTGACGAATGGGTATCGCTCGAACCAATGAAACCAAACTCGTAGGGATTGGTAATGCCAGCTTGTTCGAGACTGAGGCCCCGCTTCAACGCTTCCCTGGCGTAAGACCCATCGACCGCGCTGAGCGCATTGGTGGCAACCCGATAGGGCATGATTTCAAAGCCTGCATATTCGTCGCGGGTTGAAAGCAATGGGTGTGTTTCTGATGTGCCTTTGATTTGAGTAATTTCAACGATGGGCTCGTTGCGGATTCGCTGGGCGCCATAGTCGTCATCCATCGGGTTGCCAGCCCAATCTTCAAGCTTAAACATTTGCCCATTTGAGCCGTTGGAATTGTGTGGAATCGCAAGGCTTTCAACGCCTTTGGCTCGAAGCTCATCCATCCAATCCCATAGATCCTCAGGGTTGACGCTGTGAAACCGAGAGAAAGGCTCCCTTGGCAGTGCATCCGTTCCCTTAAAGATCACGTTGCGATGAAGGTTGCCCATATCCGCGCCTGACGGGGTGTACTCGTAACCCACAAAGGCAGTGAATGTCCCAGGGTCATTGAATCGTTCAGCTGCATCAATGGTGTCTTCCCATGCTGTGCGAACCACTTCGAGGACTTGATCGCGGTCTAGCTCTCCGCTGCGAATTCCGCCTACCGCACGAGGTAAAAAACTGGAGAAGGTCGATAAGCGGCGCATGACATCGAAATATCCGATGCCCTGGTTGCCTTCATCATTTAATCCGTTATAAGGCTCTGCAAATGCCGTCTTTGAGAATTTGGTCGAGGTGTCGCCCGCTGCTTTTGCAAGCCCCAAAAACATTCCGTGGTCGGTAACGGCGTAAAAATCCAGCGGTTGGGACATCTGCATATCGAATCCCGCAGGATTGCCGATGGCCTCGCCTCTGGCAAACCGGTAGGCGTCATACGGCGTGGTCAACGTTCCCATAGCGTAGCCATCGAACGAGTATTCGGTGTGCACATGGAGATCGCCAAAGAACGCTTTGCGCTCAGTGGTCGGCACGGATGAGTCTGCCAGAGCTGGCACAGAGGGCGTGCCTTCCGGCCGCTTAGTCAGCACGGTTTCTTTTTCAAATACTGAGGCACCCCAGTTCCCATCGGCATTTTGGGCAACCAATATCTTGTCAATACGCCCCGTTTCTTCGACAACGGCTTCCACCCCATGGACGTTTGCTAGTCCGCTAAATGTATCGCTCGATGATTCGGGCGCACTGTCTGAGCAGCCCGCGAGATAGCCCATTGCGATCGCAACCAAAGCTACAGGAATGAACGGTTTCATCGTTGTACCCCCTTTTCTGTGATTTTCTATCCGATCAAGCCGAGGCCTCGATCGATACACCAGTAAGTGGATCCGCTACCAATTAGGTAGATGGGCATCCATACCCACCGATCCGGGCTCATGACCGGAAATTGTTGCTTCGCGATGGTTCTCATCGTAGCGCCAATCACCAGGACGACACCAATAAATAGGATCTGACCGATCTCGACCCCGATGTTGAACATCAGAAGCGCGGTGAGCACCTCTTCCTGAGGAAGCCCGATCTCCCGCAGCGCGCCTGCAAATCCGAGCCCATGCAGTAAGCCAAATAGGACGCATACCCAGAACGAATGACGCGTTACAAGCCCTTTCGCCGCCGAATGAGCATGAGGATTGAGGCGATGCCTTGCCGCCTCTACCGCCAGCACGAAAATGCTGAGCGCAATGAAAAATTCCGTGAGCTCCTGGGGTACTCGAATCAGCGAAAGGGCCGCGAGTGATAGGGTCAAACTGTGGCCCAGCGTGAAAGCAGTGATCGCGATGAGCAGCTTTCGAGTGGCGAGCATCAAAACCAAGGCCCACACAAAAAATAGGTGGTCGATACCGCCGAGGATGTGCTCGACACCGAGCGCGGTGTAATCGAGCGCGACCGCGCTCCAGGACATGCGCTCAGGAACAAGAAACTCGTTTTGCTCGCCGTTCAACAATTGGCGATAGGATCGGCCATCGATCAAGTCAATCTTGATGACAGCCGCGCTTTGATTAACGCCAAGACCAGTAAAGCGGATTATTTGGCCAACTAGCCCCGCGCCACCGCACATCGTTTGCCACTCAAAGAGGATACCCGTCGCATCGAGGTTAGGCTGCCGGTCGCTCCCGTCCTCGCAATTAGCAGGCAGAAAGACTTGGATGGGCTGTGGCGTGGGCAGTGTTCTCGGCGTTTTCCAGCGCACATCAAAAGTACCAACACTGGTCTCAGTCATCTCAAAGAGCGACGGCGCAAGTTTGTGCGCGAATGTCAGTGGTGTAAGTGAGAAGATCGCGACGGCCGTAAAGTATCGAAGTGCAATGATCATTGGGGCGCCCCCATGACCTGATAGCGGCCCCTTAGTCGCGCCAGCCCCTCGGAGAGGCTTCTCTCGCCCGCTTGGTTTCTAAGGGTGTATTCGATTGACGACTTAACCCGGTTAAATGGCAGGTGGGTTGCCAGCTTTTGATCACTCAACCAGACATGATGCAACCCATAGGGCGATGGCACCGCGGCACACCAGGTGTTGACCCGGCAGTTGGCGAGGGCGGCGGTGAAAGTTGGGCCGAATTCACGGGTCAATTGTGCGAGCGATTGATCGACGAATCGGTGCCCGGTAATAAATGGGTTCCCTAGGCTTATGGCTTCATCCGGTTGAGCGGATCGGTCGCTAATGGTTTCAAGGACGTCCCTGGCTCGTTGCTCGGTGTCTCGCCGATTCTGATCCCACTGGATAAAGACCTGGGTAAACGTGAATCGCTCGGGAGCAAGGTACTCATCTTGTTCGTTCTCATAGGCATCGCGGAGTGTTTGTTCCGAAATCGGCTGACGTTCACCCACTGCACGCAAGCTAGATTCCATCATTTGGACGAGGCGCCGTCTTGCAACGAGATCGTTTACGTGCAGGTTCATTGCATAGGCCTGGTCTAACAGTGTTTCATCGGTCTCTTTAGACCCCTCATACATAAACCGCATGTCGCGAATGAGTCGTGCCTGTACGCCTTGATCTTGTAAGTGGAAGTGAAGCCGAAGAGATTCAGCAAGAAGGATGTCCCGGTCAATTTCGGTTTGAATGAGCTTTGCTTTGGCGTCACCGGTTAAGGCGCCGGCGCCAAGCTGGGACCACTGTCTTTCAAGTTCCGCGATCCGCTGATCGGTGGGATACTGCACCGTGAGGACCGGCGCTGGCTCAAATGCGCTAACCGACAAAAAGACGATTAGGCCGATGAGCCAAAAGCGAACTGCTGGATGGGTCGTAAGCTTGCTCAACATGCTTACTTATCCGGCGCTTGAGAGGGGGGTGCCGCCATCGCTTCGAGCCAGCTTGCCAGAATGCGACTGACTCGTTGATCGAGTTCCTCTGGCGTTACGCCCACTCGTTTGGCGTAGGGCAACCGAAAAATTCGATAGCCCCGTCCAAATGCAGAGAGCGCAACTTGCAGCGCGTCAAGGTCATGGCGCTTGTCGATGGCGCCGTCAATGACATCCTTGCGCAGTTGGCTAAGGTGAGCCTCATACATGGGAATCGGGTCGACATTAGGGTCACCATCCAAGACGAGTAGCGCGCGAAGCTGACTATCGCTCACGTTATCTTGGTTGTGTTTAAGAAAGTTCCTCACCCTCCGAGAGATAAACCCAGTCGTTGGTCCGGCTTCTTTAATCGAGTCGACGATGGCAGCAAACTGCCGGGTAATGGCCGACCGCAGCAGCTCCTGCCGGGAACCAAAGTAGTGATAAATATTGCCGCGATTGACGCCAGCCGCCTCAGCGACTTCCTTGAGATTGAGCCCTGATAGCACTCCTCGCTGACGGATGAGATTCAAGGCAACTTCGATCAACTTTTGTTCGGTCTCGGCTCGTCCTCTTTTGACTTTGGGCATATCGGGTCCAGGATCTTGATGGTCGGTCAGTTGTTCGGCGTAAGTCCGATCAGCGAATTGCGCCGGATAGTGTTATACGCTTATCATTGTGCCACAATAAATTAGCATTATGCTAAAAAAGAGGTTTGCCACTTTTAGAGCGTTTTGGGCATGGACCTCGGGAATTGATCCTTCGAGTCTTCTTTGATTGGTGAGGAGGGGACTCGATGGGGCAAGTGCTTCGCGGAAGGTTGCGAACGGACGAGTGGTAGAGGAAGGGGAACTAAGGGGGCTAAGGATGAAACAGCACTTTATGGGCAGCATCATACTGTTGGCGTTCTCAACAGCGTGCGTTGTAGGCCAGTCGCTTGAGGCGCGGGCAGATGGCGCGAGCGCGCCGGGTCAATCAACTGCCGAGCAGCAGAGCGACAGGCCGCCAGCTAATCCGTATCGAAACGCTTACTACGGCGACCTGCACGTCCACACCACCAATTCGTTCGATGCTTACACCTTTGGCACGATCAGCACCCCAGCCGACGCCTATCGTTATGCTCAGGGTGAAGCCATCTGGCACCCCAGCGGGTATGAGATACAACTCGCGCGTCCGCTTGACTTTTATGCAGTGACTGACCACGCCATGTTCTTGGGCTTGCTTCGGGAAGCAGCCGACACGAGCTCTGAATTCTCCAAGTATGAATTGTCTGAGCCGATGCACGATTTAAATGAATCGGTGAGCGGCAGTTTGCTATCGATTATCAAACGCGCAGGTTTGTTTCGCCCGTTTGCTCGGGCGGTGAACAAGGGCTTGCAGGATGGCACGGTTGACAAGGAGCTCGTAGATAGCGTGAGCCGAACCGTCTGGCAAGGCACGATTCAGGCGGCAGATGAGGCTTACCAGCCTGGGACCTTTACGACTTTCGCTGGCTATGAGTACACCTCGAGCGTCGAGCTTTACGACCGATACCTCCATCGAAACGTGATTTTTCGGGGTACGGAGGGTCTGCCCGAGCAGTTATTTTCGAGGTTAGATAGCCAGGATCCGGAAAAGTTGTGGGATTGGATGAGTGAACTCCGAGCCAATGGCGTTGATAGCCTTGCCATCCCCCATAACTCCAATATCTCAGGGGGCGCGGCCTTTGCTCTAGCGGATTACGAAGGGGCCCCGATCGACGATGAGTATGCGAAGAAGCGTGCAGAGAACGAGCCTTTGGTCGAAATCACGCAAGTAAAGGGCACGTCTGAAACCCATCCGCTGCTATCTACCAACGATGAATGGGCTGACTTTGAGGTTAGTACCGCCCACCCTGGGGAAGAAGATGCAAGCAATCTTCCAGGCAGCTACGTGAGAGATGCATACTTGCGCGGCCTCACATTGTCAGAAATGGGGATTACCAACCCTTACCAATTTGGTGTTATTGGATCGAGCGATACGCACGTTGCTGGAACCTCTGATGATGAGGCGGCCTTTTTCTCAAAGATTGGCGTCTTAGATGGCACTGCCGAACTCAGGGGCTCGGTGCCATTTAACCGGTTCTATGCAACCATCGCGAGGTTTGTCCAGCCAGAGGCGCTTACTGAGGTTGATGGCAACTATTATTTGGCGGTGAGTCCTCGGTTAATCCGATTCTCGGCCTCGGGTCTTGCAGGCGTGTGGGCGGAAGAGAACACCCGCGAATCTATCTACGACGCTTTCAAGCGCAAAGAGACGTTTGCCACGAGTGGTCCAAGAATGAAGATCCGCCTCTTTGCAGGGTATGACCTTGCAGACGCCGATCTAGAGGGGCAGGGGCTTCTTGCGAGGGCGTATGCCAACAATACAGCCATGGGCGGCGACTTGGCGCCTCAAGCGTCCATGAGTCCGACGTTCCTGGCATGGGCGGTAGCTGACCCCACGGGTGCGCCGCTTCAGAGACTTCAGATGATTAAGGGGTGGCTGGAAGAGGGTGAGCCTAGAGAACAAGTGTTTGATATTGCCTGCTCAGATGGCCTAACCGTTGACCCGGCTACTCATCGCTGTCCAGACAATGGTGCAATTGTGGATTTGAGTGATTGCTCAACATCCTCCCATGAAGCCGCGACAGAGCTTAAGGTGCTTTGGCAAGATCCTGATTTCGATGCGGATCAAGACGCCTTCTACTACGCCAGGGTGCTGGAAAACCCCGTGTGTCGATGGTCGACGTGGGATGCTGTGCGTGAGGGTGAAGCACCGCGACCAGATATACCCAAGACCATTCAGGAGAGAGCGTGGTCCTCGCCAATTTGGCTGCAGTAATGACGCTTTCTCTTGGCCAATTCTGCATCTCTACGGCAACTAAACTGTGAATACTAACAGTAGTGAAAGCGGTAGAGGTCTCGGACGTCGGAAGCTTGATTAGCATCCTAAATCAGAGTTTCTCCCCTCAATGAAGCAGCTGGCTAACAACGCGTTAGAACAGCGTGATAGGGGACCAGTCCGGGACTGGCGTCACCGCGATCATGACGCGCCTACCCTTTTGGTCAACAATGCTTCATGCGTTATTGAGCCAGTTGGGCGTGGCCCTAAGCCATTGTTGTGGGGATGTTCAGGGATCGGATCCGCGTAATGTGTATCATGATAAGTTAAGCAAAAGCCTCAGTATCGGGATCGTTCATACTGGGGCACCGAAGAAAGTATCGGGCCGAAGGAGACCCTGATGAATGGCTTAAAGATCAATCCATTGATTTCGGTGTTAGCAATCGTTGTTGGGTTGTTGCCGATTGCTCATGTCAGCCTAGCCCACGAGGGTTGGATGCCATCAAAGTATTCACCCGAAGACGCGCATGAACCCAGCCCACTGCCAGACCGGGTGGTTTTAACTTGGGAGGATGATCCGGCAACGACCCAGTCGGTGACTTGGCGAACGGATACTTCCGTCAAACGGGGAGTTGCCGAGATTGCGTTAGCAAGCGCGAATGGCCGAGCGATGAAGCCGGATGCCGTTCAGGCCGTGACTACCCTATTTGAGAGTGACATCAATGATGCCCATTATCATTCGGCTATCTTTCGTAATCTTCAGCCGGATACCTTGTATGCGTACCGCGTCGGTGATGGCGAGAACTGGACTGAGTATTACCACTTCAAAACCGCGAGTGACCGGGCTCGACCTTTTAGCTTTATTTATTTTGGGGATGCGCAAAACGATATTCGAACGCATTGGTCCAGGGTGTTCCGAGAGGCATTTCGCGATTCACCACGCGCGGCCTTCACATTGCATGCGGGGGATCTCATTGATGTTCATAACAGCGACGCAGAATGGGGTGATTGGCATCAAGGTCCGGACTGGGTGAACGCGACTATTCCCGTAATAGCGACTCCGGGCAACCATGAGTATCGCAGGGTTAACGAGGGTTCACGAGCCTTCCGATACTGGTCAAGCGCATCGGGCGAGACTATAGATGTCACGATGACAGGATTTGAGGAGGTAGAGACCGACGCGGGAAAGGTCTACCAAATCTCTCTGATTGGACCTTGGTTCACCATGGGCTCACTGGAGTTGAACGATGGCGGAAGAATTATCAAGGTTGATGAGGGGGTGCTTGAGATCTCGGGCTTCACAGAGGAAACCTTACTTGGCAGCAGTATTTACAAGCCGCCTCTACAAGATCGGCAGCGAGAACCCGGTGAACCGGCCGTCACCACTCACTGGCGTCCGCAATTTGCTTTCCCGATTGAAAAGGGCATTGATGAGGCGCTGAAAGAGACGGTTTACTCTATCGATTACCAGGGCACTCGGTTTATCTCGCTAAATTCCAATGAGTCAACCGAGTCGCAAATTCCATGGTTGCGTGGCGTATTGGAGGACAATCCGAATCGCTGGACTGTGGTGACTTTTCATCATCCTGTTTTCTCGCCTGCATCAGATCGGGACAATATCGAGTTGAGAAATCTATGGAAGCCTATTTTCGATGAGTTCAAGGTAGACCTCGTGCTAAACGGGCACGACCACACCTACGCGC
>CAJXDD010000084.1:0-10520 GCA_913052075.1 uncultured Gammaproteobacteria bacterium
TCACGCCTATCCTACACCCGCTTTCGTCCTGCCATGGCAGAGGGCGCGCCTGTGGCCAAATCTGTACAGCTAAGGCAGCCTTTCACCGTCGTATCCGAGATTGTCGAAAACAATGCGTCTCCGAATTCCGTCGCTGACGACAACGACTGACCTTTCCCTGCTCGACCGACCGTTTTCAGTCCCCGGATATAAACGTTCGCAGCTGTTCTGCCAACCCCTTACACGCGGCGTTTCCTGGCCGTGCCAAAATAGGCACAGGGACCACGAGACCCGCTAGATACGATGTGCCGTTGGCGTCAGCGGAGATTTGACCGGTTGTATCCAATGTTTGCACATCCCAAATCGATGCTTCATAGGAGGCGTCCTGCTCCCAATAACTCATTCCAAAGCAACCGCCACCGAAGGTGCTAACGGTACAACTCATCGAACCACCCTTATCAATGGTCACCGTGTCGCCTTCAATCCAAGCAAGATATCGCACTTTGGAATCAGCAATTTTGGCTTGAACGCCAGGTACCGTGAACAGCTGACCGAGGTCGCTAGCTGAACCGGGGGCTGTCCGCGGTTCAAACCAAGGATACATCTGGTCTATAAATTCTTGCTGGGGGACTAACCGAATGGGGCGTTCGCCACCGCTTAGAATATCCTCAAGACAGTCAGTAAAACTCTCTTCAGTTTGCCGGTCGTTGTAAGTCGCTCGCCCGAGGATGACCATCGCTTCATCCGCTGCTATGCCCGTTATTGCCTGCCGATTTTGTTCAACCCGGGTAGTTGCGCAGCCATGTATCAAGGAGAGGGTGATCGTCACCAACGCGGCTTGTCCAACACGCGACATCAAGGCACTTTCCCTCTTCTCGGCTGCGAGTTGAACGTTCATCGTGTAGCCTCTAGCCAAGCCTGGAAAAAGGATTGTCTGGGTAATTCAATCGCAATTCTTGCCCCAGCATCTCGTATCGCAAGTACGGTCGCCGAGTTGACCGCGTCAGCTGCTTGGAAAGTGCCCGCTTCGGCTTTTCCATACCCTACGACCTGCCAAACGCCTAGCGTTTGGCCATCGGCGCTACCGAGTTCGATCCGAAACTTCGTGGACGCGGAGAAGAAATTTAACCCAGAAATCTGAGGCGTTAAAAACCCATACTCCACTAGGTCTATTCTGACCTGGCCATCCACGTCCGGGAACAGACGTTGCTCGCCAGCGCCAATCAGCCCATCAGTTTCGACCCGCGTTTGAGCGACAGAAACAAACATCGAATCAAGCAATTCCCGAAAAAATGCGTCGTTCATTGGACCAAGAGCAATTGACCAATCACCACCGCGTGGCAAGGTTTCATCATGGGTGTAGTCAAGGGATGGGGGCTTAACAAACAGGACCGAACGGTCGATCGCTGGAATGAGCAACTTTGGCACTTCCCCCTCGACTTGAACACTCGTACTGCACGACGCCAAAAACCCTAGCAGCGCGATCAATCCCACAAGCCGAACTCTGGAAAAGTGGCTTCTCGTATTGATGATGTGTTGGTCCATGGTCATCGATTTCTCTGGTCATTGATCCAGCAAGTTCGAACAAGTCGGTGTTTGCGGTCTTCTGCAAGTTTTGAACGGGAGCCGACCTTGTTACTCTAGTAAGGGCCAGTCCCGTTATCAACACAATCTCACTAAGGTCCTGAGCATTCTCTTTGTACACCCTGGGCGCCATTCGGGCCCGTGGATATCGGTATGTCTAGATCTGGCTCGTCGCCTCATCTTGGTGAGCTTTTTCCTAAGCGCAACAAACCGCGCGACCACCGTGACCTGAACCATTGCATTCTCTTGCTACACTGATAGGTGTTGCTCTCACTCCACTCGATCAGCTTTTTCAAACCGCCGTCAAACTTTGGTGCGGGTTGAGCCGTAAGACTTGCTGTTGAACTTATTCAACCGCAACGACTCGAAGTTCAGCTCTAATTCAGCTTTAATTTGAAATATTACTAAGATGATCACGTTACGAGCCCACTTGATGAATAGATTAACCTTTGCATCCATTGCACTAGTGGTGCTCTTATCTGGCTGTCAAAGTCCCCAAACCACACCGTCAACTCCCAGCCCGCCTAGCATGCCGAGTCCTCCGAGCCCATCCTCATCGCCAAGCATGCCAAGTCCCTCAAGCCCGTCCTCATCGCCCAGCATGCCAAGTCCCTCAAGCCCGTCCTCGTCGCCCAGCATGCCAAGTCCCTCAAGCCCGTCCTCATCGCCCAGCATGCCAAGTCCTCCAAGTTCCTCCAGTCCTGGTGGAGAAAACGGCTCACGTGAGCCAGAAACGAGTAGGGACGAAACCACCTCACCCGATCAAGGCGAGACAGGCCAACCAGGAGCGCCAGGTGATTCAGCTTCAAGTGAAGATCTCATCAATGCAGGCGAAGCTTTGCTCGAGGCCGCGAGCGATCTCACGCGTGGCGCGCAAGACGCTGAGGATCCCTTATTGCCGGAGCCTATGAGCGATGCGTCAGGCGGAGAGCCAGAGGATGCGCTCATCCCCGAGTCAGAACCCACCCAACCAGCGGACGAAGAAACATTTTTTGAAACTGACCCAGCGAGCACCAGTTCTGCGGCAACAGAAACCGAGACTGAAACCGACCCATCGGACATCCCACCTACGGCGAGCACAGAGGCAACCGCAGCAGCCGAGGACGCACTCAACCAAGGTGGTGAGATGGGCGATTCGTACGAGGATGAACCCCTGACTGCTGGCCAGCAAGCCGCATTAGAGGCCGCAGCGGATGCCGTTGCTGCGGCTGGGGAGGCCCTCCTTCGGGCTGCTGACGAGATGAGTGATAGTGAACAGGGCTTGCCTTCAATGGAAAACGGAGAACCGCTTGGCTCGGAGTCAATGAGTGAGGCTCAAATCGCGCTCATACTTGCTCGTGCAGCGCTAGATGATGCCGCAGCATCGAACGACGGAGATCCAAGATCCGGTCAGTGGATTGATGCGGCTAATGCCTCCATCGAAAGCGCGTCAGAGGCCCTGGCAGGCGCCGTCCAGGCCGCGATGATGGAAGGTCGCGGCACCGACTACGATGCGAGCGACTCAGCGCGAACTGCTGATGTCACAGGTTCCGGACACAGTAGATCGGATGCGCGTATTGCAGAGCTCGATGCGGAACTGGAGGCTAGCATCGCAGTCTTTGAGGCTGACATGCAATCAGCACGAGACCAAGCCGCGGCCGCGCTCACGGGACGAACGATGACCGCGGTCGCGAGATCGAGCATCGAAACCGGAGAGACGAGCGACGGATCAGAGGATCCCTTTGAGGGTCCTTCTGAACAACCTGGCGTACCCGCAGGAGGCCTAGCTATTGAGGCTGAAGATCCATCGGCAGATGCGGACGAAGCCGGGGATAGCGATGGTGACGATATCGTGACGGGCAGAACACCAGATGGCGTGCGCTATGAAAGCCCACCCCCCACAGAAGAAAGCACCATTCCCGAAGATATTCCCAGCCCACAGGGCGACGATATCGTTGCAAAACAATTGCGGGAGGCCGCTATGGCCGAGCAAGACCCGGACCTAAAAACTAAGCTGTGGGAAGAATACAAACGCTACAAGGCGGGTCTCTAGCACCCAACTATCAGTCCTATAGGATCGAATCATGGCCAAGTTGAATCAAACGCCGCTCTCTACGCGACCAGGGCCTCTCAAGGGGCCTTGGTTCCTGCTCGGCCTCATGGCCCTATTAACCTCGTGCGCAAACATGGAGATCGTCACTACCACCTCGGAGCCAGCGATGGTTGCTCAAGTGCCGATTGAAGATGCACTGAGGCTGGACGTCATGATTCTTCCCTTCGACCCTAATCTTGAAAGAATCGAGACGGTCGACAGCGACATCCCCATATCGGCGGAAGTTAGGCGGGCAGAATCCCGATATCAGGCCTACCACCTTAAGGAAACCTTAGAGCAAACCGGTAACTGGGGCGTTGTTAGAGTCATTCCATCGCCGACCAATTTTCAGCCGCTTCTCGTTCAAGCCAAAATTTTAGCCTCAGACGGCGAGAACCTCCGACTCTTTGTCAAAGCAACCGACGCGGCCGGTTCAGTTTGGATCAACAAAGAATATTCGGATTCAGCGAGCAAATATGCGTACCAGAGCGTAAGAGAGGACCCATTTCAAGATATCTACAACCAGGTTGCTAACGATTTATTAAAGGCCCATCAAGCCAGAAACGCTCCCAGCATCATCAATATTCAAAACGTCGCACGCTTGAAGTTTGCAGCCGACTTATCACCGGAGAGCGTTTCTAGTTACCTACAGACAGACCGGCGCGGCCGGGTAACGGTGACACAACTACCTGCTGAGAACGACCTCGTTATGCAGCGGGTGGGTCGGCTGCGTGACCAAGAAAATCTCTTTGTCGATACGATGGATGACTACTATTTAAATTTTTATCGTAACGTCAAACCCTCATATGATGAGTGGCGGTATGCCACTTACGACGAGGCGGTTCGACTGCGCCAAATGCAAAAACAAGCGCGTAACCGTTTGCTAGCCGGCGCCGCATTGATTGCAGGCGGGGTTTACGCTGGATCACAAAGCGAAACTTGGGCTGGCGACGCCGCTGCAGCTGGCGCGGTCGTCGGTGGAATCGGGGCGGTGAAAAGTGGCATGGATCGCTACAAGCAGGCAGAGATTCACGAGCAAGCATTGGCAGAACTGACTCAGTCATTAGGCATGGAGATCGAACCTAATGTGCTCCAAATCGAAGGCCAGTCCATTGAATTGGAGGGCACCTTGGACGCTCAATATGGGCAATGGCGACGCATTCTGAAGGAAATTTACGCCGCTGATCAGGGCAATCAATAATCCACCGTTGTGCATTGACCGTCACGAATTCATAGAAGGCCATTGACATAAGGCAACCTGCCAATGACCCATACTCCCTGGCAAGCCGGGACGACAATCGCTAAAGACTTCACCTTGCGTCGCGCACTGTCTCTTGGCGCTGACCTCGAGCCTTGGCTCGCAGATGGACCAGACGCGAACGCCAGTTACATCGTCCACCGCCTCGTAGCCTCGATCGCGACCAGTGAGGAAGCAAGCCGGATTGCGGCACTCAGGCAATCCTTATCACCTGAGCGGCATGCGGCCTTTGAGGCATTTGTCGATGGTAGTTCCAGCGAGGCGCCAATGCTTGTCGAGCGCATTGATGAGCCAGCGGTAGCGGTAGCCACACCAGAAGACATTGCTGGCGACCCTGCAAGGCTGGAACGACTCATTCATGGTCTCGCCCAAGCTGAGAACCTAGGCCTCGCAATCACAGCAGTGACATCATCGCTACTACTCACCCACTCGGGCACCTTGGTCAGCCTACGGACGGGTTGGCCAGCCGCATGGTTTGATGCCAAGCGCTCGATCCCCATCAGTCGAGTTGAGGATTTCGCAAACTGGCTCATCCAGTCTATCGACACAAACGGATCATCCTCTCAGTCCAGCGCTAACGCCATTCATGCCATCATTCAGCCTGTCTTAGACGGCCACGTGAGAGACTTTTCAGACTGGGCAGATGCGATCGATCAAAGCCGTATCGCCCGGGATGCCTTCATCGAGAATACCCCGACTATTTCAGCCAGTGAACCCGCCACTGTTGTTATTCAATCAGCACAGCATCCCAACAGTGATAGCCGGCCGCGCCAACCCTATTTCTGGATGGCGCTTGCCCTGATTTTGGCCAGTGGGTTCGTTTTCTTTGTACTCCCAGAGTGGGTGGCATCGAACCGTGATCAATCCACGATAGTGGTGCCCAAAGAAGCCGAGTCTCTCGCTCCCTTAGTCGCTGAACGCGCGTCTCCTCTCGCAGCCGCGCAGAACAAGCTAGACCTTGAGAAAGCCGAAGCACTTGCTGAAGACTTCTTGCGTCGATTACTTGCTCTTGAAGATAAAGGGCTGAGATTTTGGAACAGTCCGGCACTTGAGCGATTGAACAACGCTGCAATCGCCGCCGATGACGGTTTCAGAAGAACCGAGGGCGAGACATCGCTCAGTGCCTACGAGGCGTTGCTAGTTGAGTTGAGTTCGCTTGAGGCCAGCATTCCTTCCGTGATAGAAAACTATGAGCAAGAGGCAGTAGCTGTCATGGCAGCGGGAAATTACAACCGAGCGCAGGAAGTCTACCGTGCGCTCAGTTTGCTCGTACCGGATGACCCCTCCTATCTCAAATCCCTTAAACGCGCTGAGCAGCTCCCCGACGTTGCCCTCATCTTGAGTGAGGTCGATCAAATCATCCTTGATGACAAGCTAGATAACGCGCGAGACCGACTCAAAGACGCGCTCGCCCTTGTGCCCAATTGGCCAGCAAGCCTAGACACCCAATCGCGCATCGAAACTGCAATCGGTCGACGGGATTTTCAGGCCACCATGACCCAGGGGTTCGCTGCACTCGCAGCCGGTGAATTTGAGTCCGCTCGAGAGTCATTTAAGAAGGCAGAGGCTTCACCCTTTGACAATGGCGACGCTGAAGAAGGCCTTCGGCAAATTGCGAGCAGGGAAACGAATCAGATCGTGGATCGGCTGAGGCAAGACAGTGAGATCGCGCTCGAAAACGGCGCTTGGCAGACGGCCATTGACCTCCTTCGCGAACTCGCCGAGCTAACGCCTCGATCGGTGGCAGTGAAGGCTCAGCTGGACATGGCTGAAGAACGACTAGCACTGGAAAGCGAGGGGAAAGCTTACCTTGATGATCCACTCTCACTTCAGTCCGATGAACAATTGCGGCGCGCTAAAACTTGGGTCGTTAATGTCAGCCGTCTCAGCCCACCTAAGGGTCAGATGAGCACTCAGCTCATTGCACTCGGTAGGCTCTTATCGCTCGCGCGAAGTCGCCATGAGGTCACGCTGACCTCAGATGGTATGACGACCGTGAAACTTCTAAGGGCGGGAGACAATGGTGCCCTGGGATCCCTAGAGAGGACCACGCTCCAGCTGATTCCGGGCCGTTACACGGTAACGGGAAGACGGGCTGGGTTTGTTGATGTTCGAACAGATTTTGAAGTGCCGCCCGACGGGGGTTCCATTTTGATTGATATACGCTGCGAGGAACGTATTCCATGAACGATCATCGAGATCGCATTGAATCCACTCCTTTTGAGGCACCCGATCTAGATCAAACGCCCCAAAAGCGGCGCCTTAGCAAGGTAGCTATTTTTCTTGGCGGCGCTAGTATTGTGCTCGCAGCAATAGGCTGGTTTTTATTCACAGCCACCGCAGTCAAGTTCGTGACCAATCCGGACGGAGCTACCCTCGCTGTAACAGACGGGTTTAACTATCGATTGGGTGACCAATGGCTTATCCGGCCTGGAGAGATCACGGTGACTGCGATAGCTGAGGGCTACAGGCCACTGAACCAGCGCGTTGAGATACTGAATGCGACCTCGCAACAAGTTGAGTTAGTGCTCTACCCACTGCCTGGCTTGCTCAGTATTTCAGCCAACGCGATCGGAGCACTAGTGACCGTCGATGGCGAGGTGATCGGCGATACACCGATTAACGATGCGCTGATTGAGGCAGGCGTTCGCTCAGTGCAACTGACCCATCCAAGGTTCAAGGATCTATCTACCGAGGTGCAGATCACCGGGCGCAATGTAAAGCAGGCGCTCGAACTGGAGCTTTTACCCGCTTGGGCAGATATCTCCCTATCGTCAACGCCCGAGGGCGCCACAATTATCGTAGACGACGCGGAGGCTGGCCAAACGCCAACAATGCTAGAGCTCCTTGAAGGACAGCGAAATATTCAGCTCTCGCTCGCCGGGTTCAAACCAGTCAAGACGATGATCGAAGTGGTGAGCAATATCCAGCAGGTGTTGCCGCCCTTCGCACTGGAGCCGGCAGACGCTCAGGTCATCGTCACGACGGTTCCCTCCGGAGCAAGCATTCAATTGGACGGGCAATATCGCGGACAATCCCCCATTAATCTCGCAGTAACCCCTCAGCAGCGATTGGCCATAACAGCTAATAAAGCAGGCTACGAGCCATCGGAAGCGACACTATTTTTGGCGCCCAACGAGGAGAGAAAGCTTTCCATATCGCTATCCCCTCAGCAAGGACGCCTTGCTGTCAGTACTCTGCCAGCGGACGCGGAGATCTTGATGGATGGCAAACCTGCGCCAGACCTAAGACAGGGCATGGACCTCGTCAGCCGACCGTACGTGATCACCATCAAAAAAACAGGATATGCGGAAGTCACCGAGCGCGTGACGCCCATCGTTGGCCAAACTCAGACCCTCAATTTTGAATTGCTTTCGCTGGAGGCAGCGAGGCTTGCACGCATTCCGGCGAGGCTCTCAACCGGGCAAGGCAGTCCTCTGCAGCTGGTTAAGCCAGGTACCGTGCAACTCGGCGCGCCCAGGCGGGCTCGGGGGAGAAGAAGTAACGAAATCGAGCGTGAAGTGACGATTAGCGAGCCTTTTTACATCGGCCGTTTTGAGGTCACTAATCGAGAGTACTTGGAATTTGATCCGAGCCATGAACCGGGTTTACTTGGCCGAATCCTACTAAATGAGCGCGACCGGCCTGCGGTCAACCTCTCCTGGTCAAGGGCCGTCGAGTTTTGCAACTGGCTTAGCCGGCGGGACTCCCTGACGCCAGCGTATACGCAAGTCGACGGCGAGTGGCAGCTCACGCAACCCTTCACTGACGGATATCGATTACCCACTGAATCCGAATGGGTACTGGCGCTAGCAGCCGTGAACCAAACAAACGATAAACCCACTTTTCCCTGGGGGGAGTCGCTCACCCCCTCCGAGCAGTTCGCCAACATCGCAGACGCATCCGCGACCGGGGCAGTGCCGTACATCGTTCAAGGATACGATGACGGGTTCCGAGGCCCCGCCCCCGTTGGACGATTCCCTGCCAATTCCCTTGGTCTCCACGACCTCACTGGCAACGCCGCGGAATGGGTGAATGACCGCTACAGCGTGGCGCCGTCTAAAGCCGTCGAAACGGATCGAATAGGACCCGTGAGTGGAGACATCTTCGTTATTCGTGGATCCAGCTTTTTGATGGGTCGGTTCGGCGAATTACGAACAGCATTTCGAGACTTCGGCCAAGAAGGCCGGCAGGACGTTGGTTTCAGGCTGGCGAGATCGATATCCACTGACGCGCGAGGTCAGTAGACGGAAGGACCGTACCCAATTATTAGCCGAGAGCGTGGCTGTTGCGACAATTAAAATCCAGCTCTAAAGCCGCTGGCCAATACCTAATCATGAATTAGCTACTCATGGATTAGAATTTAATCAACAGGTTGCGATCCACACGCTCTGACCCATAGACCGAGAGCCGTACAAGCATTGGACCATGCTAGACTTTTTCAACGAATCAATACGCTGTGTTCCTATGGATAGTGTACCAACCCAATTTCGCAACTTCTGTTCTCTCTGCATTGGTAATCGGCGAGTCGCCAAACAAACAGGCGCAATCTTACCCTCGCCTTGGCCATCATCGAGACGAGCGCTCTGGTTAATGCTGTGTACCTTGCTGCCGCTATCATCGCTGATGGTTGAGGCCGCGGAACAAGAGACTGCGCAAGGGCCTACCGCTGCGTCTACCCCAGCGACTGCGGGCGATCCATCGCTCCCCTCGGCGCAGATAGAACAACCTCAAACAGACGCCAAGACTCCCCCTCCGGCGCCCGACGCAGCCCAGCTCAAGACTCGCGGACTGGGAGCTGCCTTTGAAAAATTTAATCCAAGCGAGGCCATCAGCGCTGATAACGCAGTGCCCTTCCCTATCGATATCTAACCGAGACTAGACCATGAACAAAAAAGCGCTTTCCTCCGAGTTCATTTTCCAGTTGTTTTCGCTGGTCATTGCAGTCCTACTCGTCCATGCGGTTTACGTCACGGTCGTCCAGCCCAACGCATCGGAGGCGCTCATTGAGGAAGCCATTTTGATCAATGAGGATCCGGCCTACGTGCCTGAGCGCAATCTATTTGTGGTCGTAAAAGATCTGGAGCAAGAGGCATGCTTTGTTCTCATGCTGTGGGCGATTGCACTCATGTCCTTTAAAGCGAGGGAGACGTTCCGCGAGCGCTCTCTCCTCGGCCGGAATTTGATACCCATTGATGGGTTAACTCGCATCCTTCCTCAGGACACGAGGGAATATGCTCGGTCCATCGAGGCCCTGTCGGAAGGCGAACGCGAGCGCCTACTCCCCAAGACGTTATTGGTTGCGCTCGACCGATTCAGGTCGACGCACAGCGTTCAAGATGTTGCCCAAACGGTGAGAGCCATGTGTGAGGCTGAATCAGATCGACTGGACTCGGAGATGTCCATGATACGCTACATCGCATGGGCCATCCCCTCTATCGGCTTCCTAGGGACTGTTCGAGGAATCGGACAAGCACTGGGGCAAGCGCACCAAGCCGCTCAAGGCGATATTGCGGGGGTCACGCAAAGTCTTGGGGTCGCCTTTAATTCTACGTTTGTAGCGCTACTGATTAGCATCTTGATTATGTTTTTGATGCATCAATTACAGCTCGCACAGGAACGCACGAC
>CAJXDD010000085.1:0-10494 GCA_913052075.1 uncultured Gammaproteobacteria bacterium
CAGCATTTTTGAGCGTCTGTCTTCGGATGTAGTGGACTGGCGCCTCACCGGCTTGCGCTTTGCTCAGCTCTATGTAGTAACCGTGTACTCGGTTAAATCCTACTTTCAGTGTCGAGAGCCCCGTCTGCGCTTGTTCTTGCTGCTCAAGTTCAATGAGGTAACTCGCTGCCCCCTCGCTGATGTTCCGTAATTCGTCTAGCTCATCGTCGTATCCCGCTTTGATGACGCCACCCTCTCTAATCACCACAGGGGGTTCGTCAATAATCGCGCGCCTGAGCAGGGTCGCGAGTGCCTCTTGGGGGGCGGTGTCGTTTGCGAGTCGTGTCAGTGCGTCTCCTGCCATTGTCCCTAAAAGCGCCCCGAGTTCCGGCAAGCGCTCGAGCGCGTCCCGCAATCTGGTTAGATCCCTAGGGCGTGCTGATTTGAGCGCGATGCGAGAGATCACGCGCTCGATATCACCGATGGGTTTGAGCACGGTTTGAAAGTTGAAGAATGACCGGGTGTCTAGGAGTTCGGTGACGGCATCCAGGCGAGCTTCTACTAGGGTGGAGTCTCTTAAAGGCTGAGTCAGCCATCTCGATAGTAATCGGCCACCCATTGCGGTTTGTGTCGCATCGAGAACCGACAAGAGGGTGTGGGAGGTGTCGCCTCGGAGGTTTTCAGTAATCTCTAGATTCCGCCTCGACGATGGATCAATCTCAACCAGGTCCTGACCTTTAATCTCGATAAGTTGATCAAGGTGGGGCAATGCTCTCTTTTGTGTTTCGATCACATAGGCAAGCGCAGCGCCTGCGGCGCAGAGGCCCGCGTCGTGAATGACGTGGTCCGGCCCACTATGGCCCAATAGTATTCCTTGCTGGGCAAGCCTCTCCATCGCCATATCAATGACAAACCTTTCCGCTGGCCAGTACGTGGTTGCTGTGTGTTTGGACAATTGGTGAGACAAGGAAAGGTCCTCTTGCACCAAAAGCTCTGACGGCTGAACCCGCCCAAGTTGGCTGAGTAGCGACTCCAAAGATTCCGTTTGGAAGTACTCGAATCGTCCACTGGAGACTTCGATAACTGCCATCCCATACCGCTTTCCCAGCTCGCACAATGCGCAGATGGAACTTTCACGATGGCTGTCAAGTAAACCCTCTTCGGTCAGAGTCCCTGGCGTAACGATCCGCACGACATCGCGAGCGACAGGACCTTTGCTGTCTTTTGGGTCACCGATTTGCTCACAAATCGCGACAGCGACGCCCGCACCTACCAACTTCGCAAGGTAGTTGTCAGCCGCGTGGTAAGGCACCCCACACATGGGGATCGGCTTGCCTGCTGACTGGCCGCGTGTGGTGAGCGTGATGTCTAGGAGGGCTGACGCGCGTTCAGCATCGGTATAGAAGAGCTCATAGAAATCGCCCATCCGATAAAACAGCAATGCATCCTCATACTTGGCTTTGATACCAAGATACTGCTGCATCATTGGGGTATGCGCTGATGTGTCCACGGGCGCTCGCGACGGTCAAAGAATACAAGCCTAACAAAGCAAGCTAGACCATGCAGCCAGTGCGCAACGCCGGTCCATAAGCGCCTGCATGGGCCTTGATTGGTCGATCTTAATGATTCAGAAAAAATACTGTACAAATACCCAGTATTGGATACAATGGGGTCAAATCGTGAAACACCGACCATTCCAGAAGCGACAACTATTCTAGAAGCGACAACAGTAGAAACCGCTATGTTTGGTGCAAGCCAGGAAGCGGTCGAGAGACTTTACTCACGAAGAAAACGTCAATATCGGTTGCGTCGTGAGAGCCGGACCGACATCATTGAGGAGAGCAAAATAAGATGGATGCAAGAGTGGCTGAAGACAAAGATCCGAATAAAGAACGCGCGTTAACAGCAGCGCTATCGCAAATTGAACGACAGTTTGGAAAGGGCGCGATGATGCGACTCGGGGACAATCCTCAAGCGCGCATACCCTCTATTTCAACCGGGTCGTTGGGGTTGGATATTGCCCTGGGAATCGGTGGTTTGCCCAGAGGTCGGATCGTCGAGATTTATGGGCCTGAATCGTCAGGTAAAACAACGTTGACCCTTCAGGTGATTGCTGAGGCGCAGCGAAACGGTGGAACCTGCGCCTTTATTGATGCTGAGCACGCGCTCGATCCCATTTATGCTCAAGCGCTCGGTGTAGACATCGAAAATCTCCTCGTATCGCAACCTGACACAGGGGAGCAGGCGCTCGAAATCTGCGATATGGTGGTCAGGTCCGGTGCGGTAGACGTGGTCATTGTCGATTCCGTTGCTGCATTGACGCCAAAAGCAGAAATTGAAGGCGATATGGGTGATCATCATGTTGGCCTTCAAGCCAGACTGATGAGCCAGGCGTTACGCAAAATGGCAGGGAACATCAAGCATTCGAACACGCTGGTTGTATTTATTAACCAAATCCGAATGAAAATCGGGGTTATGTTTGGCAGTCCAGAGACGACGACGGGTGGAAACGCGTTGAAGTTCTACTCATCGGTTCGGCTTGATATCCGCAGGATCGGTGCCATCAAGGAAGGGGACGAGGTCGTTGGTAGTGAGACCCGGGTCAAAGTGATCAAAAATAAAGTGGCGCCGCCCTTTAAGCAGACAGAATTTCAAATCATGTATGGTACTGGGATTTATCGCCTTGGTGAGGTTATTGATTTGGGAGTTCAGCAGGGTTTAGTTGACAAAGCCGGAGCTTGGTACAGCTACAAAGGCGACAAGATCGGCCAAGGTAAGAAGAACGCTTGTGAGTATCTCGCTCAGAACGCAGAGATTGCGGAAGAAATAGAGTCTGCGCTTCGGCTGCAATTGCTAAGTAGTGAGCCAGCTGAAACGCAAGCTGAGGAAGAATCTGCAAACGCGGTTGACGCTTAGTGACAAGCACGGAGTAACGAATCACGCATGGCGGACCAGAACGGCAAATCGCGTGACACTATTACAAAGAAAACTAAAAGACTGATAGCGCTGACGGGGAATAGTCATTCCCCGTTCAGCGTGGCATCAGATCTTGTCAGCTCCCCGGCGCGAGATTCTCAACAAGCGCCTTCTTCTCAAAACAAATCAGATCCTCGAAAGACACCAGCTTCTCAGAAAAAAGCAGGATCAGGGGATTTCTCTCCAAATGATTCCCGAGGTGGCAAGACTCCTCTGTCCTTAGACGAACAAGGGGTAAGTTCGCTAGACGAGGCAGTTGGCCCCTCGGCTGAAAAGCAAGCAATCAGAAGGGATCCTGCACCCGTGAGCGATGAATCATTGCTTATGCATCCAAGTGAGTCTAGTGCGTGCGACGAAACAGCTTGCGAGGCTTCCCTAGGTATCGACGCCGTAGAAGCCGTGACCTTCGCGTCGGTGTATAACGCTAGCCTTGGCCTCTTAGCTAGTAGAGAACACAGCGCTGGAGAATTGCGGGTAAAGTTGAAGCAGAAGTATCCGGATGGCGAGATTCATCTAGACGGTGTTCTAGAACGGTTGCAGGAAGTCGGTCTTCAGGATGACGAGCGCTTTGCCGAGATGTTTGTTCGATATAAAGCGAATAAGGGACAAGGCCCCACCAAGATCAGGCATCAGCTGCGTTCGAAATCAGTGGATGGGACGGTGATCAGCGCCGCGCTCTCCGATCCCAGTTATGACTGGAGTGAATTGGCTAAAGCAGTTAGTCAAAAGAAATTTGGCGCAAGCGGTGGCGAACGACTCAGTCCTAAGGAGCGCGCGCGCAGACAGCGTTTTCTCCAGGGGAGAGGGTTCGGTTATGAACACATCGCTTCTGCTCTATAATGGCGGGCCAATGTTGACCTAGCCCGATGCGATTGGAGCACTCGGGTCCTCGGGAGCCTAATCCATGCAAAGCCATTCGATTCGCCAAGCCTATCTTGATTACTTCAAGCAAGAGGGGCACACCATAGTGGATTCCTCCTCCTTGGTGCCAGACAACGATCCAACCTTGCTGTTCACCAATTCTGGGATGGTGCAATTTAAAGAGGCATTTGCCCTCCGTGAGGATCGAGGCTATACGCGAGCAGCATCATGCCAACGATGTATTCGCGCCGGTGGCAAGCACAATGACTTAGATAATGTCGGTTATACGGCAAGACACCACACATTTTTCGAAATGCTAGGCAATTTCAGCTTTGGCGACTATTTCAAGAGTGAAGCGATCCGATTCAGCTGGGAGTTTTTGACCCAGGTACTCAAATTGCCGAAGGACAAGCTCTGGGTGACGATTCACGATAGTGACGATGAAGCCTGGGATATCTGGGTGAATGAAATCGGCTTTGACCCGGATCGCATGAGCCGAATGGGAGACAAGGACAATTTTTGGACCATGGGGGATACAGGTCCTTGCGGACCTTGCTCGGAGATCTTTTTCGACCATGGCGAATCGGTTCCTGGTGGGCCGCCAGGCAGTCCTGATGATGACTTGGACCGATATATCGAAATTTGGAACTTAGTATTCACGCAATATGACCGCCAAGCAGATGGCGAGTTGATTCCTCTTCCTAGCCCCTGTGTTGACACAGGGATGGGGCTAGAGCGGCTCGCTGCGGTCATGCAAGACGTGCATAACAACTACGATACTGATCTCTTTCAACCCATTATCCGAGCTGCTGCTCAACGGTTGCTGGTCGAAGATATTGAACACCCCTCTTTGAAAGTGATAGCAGATCACCTGCGCTCTGCGGTGTTCTTGATCACCGATGGTGTGCTTCCTTCCAACGAAGGACGTGGATATGTCATGAGACGAATTATTCGCCGAGCCCTTCGTCACGGTCATGCGCTGGGGGCGACCGAGCCTTTCTTCTGTGAACTGGTTCAAACGCTTGCTGAAACCATGCAACACGCCTATCCGTTTGTCAGTGAAATGCGAGAGCAGATCGAGCGGGTGCTAAGAAAGGAAGAGGAGCAATTTCAGCTCACTTTGGATCAAGGCATGCGTATTCTTGAGGATGCGCTAGAAGCGCTTCAGGACGAGACCATTCCTGGCGAGGTGGTCTTCAAGCTCTATGATACCTACGGTTTTCCCACTGATTTGACAGGTGATATTGCTCGAGAACGTGGATTGCAACTTGATATGGCGGGGTTCGAAGCGGCAATGGAGGCCCAGCGAGAGCGGGCTCGTTCCGCTAGTCGGTTTTCAGCTGCAGAAGATCAGGATCTCACGTTTGAGGGTACTTCAGCGTTCAATGGATACAGCGCACTGTCACATAAAGCGGAAGTTGTGGCGCTATTCAAGGAAGGTACCGCCGAGCAATCGCTCAATGTTGGCGACGAAGGGTACCTGGTGCTCGATACAACCCCTTTCTACGCAGAGAGTGGGGGGCAGGTAGGGGACACTGGTATGGTCGCGGCAAACGGCGTGCAGGTCAGAGTCTTGGATACGGTTAAATCCGGCGAGACCCACCTCCACCGTGTCATGGTTGAGGAAGGGACGCTCGAGGTCGGTCTCCAGTGTGATGCGGATGTTGAGGCATCCAGGCGAGCCGCGACTGCGAGGCATCACTCGGCGACGCATCTGCTTCACGCGGCGCTGCGGGACGTACTAGGCACTCACGTCAATCAGAGGGGTTCGCTCGTTGATGATGAGAAGCTTCGGTTTGATTTTTCCCACTTTGAAGCGGTCACCGATGAAGAACTTGGTCAGATTGAGCAGCGTGTTAATGAGGAAATCTTGCGTAACACGGAAGTCGTCACTGAGGAGATGGCAATAGAGGCGGCGCGCGAGAAGGGAGCGATGGCATTGTTCGGCGAAAAGTACTCGCAGAGTGTGCGTGTGCTGACGATGGGCGACGGTTTCTCGATCGAGTTGTGCGGGGGAACCCACGTCCAGCGAACGGGCGATATCGGTCTATTTAAGATTGTCTCAGAGCAGGGCATTGCTTCTGGTGTCCGCCGCATTGAGGCGATATCCGGTTTGCGTGCGGCGAGCTGGGTGAATGAGATGGAGGGGCAGTTGGTAGCCCTTAGCCGGCAGTTGAAAACCGATCCAGCACAGTTGTCTCAGCGCATCGATGCGATGGTGGAGAACCAACGACGGCTAGAGAAGGAATTGGCCGATCTAAACGCTCGCCTATTATCAGGCGGGTCCAGCGAGACCGAGGTGCAAGAAATCGCCGGCATTTCACTGATTGCTAAGCGGGTTGAAGGCGCCGATCCTAAATCGCTGCCGGATGCAGTGGACAAAATGAAGAATAAGTTGGGGTCCGGAGTGGTGGTGCTGGCCTCTGTGCAGGGAGGACGAATTGCCCTGATCGCTGGAGTGACCCAAGACCTAACTGACCGATTGGATGCTGGGCAAATCGTGAATCATGTTGCTCAGCAAGTCGGTGGTAAGGGCGGGGGAAGAAAAGATCTTGCGCGAGCGGGAGGCGATCAAGTTGATCGGCTGGATGGTGCCTTAGAATCGGTTATCGGTTTCGTCGAAAAAGCGCTGGTGTAATGATCCAAAGTCGCTAAAATTCGCGTCGCTGATGAAGCGGTCGGTGAGTCAGGCAACACGCAGTGCTGAATAAGCAAGGTTTTCACAGAAGTTGGGCAAAGGTTGTTCGGCCAGTATCGGTGGGCAACCGTTGTCAAAAAAAAGCGATCGTTAGAGGCTGTTGAGTAAAACTGCTTGGCTAAAGGCTGGCAGATAAATCGGTTACATAGATAAAAAGGGACGAGCAGTGGCGCGGTTAGTCATGAAATTTGGTGGCACGTCAGTCGCTACCACCGAACTGATGGATCGAATTGCTCACCGTGTCAGCGGGCTGAGGAATGAAGGTCATGAGGTCGTCCTGGTTGTGTCAGCGATGGGTCATGAAACCGATCGACTCGTTGACCTTGCAGATCAGGTTGACTACCAAGATCCGGCTGGTCGACAGGAATTAGACGTGCTGTTATCAACAGGTGAGCAGGTGTCTATCGCGCTGCTTGCAATGTCGCTGATGAAGGCGGGCATTAGTGCTCGCTCCTATCAGGGCCATCAAATACCAATTCACACTGATGCATCCTACAGCCGGGCGCGGATTCTATCGATAGAGACGCTGGCGCTGGAACAATCGCTCTCTCTTGGCATCGTGCCAGTGGTGGCAGGCTTTCAGGGGGTCAGCGACGAGGGTCGGGTGACGACACTTGGTCGAGGTGGTTCCGACACAACCGCGGTCGCATTGGCGGCCGCACTTTCTGCGGATGAGTGTCAGATATTTACTGATGTTGAAGGCGTCTATACAACCGATCCACGCGTGGTTGCCGGTGCCTCAAGGCTCGCGCAGGTGACGTTTGAAGAAATGCTGGAGCTCGCTAGTTCTGGCTCGAAGGTGCTGCATTCACGAGCGGTTGAACTCGCTAACAAATATGCGGTGCCCTTGCGCGTATTATCAAGTTTTAAAGATGGTCCTGGTACGTTAATCACTACAGAGGAGACAGTCATGATGGAAGCCCCCCTTATATCTGGCGTCGCGTTCACCTCCGATGAAGCCAAACTCACCATTCGGGGAGTGAAGGATCAACCTGGTATTGCCTCTCGTATCCTTTCGCCGATTAGCGAGGCGAATATTGAAGTTGACATGATCGTTCAAAACATTGGTGCGGATCAGAGTACCGACTTTACCTTTACGGTGGCCAAAGCGGACTATCCGCAGGCCGAGCAGATTCTTAAGGGTGTATCGGCCGAGATCCAGGCAGGAGAAGTTCTTGGCGATCCTCGCATCGCCAAGCTTTCCATTGTTGGTGTTGGCATGCGTTCCCACGCCGGGGTTGCGAGTAGAATGTTCGACATTCTTGCTGAGGAGGGTATCAATATACAGATGATATCTACCTCAGAAATTAAGATATCGGTTGTCATCGATGAAAAATATCTTGAGCTAGCCGCTAGGGCCCTGCACAAGGGCTTTGACATGGAGCAAAGCCCAGACGCCTAGCGCGGTGGAACGGGCACTGGCTTGATTCGGATTTTGTACCCTTTTGCCATTCGCGCGGAACGAGTGAAGCGCCCTCCGCTGGACGCGATTAAAAGCGTTCATCACTTTCCACTGCTCGACCATACGCTGTGTATTTAAACAGAGGTTTCTCTGCGAAGCGCTGAACCATAAAACAGGGGTTGTCTCCACGCTGTACCTTGGTTTACATTAAGGGCAAGTGGTGGAGATCCCTATTGTGGATCTGGCTGTTTTCTTACTCGCTTACAACAACAATAAGAAAAAGAAGTCGTTTTAAAGACTTCAAAATAATAATAAGAACAGCGTTAGCGAGCTCACACACTACGGCCAAAAAGGCCGGGGAGGGGGTAGTGCTCATTCTTACACGTAAAGTTGGTGAGACCTTGGTCATTGGCGATGAGGTCGAAGTCACCGTGCTTAGCATGAAAGGTAATCAGATCAGGCTGGGAGTGAAAGCGCCCAAAGAAGTGGCTGTGCACCGCGAAGAAATTGCGAGAAAGCTCGACAATAGTCGCGACAACGAGGTCAGTGCTTCTGCCTCCTAGCGGAGTCAGGGTTGTTATTTGTTTTTTAGCGTGATTTGTTGGATCAGTGGCCAAAAGCCCCGTACGAAGACCACCCCCTTGTGATACCCGTTTTCAAGCAACATCTGATGGAAGAGCGGCAAGCGATAAATGGGCACCGACTGCAGCAAATGATGCTCCATATGGTAGGCAATCTGATGGGGTGCAATGAAAAGTCGTTCCCACCACCTGGTATACAGCGTTCTGGTGTTCAATCGAGCATCACTACTCAGGCGATCTGGCACGGCCGCGTGCTCAGCCATTTGACGAAGGCGAGTGCTCAACATGTGGGTGGTCATAAAAGCAATGACCCACAGCAAAAACAGTTCAGGGTACCCTGCCGAACTGACCACAACCAAAAGGCCTCCGTTAAGAATGACACCGCCTCTGATCGTGGCCTGGGCCTCAGGGTCAAGACTTCGGTAACGCTTGAGAGACCGACCTATCGATTTCATCCTTCTCCAGCCAGTTTGACCAGACAAATCCCGCCATATTTTGCGCATGAAGCTTCGCTGACTAACGGGATAGTGAATGTAGTTTCCAAGGTCAGGGTCGGCATCCGTGCCGGCTAACTCATGGTGCTTTCGATGAACACGCATGTAGCCGGATTTGTTGGAAAACACCCAGTATCCAGACAGCCATCTGCCGGCAAATTCATTCATCGACTTCGATGGAAAAAAGGTGCCGTGTCCGGTTTCATGAACGATGACGCCAAGACCAAGCTGACGGGCACCCAAAATAAAGACCGCGATCACCCAGGTCAGCGGATTCGACCAATAGGCAGTCACCAAAAATGTGCCGGTGATGATCAACCAATCGGTGAAGATCAGTTTGCTGGCTTCAAACGAACTGCGCTTCGTAACCCGTTTGAGTTGATCGCTGGTGATGTAATCCATGAGCGAATTATAGGCGCATCCAAAAGTAAAGCGCCATATGGGCATGCTGCGTGGCTGCCGAATTCAGTTGTGACCGACACTAGCGAGTTGCTTCATGGTAGTGCTGGTGACGGTCAGGCCGAGGCAGGGCTCCAGAGGGATGAGCGGCATCTCTCGCTTGGAGGTGGGGTGTGAGTAAGCCGTCTAAGCGAATCGCCATTATCGGTTCTGGTATTGCGGGGCTGACCTGCGCACATCAACTCAATCCCTATTTCGATGTGACCTTATTTGAGAAAAATGAGTATTTTGGGGGGCATACGCAAACCCATGATGTGGTCGTGGGTGACGAGCATTTTCCGGTGGACACGGGATTTATTGTGTTCAACGATCGGACTTATCCTCGATTCATGTCGCTCTTAAGCGAGCTGGGATGCGACTACCAGAAAACTGAAATGAGTTTCAGCCTGCGCCGTGATCGTCTTGAGTACAACGGACACAACGTAAATACGTTGTTCGCTCAGCGCCGCAATCTCGTTAGCCCATCATTTTTGTGGATGGTGAAGGACATACTGAAATTTAACCGGATCGCTAAACGCGTGGACCCGGCAGATGCGCGCCCACTGCGTGAATTCTTTCAATCGGCAGGGCTCGGCAAGGCTTTTCAGTCCAATTATCTGTTGCCGATGGCCGCAGCCATTTGGTCAACGGGAGATGAGGATATCAACGATTTTCCTGTAGGCATGCTCGCACAATTTTTCTTACATCACGGCTTGCTGGACTTGAAAAATCGTCCCACCTGGTTTGTTGTCAAAGGCGGATCGAGCAGTTACGTCACGCGGATTCTGTCTTCCCTTGAAGACGCTCGAAGTGGCGTAACAGTGGAATCGGTGAAAAGAACTGCCGATCACGTTGAAGTCTCCTCGAATGGAGTGTGTGACACTTATGACGAAGTGATCTTTGCTTGCCATAGCAATGAGGCACTTGCTCTGCTATCCGATCCTTCAGAGGACGAACGGGCAACGCTGTCGCTGATGCCGTATGGGAGCAACCGGGTAGTGATGCACACAGATGCGAGGTTGATGCCGCGTGAAAAGAGAGCATGGGCCAGCTGGAACTATCATG
>CAJXDD010000086.1:0-10421 GCA_913052075.1 uncultured Gammaproteobacteria bacterium
TGGAGCTCGAAGCCGAACGGCGCGAGGAAGTGCCTCAGGTGTTCACCCGTATTCAGATGAAATTTTTTGTTGAAGGCGAGGGCCTTAGCAAGGCGCGCGTGGCGCGCGCGATATCGTTGTCCGCGGAAAAGTATTGTTCTGCCTCAATGATGCTGGAGGCAGGGGGAGTCAAGGTGTCGCATAGTTTTGAAATACTGGAGACAGGCTAATGAATCATCGACCGCCCCCCACCCAAGGGATGCGACACGTCGCGCTCTTTGTCGCTGACCTTGAGGCGTCAGAAGCTTTTTATGTGGATTTGCTCGGTATGTCAGTTGAGTGGCGCCCCGACGGTGATAACGTCTACTTGACCAGCGGTAACGATAACCTTGCGTTGCATCGAGTGTTGGGCGATGGATCCAGTGGTCAGTTGGACCACATTGGGTTTTTTATTGCCGAACCTCAGCATGTGGATGAGTGGTACGCGTTCCTAGAGCAGCACAATGTGAGGCTTCTAACTAAACCTAGAACGCATAGGGATGGCGCTAGAAGCTTTTACTGCTTCGACCCGTCAGGTATTAAAGTGCAAGTGATCTATCATCCGCCAATCGCCCGCTCTGATAGTTAGATGTAGCGAGTTGACGTTGTCATTGCTTTTGATGACAACGTCATAAGTCGCTTCAACCATCCGGGGAAAACTGCGCCCCCGAGATCAATGGCGTCTGCCTGATGCTTGAGCTCATCTTCGCGCATAGCGAGCAGTATCTCGCGGGTTCGGAGGTCCTCTTCAGCTACCTCGGAAAGATGGCGATCGATGTGTTTGCAAACCTCTTCCTCAGTGGCAGCGACGAAACCGAGATTCACCCGGTTGCCCATAAGGCCGGTTAGCGCGCCGATGAAAAATGAGCTGGCATACCAAAAGGCATTGAGATGACTAGTGCGCTCGTTCAGCTCATTAAGCCTCGCTTCGCACCAACCGAGGTGGTCGGCCTCTTCGTCAGCCGCTGCCAAAAGGTGCTGTTTGGTTTGGCCATCTTTCGCCGTGAGTGCCTGCCCGTGGTAGAGCGCTTGAGCGCAGATCTCGCCACAATGATTGATGCGCATTAGCTCACCAGATCGCGCGCGCGCTACATCTGTCAGGCCGGCTTCCTTGTGACAGTGCTGAAAGCTGGTCTTCCTTTTTCCTGCGCCAAACGCAGTCCGAAGCGCGGAATCAAAGTGGCTCATGGTTCTGTCGATGTTTGATAATTGTCGCATCTGCGGTTGGTCCAGCAGGTTGATCGCGGAAGTTGTAAAGATAGTTACATAGCTAATACAAGTATACGGTGTTAATTCTAACTGCGCTCACGATGGCGAACTTAGTCTGGCTGAGATGTTTCCGAGAAATGTGCAACTCAATTCTCAAATGAGGGTAAGTTGTAGGAAGAGATATCATTTTTCCCTCGGTTCTCGAAAGCGATGATCGATGGGACGAATGAGGAGTAAATGCGATCGGTGCGTGTGAGGCGCTGAAAACGGGACATTAATTTTCTTTGTTTATAAACTTGGCGTGACTATGAGTAGCGTTAACGTTCACCCTGATCGGGCGGTGATGCTTCTAGGAAAACTGCTTCAATAGTATCCAAACTATAAAGGAGATTGTTGATCAGGTTTTTGGGCAACTGCCTTAACTGTTTCGGCTCTTTCGAGCGCGCTAGGCTTACTCACCACTACCGTTACCGATTGAATAGGGAATGATTTGATTAGAAAGTCGCAGCAACGCTTAGCGGCGGTCTCTACCAGGACAAACTTGGACACTTTAATGAAGTCGCTGAGCCGACTGGTCAAAGCATCGTAGTCCACAGCGTGCTCAAACGTGTCTCTCTCTGTGGCGAGCTCTGCGTCGTAGTCGAACGCGATGTCAAGCCAAAGCGTTTGCTCTATAAGGCGTTCCTCTGCGTAAGCGCCGATAACGGCGTCGACTCGCAGGCGCTCGATCTTCACTCGCATGAGCTAAGTCGCCTTCAGACCTTCGATGGGAGCGAGGTCGGTCATAGGCCATCTAGCTCTTGCGTCGATGCGCCATTCGTCCCCAGACCACTCTTTTTGCCGCATTAACCCAGCAATCGCGATCATTGCGCCGTTGTCGGTGCAAAACTTTAAATCAGGGTAGTGGATATTCACATGGTTTTGTTCACCAAATACCTTGAGTGCGCGCCTCAGTTCGAGATTCGCGCTAACCCCACCAGCCATGACGAGATCCGCATACCCAGTTTCTGAGATTGCGCGTTCGCACTTGATTACGATCGTTTCTACAACAGCGTCTTGAAACGCTCGAGCAATGTCTGCTCTATCTTGCTCAGTCATGTTGCCTAGTGATTCGACGGTGAGTCGGGTATGTGTTTTCAGTCCACTGAAAGAAAAGTCAAGGCCGGGTTTTTTAGTCATCGGTCTTGGAAACGAAAACCGATCGGAGTGACCTCTCTCCGCTAAACGAGCAATTTCCGGACCTCCCGGGTATCCGAGGCCTAGCATTTTTGCAGCTTTGTCAAACGCTTCTCCGGCTGCGTCATCAACAGATTCACCAAGCAACTGGTAGTTACCAGGCTTCTCGCTGGCCATGAGTTGAGTATGGCCACCCGAAACAAGTAACGCGACCATTGGGTAAGGGGGTGGCGACTCCGTGAGTTCGGCTGCGAGTAAATGACCTTCCATATGATGGATACCGATGCTCGGTATGCCCCATGCGTAACCGAGTGATCGCGCAATGCTGGCGCCCACAAGTAGGGCACCAATGAGTCCTGGTCCCTCAGTAAACGCGATGGCATCCAGCTGTGAAGGGGTGGTTTCAGTGCTCACCAATAAGTCGTGAATCATTGGCAAGCAGCGCCTGATGTGATCGCGAGAGGCAAGTTCTGGTACGACGCCTCCATAGGCCTTGTGAATATCGATTTGGCTATGCAATTGGTGACCGAGTAGTCCGGCTTGATCATCATATATAGCAATGCCTGTCTCATCACAGGAAGTTTCAATACCGAGAATACGCATGATGTTCAGGAGGTGCTGGTGGAGAAATTAGTTTGAGCCGAAGCTGTCCGGGATCAAATGATAGCATGAGCCAGAGAGTAGCTCCTCGAGCTGAAAAGTGCCGGACCCTAGCTGTATTTGAAATTCGGTGGCCGGTAGCCGAAGGTTGTTCACCGTGGTGGCAGCCGCTTCGATCAGTGTTTTTCTTAACTGAGATTCCCTCCTTTCTAAGCCTATCCTTTAACAGAGACATTGCTCCGCTTTCGATGACTCATGGTGATCGACATTGATACTAGGGGAGCGGTTGGCAACGCTCTTGTCCAAGTTTCAAGCGGTTGTTCCACACAAAGGAATAGGGGCGAACTCGCTATCCCGCGAGCATTATTTCGACATTTGGGGCCATTGGAATGCGATGGCAAAACATCAGGTCAGAGCCGGATAATCGTTTTGATTTTTGCGCGCTTTGGGATTAGAATCGCGGCCTCAAAAAATTTAGCGATAAACCATGCCAAACGTCAGAGTTAAAGAGAACGAGCCTTTTGACGTCGCTCTGCGTCGATTCAAGCGGTCTTGTGAAAAAGCTGGGATCCTGTCGGAAGTCAGAAAGCGTGAGTTCTACGAGAAGCCCACAGCAATCCGCAAGCGAAAAGCAGCTGCCGCGGTAAAGCGATATGCCAAAAAGCTTCAGCGAGAGAGTAGAAAGCTCGAGCGTCTCTACTAGCGGGCTAAAGGCCCTAGACCCACCACTGGTGATCTTGTGGGCGGGCCACCCCATAAGGTAAAGGATTTGAAGGGGCCTTTATAAAATCGCCTGCCGTCTTTGCCCCACTAATTCAGAACGATGCTCTCACTCGGTTAGTATCGCATACTAAGGCCGTGCCTTAGGCCCCAACATTTAAAAGATGCCACAATAGTTTAGATAAGTAGCGCGAGCACCCAATTGATCCGGACTATCGTTAGGAACAGGGTGCGAGCAAAGTCACCACCGCTCATGACCTGAGATCGGATGGCGAATGGAACCGAGGCAAATATGATCAAAGATCAATTGTTGGCGGACGTGAAGTCCGCAATGAAGGCGCGAGACAAACGAAAAGTAGGCGCGCTACGACTGATTACTGCTGAGATTAAGCGGCGAGAAGTTGATGATCGGAAGGATGCAGATGACTCAGTAGTGATGGCCATCCTAGAGAAGATGTTGAAACAACGGCGGGATGCATTTGAGCAATATCAAAAGGCCGGAAGGGATGAATTGGCGGATCAAGAGTCCTTCGAGATGTCTCTGATCTCAGAATACCTTCCAGAACCACTATCTCCAGAGGAAATTGGAATTGTCGTTAACGACGTCATCAGTGAACTAGGTGCGGATCATATTTCTAAGATGGGTCAGGTCATGAGCACCCTAAAAGTACGACTGGCCGGACGCGCCGATATGGGCATGGTCGGTGGTCTTGTAAAAGGCAAGCTATCGAGCTGACGGTTGCTCAAGCGTAATTACAATGCGATGCTAGCAGGCCGAACGAGGTTCACAGCCTTTCATGATCCCGCCTGCTTTTATAGACGATCTACTCTCTCGCACGGACATCGTCGATGTAATCGAACCCCATGTTGTCCTCAAAAAAAGCGGGCAGAACTATTCAGGACTTTGTCCGTTTCACCAAGAGAAATCCCCTAGTTTCTCAGTTAGCCAGGACAAGCAATTCTATTACTGCTTTGGATGCCAGGCCTCTGGTTCTGCACTCAAGTTCCTGATGGAATACGAGCGCTTGAGTTTTCCAGAGGCAGTAGAACGGCTTGCCCACCGGTTAGGGCTTGAAGTGCCCTCCGCACGAAATGACGAAGACGAAGGTCGAAAACGAAGAAGGCTGCAGGTACTAGAGCAGTTAGATAAAGCGAGAGATTTCTACAAACAGCAACTCCGTCATCATCCAGATAGAGCTCGCGCCGTCGATTATCTGAAAGCTAGAGGGCTTACCGGAGAAATAGCTGCTCGATATGAGCTTGGTTTCGCGCCATCAGGATGGAACCATTTGCCGACAAGCGAGGATACTCTCTCTTTGCTCGGCGATGCGGGCCTAGTCATTTCGAAGGAAGATAACTCGGGGACCTACGATCGTTTTAGGGATCGGATTATGTTTCCCATTCGCGACCTGAGAGGACGCACCATCGCCTTTGGCGGTCGAGTGATAGGCGACGCCAAGCCGAAGTATCTGAACTCGCCAGAAACAATGGTGTTTCACAAGAGCAGAGAGCTTTACGGCCTCTACGAGGCAAGGCGGATGACGCCGCGCTTGTCTCGAGTGATTGTTGTAGAAGGGTACATGGATGTGGTTGCACTGGCTCAGTTTGGGGTGACTTTTGCGGTTGCGACGTTAGGAACCGCAACTACCGATGAACATCTCGGCAGGCTCTTTAGGCAAGTTTCTGACTTGGTCTTTTGCTTTGATGGCGATCGTGCGGGTCAATCCGCGGCTGGGAAAGCGTTAACGTTGGTGCTGCCTCATCTAGAAGACGGGCGGAAGGCCACATTTATGTTTTTGCCCGAGGGAGATGACCCAGATTCGGTGATTAGGCGGGAGGGTAAGGAAGGATTCCTTAGTCGGGTTGAGTCGGGGTTGGATGTATCGGCTTGGCTATTCGAGAAGTTATCCGGGGATCTAGCGGACGCTGGACACGATTTAACCAGCATTTCCGGCAAGGCAGCGCTAGCAAAAGAGGCGGTTAGATGGATCAGCACCATGCCGGTTGGGGCATTTCGTCAGCTCATGTTTGACGAGGTTGGGCATCGCACAGGAGTCAGTCAGCAGAGACTGGATCAGATGGCAGAGAGTACTCGATCGGTTAGGTTGCCGAATACTGATAAGGAGCAAGGCTCAGTTGGGTCTGCGATGGGGGTAAATAGCGAGGAGGCGAAAGCGGACGAGATCCGTCCCGATGAGGCCTTGATCGATAGAGACCTAGCGCTCCTTGTCATGCATCCAGAGTTGGCAGATGATCTTGAGTCTTCTGATGTTGAGGCCTTGGAGGACAATGGGGCGGATCAAGTCCTTAAGATGGTTTTTAGAACGATCAGGGCGGAGGACCTCAAAACTCCTGGCCAGTTAATTCAGCGCTTCTCGGGATCGCCTATTGTCACTGTCTTAAAACGTGCCTTTGAATATAAGCCGGTGCTTGATGTTTCTTATCTAAAATCAGAGTTTGCCAGTCGCTTACGTCATCGGGCCCTTCGAGCCCAACGGCGCCGAAACCAGATGGTCATGTCTGCCTTAGTCCATAAGTCACCCTCTTTGCTGAATGACGACGAGCGCCGAGCCTTACGGGATTATTACGCCCAGCCAAAGAATAGTGAATGAACCCGCATTAGGCTGGTGAATCAAGCGGTTTTTTCTTATCAAAATGAACTTTATGTTAGGAAAAACGAAGGTTCACTCCTATACTTTGGGTCCGATCCCGGGGGGGATTTTTCATAGCTAGAGGGGAGTTATGGCAAGCGGACTCGCACAACAACAATCTCGACTGAAAAAGCTCATCGCGCTCGGACGTGAGCAAGGTTATCTCACTTACGCAGAGGTCAATGATCACCTACCCGACGACATCTCGGACCCCGAGCAGATCGAAGACATCATCAGCATGATTAACGATATGGGTATTTTGGTTCAGGAGAGTGCGCCTGAATCTGATGATTTGATGGCAGAAGGGGATTCCACTGATGAGTTGGCTGCTGAGGAAGCGGCGGCTGTGCTGGTGGCGGTAGAAAACGAAACTGGACGAACAACCGACCCCGTCAGAATGTACATGCGTGAGATGGGCACCGTTGACCTACTCACGCGTGAAGGTGAAATCGAAATCGCCAAGCGCATAGAGGAGGGTATTCGTGATGTGCTCGAGTCAGCCGCGGGTATGCCCGGAGTCGTCGCGAGAACACTTGAAGCCTACGCTGCTACTCAAGATGAAGAAGGCAAACTTGAGGACTTGCTCATTGGTTTTTTGGATCCAGCCGAGCATGTGGAACCAGCCGCTCAGGTGGTCCCTGGTGAAACAAAGGACGACGATGACGAACAGCCAGATACGGGTCCTGATGCTGAGCTCGCTGCTCAAAGAATGGCAGCCCTAAAGAAGCAAAATGACAAGACGCTCCGTGCAATTAAAAAACATGGGCGGGGCTCGTCGCAGGTCGCAAAAGAACTTGCTGCGTTAGGCCAGGCATTTCAATTCTTCAAGTTTGTACCCAAGCATTATGAGGCAGTGGTTTCAGCAGTAAGAGGCCCTCACCAAGAGATTCGAAAACTCGAACGGCAGGTGATGACCTTGTGCGTGCGTCAGTCGAAAATGGATCGCAAGGCGTTTCTCAAGAGCTTCGCTGGCAATGAGGCCAATCTGAAGTGGCTGCCGAAACAGGTCAAAGCAGGCCACACGAAGCTGAAAGCCGTGGAAGAAGAGGTCGTTCGTATTCAAAAGCGGATTCAGCAAATTTCCGAGGAGGCAAATGTAGAAGCAGCTGAGCTTCGGGATTTGAATCGCCGCATGTCAATCGGTGAAGCGAAGGCGAGACGCGCAAAAAAGGATATGGTCGAGGCGAACCTTAGGCTTGTGATCTCAATTGCAAAGAAATATACGAACCGCGGCTTACAGTTCCTGGACTTAATTCAGGAAGGCAACATTGGCTTGATGAAAGCCGTCGATAAGTTCGAATACCGCAGAGGCTACAAATTTTCCACGTATGCCACTTGGTGGATTCGTCAAGCGATCACCCGATCCATTGCTGATCAAGCGAGGACCATTCGCATTCCGGTTCATATGATCGAAACCATCAACAAGTTGTCTCGGATTTCCCGGCAAATGCTGCAGGAAATGGGTCGTGAGCCTACGCCAGAGGAGTTGGGTGAGCGGATGGAGATGCCAGAAGAGAAGGTTCGGCGTGTCCTTAAAATTGCCAAAGAACCGATCTCTATGGAAACGCCGATTGGCGACGATGAAGATTCATCACTGGGTGATTTCCTAGACTCTGACTCCAACCTTGGTGAGGGGGCTTCTGTTGGAGCGCCGCTTGAAACCGCAACCGAAGAGGGGCTGCGCGATGCAACCCGCAATATCTTAGCGGGATTAACCGCTCGGGAAGCCAAGGTACTGAGAATGCGATTCGGCATTGACATGAACACTGATCACACGCTCGAAGAGGTGGGTAAGCAGTTTGACGTCACGCGTGAGCGGATTCGGCAAATCGAGGCAAAAGCGCTCCGTAAACTGCGTCATCCCACTCGCTCTGACCATTTGAAGAGCTTCTTGGATTAATCACTTGATCACTACCGCGGTCGCTGGCGGGCGCCGCTGAGATAAAAAAATAGTGAAAAAGCCAGCATATTAAAAAAGGCCCGATGAGTGAGTCACAAGGCCTTTTTTGTTGGTGGGTGGGTGTACCCGCTCGAATTCTGCCTACAAGGATGCTGTGTCAGTAATGTTCTGATGCCTGGAATTGGCTCGCCCAAAACCCACAAGCGCCTGACACTGGGGTTAGTACTGAGCGGTTCCCCCATCGACACTCATTAATGCGCCGGTAATACCGCCACCCAAATCGCTGGCTAGCAGAACAGCGACTGCAGCAACCTCTTCGACAGTATTGGGTCGCTCAATCGCGGCTTCCTTTGAGAATAAATCAACCATCTCATCAAAGGTCATTCCCATTGCTTCTGCGGTATTGGGCCCGTTATCTCGAACAATGTCTGTGATGACCAGTCCAGGGCATATTGCATTGACGGTGATGCCTTGGGTTCCGACTTCTCGAGCGACAGACTTAGTCATGCCATTGATTGCATGTTTTGCCGTAGTGTAAGCGGTGAGGACAGGTTTACCGTGTTTACCTTCCATCGACGAAATGTTAATGATCCGCCCCCACGATTGTTCGGTCATGTACTTCAGGGCTCGTCGTGTGCCCCAGAATGTAGAGTAAACGTTCCATTTCATGCACTCATCGAACGACTCATCGGACAAGCTGATTGTTGGCTGCAAGTCGCCTGCACCGCCTGCATTGTTAATGAGGATATCAACCCGACCAAAGTGAGCGGCGGTTTGATCGACAAACCCCTCGACGCTGGCCTGGTCCATGGCATCCCCTTGAACAAAAATGACTCGGTCTCCCGCTCCGACTTCAGCGAGCATTTTCTCGGCCTTTTCTGCGTTTCTTGCCATCACAGCGACGGAAGCGCCCTCTGCTAGATAGGCTTCTGCAATGCCGCGCCCAATGCCTGCAGAACCGCCTGTGACTGCTGCTACTCGTCCCTCTAATTTCATGGTGTTGTATCTCCTACAGTGGATTGACTCGGTTAGTCGATGAGCGAGAGCGCGTCCAAATCAACGAGCGCGCTAAAGCAATTCGTCAAGATTGTTTCTGCTAAGCGCTGACCCCGCTCATTGGCAAGATCAAGCGCGCTTGCGATAACAACCGCATAACATAAGAAGTACAAAGCGCACGCTTTAAAGCGAGCACGACAGGTTTCTAGAGGATAGTTTATGCCATGCTGTGTTAGTGCCGCGTGGTAGTTAGCCACCCAGTCTCTCTTGTTGCGCAAGGATTGATTCAAGCTCTGGGTCAGAAAATAAGCAAGGTCATGCTCGGGCGCGGATCTGCAAATGGCCTGAAAGTCGACTAGGGCGACTTGTGAATCCGCGAAAAAAATATTGTCGAGGCGTAAATCTCCATGATTGATGCAAATGGGATCGCGAGTGATGCCTTCGAGTAATTCAGGAACCTGCTCAGTGAGAGCCCCAATTTTGTCATCTAAACCCTCTGGAATGATCGATGAAAACTGCTTAGCGATGACAGGCCACCCTGCTCCAAGACCTGCTTGCATGCCAGCGATCTGGTTCTCGGTGTTGTGACGTTCAATAGGTGCAAAGTCGTCCGTCATCCACGTCGCCGCGTGCAGCGCGGCGAGTGAGGATATGACAGCTTCAGTTTCTGATTCGGAGCAACCGGTAATTTGATCGCCAATTCGGTACCCAGCTAAATCTTCAAGTAGCAGCACGAATGCCTTTGTTGTCTCATCATAAGCGGCGTAGTAGCACGCTGGACTTCGCACACTCAAAGTTGGGGCGATTTCGGTGTAGAAGATGTATTCGCGCTGGTACATGGAATAAAGGTTCGCGATATCTCTATTGCCTTCCACTGGAGATTGAAACTTTGCGATGAGTGTTTCCGTTCCTTCTGGCGTTGTCATAGTGACCCGAGTGACTAGCCCCAGAATGCCAACTCCCTCGCCTAAAGGCGCGACAGTGAATTCGGAAACCGGTTTCCCCAGGACACTCGATAACCAAGAGGCGTCGATGGCGTCAGGCGATTGAGGAAAGTCTGCCATAGTGGGTCTCCGTCTTTTTGGGTTTCAGTTTCGCCAAGCTTTGGTCATATCCACCGCTCGTCGATAGTACTTGAGCGATAGCCCGAG
>CAJXDD010000087.1:0-10379 GCA_913052075.1 uncultured Gammaproteobacteria bacterium
TGCAAGAGGACGGTATTTATCGAAGACATCGGCGCTTGATTGCTTTCGATATGGATTCGACATTGATCGACACAGAAGTGATCGATGAGCTAGCTCGGGTCGCGGGCGTCGGCGCTCAGGTCGAAGCGATTACAGGGGCGGCAATGGCCGGCGAAATAGATTTTTCGGAAAGTCTGAGACAGCGAGTTGAGTTACTCGCCGGGTTGGACGAGTCATACCTTGAGAGTATTGCGGTTCGCCTTCCTTTAACTGAGGGCGCCGAGCAATTGTTTGCCATGCTGAAGAAACTGGGTTACCGGACGGCCATTATCTCGGGTGGCTTTACCTATTTTGGGGACCACTTGAAGCGGCGACTTGGTGTGGATTACGTTGTTGCCAATACGCTAGAGATTGAGTCGGGAAAACTAACCGGACAAGTCGTCGGGGGCATTGTTGATGCGCAAAGGAAAGCCCTCGCACTAAAAGAGATCGCTGCGAAAGAAAACATTTCTCTCGAGCAAACCATTGCAGTGGGCGATGGGGCCAACGATCTTGAAATGCTTGGCATCGCTGGACTGGGAATCGCATATCATGCAAAAGCGATCGTGCGTGAGCGTTCGAAGCACGCCATTTCGACGCTGGGACTAGACAGCATCCTCTATCTTTTAGGTATCAGCGATCGAGATCAATTGGATGCGCACTAAATTATTGCGGCCACGCCAATTACTGTCTTAGTGGCGTAGAATAGAAAACTGTAGTTTGGTAACTGGCCCTGCCTAGCACGATTAAGGTGCCCTTTTTGGAATACATCTACTGTGGGTGAGGCGAGCCCAGATCCATTCTTGATTCATTAAGGAATTACCTCATGGCGACTTATTCAACGAATGAATTCAAATCTGGCATGAAAGTGCTGCTGGAGGGTGACCCCTGCAGTATCGTTGAAAATGAATTCGTGAAACCTGGAAAAGGGCAAGCGTTTAATCGGGTACGGTTGAAGAACCTGAAGACGGGCAGGGTGTGGGAAAGGACGTTTAAGTCAGGTGAGACCCTTGAAGCAGCCGATGTAATGGAACATGACATGGAATATGTCTACACCGATGGCGAATATTGGCATTTCATGAAAACCGATGGCTCCTATGAACAGATTGCTGCAGATAAGGATGCGGTCTCCGATGCGATGCAGTGGCTGAAAGAACAGGGTGAGTGCACGGTGACTCTGTGGAACGATGTCCCTATTCAAGTGGTCGCGCCCAATTTTGTGGATCTCGAGATCGTTGAAACAGACCCTGGCGTTCGGGGTGACACAGCCACCGGCGGGACAAAACCGGCAACGCTGACGACCGGCGCAGTTGTGAAGGTACCGCTGTTCATTAATGTTGGTGAGACCATCCGGGTTGATACGCGAACTGGAGAATATCAAGGGCGGAGCAAGACCTAGCGTCGCAGCGTGTCATGATCCCCAGTTGGGACATTCTAAAGCGTCGGTCGCAAATCATCCAAACCCTTCGGGGTGGGTTTGAGGCGCGGGGGTACACAGAAGTTCAGACGCCGGTGCTCGGTCGACATGGTGCTTTTGATCCGCATTTGCATAGCATCGAAGTCTCTATAGCCGGGCAGCCCCGCTACTTGCAGACGTCTCCTGAGTACGCGTTAAAGCAGGTTTTAGCCGCTCACGGACAGCGGATATTTCAGATTGGGCCGGTCTTTCGAGGAGGCGACATCGGCCCAAAGCATCAACCTGAGTTCACAATGGCTGAGTGGTATGCACCAGGCCTCGAACTGCCTTTGCTGATGGAGGAAATGGTTAATCTTATCCGTGAGCTCCCTTTTGTTCCGAAAGCGTTCTCAGACCCTTTGAGGCATTTCCAGTATCGCGATTTGATGATCGAACACGTGGGTGTTGATCCAGAGTGCGTTGACGATGCAGCGCTAAGGCAGCGCCTTGATCAATATCCCATCGAAGCGAATCACTTAGGCGACTTAGCTGATTCGCAATGGCGCTCGGATGCACTTGATTTTCTTTTCAGCAGTGAGGTTCAGCCACAGTTGACGGGCCTTTGCACCGTGACCGGGTTTCCTAGATCCCAGGCTGCCCTGGCTGAGATCGACGACGCATCGGGATTGTCTCTTCGAATGGAGCTCTTTTTTTCAGGCCTAGAGCTAATTAACGCTTATCAAGAACTCCGGGATACGGATGAGCTCGAACGGCGTTGGGCTGAAGCCAATGCCGCGCGGGCAGCCCGGGGATTGCCGCAGCTCGCGCTGGATGAAGGGCTCAAAGCGGCTATGGCAGACATGCCACCTTCAGCAGGTGCGGCAATGGGCGTTGATCGTTTGGTGCTTTGTTTGCTGGATCTTGAGCGGCTTGACCAAGCGATGGTGTTGCCTTGGGTTTGATCAAAGCGAGGGAATCAATGTGTCGCCCATCTGTATCGGCTCGCCTGATTCAAATGCCCAATCAGTCGACCACTCGCTTAACAGGATCACGGTAGATCCCAATAGAAACCGACCTGCTTCCTGTCCTTGCGCGACCTCAACGCTATTCATCGTTCGTACTTCAAACCGTCTGGCCGTTAGCGGATGGTCCTGCCAAAAGGGTTGGATCGCCGCAACGATTGCGGCGCCTACCAGCACCATAGCGATGCGACCTTGCTCGCATGCAAGGCTCATCACCAGACGCTCATTGCGGGCGAACAGTCTGGGGATGTGCTGGCTTGTTTGTGCATTGACCGAAAAAAGCGTGCCCGGGATGTAGGTTGACGTTTCGAGCTTTGCATCACAGGGGAAGTGAACGCGATGATAATCTTTAGGGGACAGATAGGTCGTGATATAGCTGCCTGTTTGAAAAGGGTGATTGGCGTCACCCAATAAATCTGCGATCTCGAACGATTGTCCTTTGGCCTGCAGCATGATCCCTTGTTCGACCTGACCCGCTGCAGATACCATGCCGTCGGCGGGTGCGGACAGGGTTCCAGATGGGATTCGCAAGCCGGGCTTGAGCGCTCGAGTGAAAAAGTCATTAAACGACGCGTAGTCGCTAACATTCTCACGCTCTGCGATGGTTAGATCGACCTTAAAATAGGCTTTGAAACTTGAGATCAAGGGAATGCGTACGAGAGACAGTGTGCTTCTCGCGAAAAAGCCTACGCAGCGAGAGAGCAAATGCATAGGGAGAATGCGCTGCAACCATGAAAATAACATAAGAGATCTGGCCCCTGATGATCGACCTGCCTGTTTAGCAACGGCCTGGTTAGTAAAAGGAGCAATCATCATACGTGATGGATCCTCACCATCCATACTGTGAGAGCAAACCGCGTTATGGTCAATCGCGAGGGGGGGTGCGGTTTAGAACCCGTCGAGATCAAGTGAAGAGATCCAAAAGACTTGCAGCTCGGCTAGTGCTCACTCAGCCTCCTGCAGATGACGGCACCAGGCGATAGGATGACGGCAACAGAAGAGGGTAGGTGAATTGACCTACCGTTGCTCCATGAGCTGAGTGGCCGCACAATATAGAAAGGTGGGATGAGGATAAGGGCATGAACACCAACCGGTTGATTTGGCTTGACTTAGAGATGTCGGGCCTTGAACCCGAATCGGATGTCATTATAGAAATTGCAACCATCGTCACCGATGGAGATCTCAATATCATCGCGGAAGGGCCCTGCTTACCGGTTCGGCAGCCGCAGTCGGTGATTGATGGCATGGATGAGTGGAATACAACGCACCATACGGCCTCTGGACTGGTAGACCGTGTATTGTCCGCGTCTCACGACACCCGGGCGGCGGAGCTTGCGACACTTTCATTTCTCAAGGAGCACGTGGCGGAAGGTGCCTCGCCAATGTGCGGCAACACCATCGGCCAGGATCGGCGTTTTCTAGTGAAATACATGCCGGAGTTGGAGGCCTTCTTTCACTATCGCAGTATTGATGTCAGTACCATTAAAGAACTCGCTGCGAGATGGCGGCCCTCAGTTTTGGATGCGGTGAAGAAAAACAACATGCATCAGGCATTAGAGGACGTCCGTGAGTCCATCCACGAATTACGCGTTTATCGAGACGTATTTTTCCGGCTCGAAGACTAGACTCGGGCGGGCAAAGTTGGGCGGCACGATTAATCGCTTAACAGCGCTGCCATGTTCACGATTCTTGGGACGCCTTGAGCATTTGTTGATTGATTGCCCAAGCGACGTGCTCGGCGACGAGTGAATCACAGGCCTTTAAGCGAGCGCGCAGCGCCCTCAGAATCTCTGGATCAAACGCTGCGTTGCCGAGCGCAACGGCAATATTGCGTTGCCAGCCATTGTAGCCCGCCCGTCGTATCGGGGATCCCTCGGTTTTTTTCAAAAACGTCTCAAGCGACCAGTTAAATAGGGCCAGCAGTGATGACTGATCGAGCTGATGCCTCGGTAAAAAATCTTCGATAGGGACTGCTTTTGCGTGCCTGTTCCAGGGGCAAACCATTTGGCAATCGTCACATCCAAACACTCGATTGCCCATGGGTGCACGAAGTTCTTCTGGAATCGTTCCTCGATGCTCGATCGTCAAGTACGCGATGCATCTCCTAGCATCCAGCTGATAAGGTCCGACAATCGCTTGGGTCGGGCAAATCTCGATACATCGCGCGCATGACCCGCAGTGGTTAGTAGACGCTGCACGAGAGGCAGTAAATGGGATGTTGGTCAACAGCTCGCCAAGAAAGTGATAGGACCCTTTGTTGCCCCGAATGTGCAGCGTGTGTTTGCCAATCCAGCCCAGCCCCGATTGCTCAGCGAACCGTTTTTCGAGAAAGGGAGCGCTGTCAGTGACCGGTCTGGCGGTAAAGGCGTTATGCCCGTTGTCCACCAGCCACTGATTCATTTGTTGCCCCAAGCGCTTGAGCCTTGCTCGAATGACTTTGTGGTAGTCCCGACCAAGCGCGTAACGAGCGATGTAGGCTGCCTTTGAATCCGCTAGGGTTGACGCAATCTGTTGCTCAGCGCAGGCGGCAAGGTATGGCATAGCTACACTGATAGCGCTCAGCGCGCCAGGATGAAGGGCTTTGGGTTCGACCCTCAGATCAACGTTGCGGGCCATATAACCCATCTCGCCGTGGTAGCCGTGGGCAAGCCATTGCCTTAGATGAGGCTCATGATCACTTCTCTCAATCGGGCGAACCTCTAAGCTGTCGAACCCTAGTTCGTAAGCCCAGCCCCTTGCTTGATCGAGCAGCGCATTAAATGAATTGGCTTGTCCGAGGCTCAAACTATTCCTGCGTTATACTGAGTCGAGTTGAAATTGAGGTGCAGAGGCCTTGAGTCGGCTATTCACTGCCCATCAGATCCGTTTAATGGATCAAATGCTGATCGACGAGTATGGCATACCTGGCTTAACACTGATGAGCCGGGCTGCCGATGCCTCGGTCGATCTCCTCCGCAAGCGATATCCGTTGGCTCGGCGAGTGATTATTTTTTGCGGCACCGGCAACAACGCCGGTGATGGGTATTTTGTGGCAGCGAAACTTCAGGATCGAGCGATAGACGCGCTCGTGGTGCAAGTGGGCGATCCTCAAAAGCTTGGCGAAGATGCCAGCACCGCGAGAAATCGCTGCGCGCAGCAAGCGGTCCCGATCATGGATTGGGATGCGTTTCAGCGCGACGGGGCGGGGCAAGCGGATGTGTTGGTTGATGCACTGCTCGGACTTGGCACAACTGGACCTGCCCGAGAGCCGTTTGCTCAAGCCATTGAATGGTTGAACACCCAGCAGGCGCCGGTCATCGCGCTTGATGTCCCCTCCGGTTTGCACCCCGACTTTGGCGTCGCCGAGGGAGCTGTGGTTTACGCTTCTCATACCGTGACGTTTATTGCTCTCAAATTGGGCATGGCGGCCGAGCATGGTCCAGACTTTTCAGGAGAAGTGTGTGTCGCATCTTTGGGGGCGCCAGATGCGTTCTTCGATCAGTTCGAGGGAAAATGCGTCGACGTCATTGAGCCGTCAGCCTTACCGCCGCGCTCTCGGGCTGCGCACAAGGGCGATTTTGGCCATGTTTTAGTAGTCGCTGGCGGTGAGGGGATGGCAGGGGCCGGTCTTCTCGCAGCATCGGCAGCGCTACGAACCGGGGCAGGGCTTGTGACGCTGGCGACCCATCCGTCGCACGCTCCAAGCTTAGCCGCCTATCAGCCTGAACTGATGGTTCAAGGGGTATCTGACGCGGATCCAATGACCCCGTTACTTGAACGAGCGACCGTCGTTGCCGTGGGTCCGGGGCTCGGTCAGAGCGAGTGGTCTAAAGCGCTCTTTAAGAAAGTGAAGGATAGCGGGCTGCCGATGGTAATGGATGCTGACGCGTTGAATCTGCTGGCCGAGAGGCCCAGCGAACTCCCCAATGCGATCCTCACACCCCACCCGAAAGAGGCGGCTCGAATGCTAGGCGCGTCAGCCGTCAGCCGTGACCGGCTAGAAGTTTTGCGGGCGCTCCAAGATCGGTATCAAAGCGTGGTCGTGCTGAAAGGTGCTGCGACCTTAGTGCACGACGGCAAACGCGCGTTGATCAACCAGACCGGCGCGCCAGCCATGGCGACGGCGGGCATGGGTGATGCGCTAACGGGCTGTATTGCAGGGCTTGTGGCGCAAGGGTTAGCCCTCGGTCAAGCGGCAGCGCAAGGAGTTGCCCACCATGGGCGTGCAGGCGAGTGGGCCTCGTCCGACTTGGGCGAGGTAGCGGTACTTGCGTCAGACGTTATCGCAAGGTTGGGCCGATCGTTTCGAGGAGACGCGTATGCGCCTTTTCCTTGAAGATGAGGCGATCACGCTCGAGACGGCCTACCTGATGTCACAATGCCTATCGCCTGGGTTGATGATCTATTTGGAGGGCGATCTTGGGGCAGGTAAAACCACGTTTTGCCGCGGGCTGATGAGGGGCCTCGGTCACGATCAAGCAGTGAAGAGCCCGACCTTTACCGTGGTTGAGCCCTACCAGTTATCGGGTATCGACATTTATCACTGTGACTTGTACCGGCTATCTGATCCGGAGGAGCTGGATTACATGGGATTTGAAGATTACGTCCATAACCGGAGCATTTGCTTGGTGGAATGGCCAGATAAAGGCAAAGGCGTACTGAGCCCGGCAGATGTCGTGTTATCGATGACTGCAGAAAAGGGGGAGCAGAGGGTGCTAGATGTCATGGCGCGAAGCGCCGCCGGTGAGGAGGTACTTAATCAATTTGCAGCGAAGATGGCAACCGTATGAGATTAGCTAAGGGGTACTCCGCCCTTTGCAATCAACCCCTTTTGATCGGCTCTTGTGACTCGATCCTTACAGCCAGTTTTTTTAAGTTGCCCTTGGCTGCAAGGATCGGGTGGGCATCAACCGTTTTTAGGTACAGGGAATAGCGTCTTTGGCCATGAGGGAGGTTAAGGGTCGGGTCATGAATTTTGCGCCGGCCTTTGCTAACCTTTAACGGCCTTACCAAGGCGCTTTTGGTCACCGCCACGGTTTACTGAGCATGCTGCAATGACTAAAGCGGGGCGGCTGGAGAATGCACGACCCATGACGAAATCGTCTTTTTACTTCCCGCTATCATCTCGTTTGCCGTCGCAGCAACGATTCCAAGGTGTAACGCGTCTGATGCGCCGAGTGGCTTCTAGTGGGCTGCGAACCTGGAGAGTGCCGATTAAGCTGGTGCTCGTGCTAGGCCTTGCCACGACGGCAGCTGAGGGCTCCGAGTTAAAAGGGATCAGGAGTCACGAGTCTCCAGACAAGGTGAGGCTGGTGATGGACCTGAGTGCCCCAGTTGAGCACACGCTCTTTACCTTGGATGAGCCGAACCGAGTGGTGATCGATATTCTCGATACCGATGCTAACTCGAGCCGATTCCGAGACAGGAAGTGGCTCAGTACGCTCACCAAAGGTCCAGTAAAGAGTGTTCGCCTGTCGCCAGAGACCTCTCAGAACTTAAGGGTCGTCCTCGAGTTAAAGGGCATGGTCAAACCCAAGAGCTTTCTGTTGAGGCCTATCGGGCAGTATGGGGACCGGTTAGTGGTTGATCTCTTAAAGGCGGGCGAGAAGGCGGTTCTCCCAGCTGCCCGCGAGCCCATGGCGCCGGAAAACCCCCAAAGTGCGCGCGATGTGGTCATTGCCATCGACGCGGGACACGGGGGTGATGACCCGGGAGCCATTGGTCCAAAAAGAATCTATGAAAAAACAGTGGTCTTAGCCATTGCAAAAGCCTTACAGAGGGAAGCGAATCGCCACTCGGGTTATCAAGCCATACTCACGCGCGGGGGTGATTATTACCTCGCTCATCGAGAGCGGACGGCTATTGCCCGTGAACACCAAGCGGATGTGTTCATTAGTATTCATGCTGATGCATGGAAAACGCCGGATGCTCGGGGCGCCTCGGTCTATGCCATCTCTGAATCGGGCGCTACTAGTGAAACAGCGAGATGGCTTGCCGAAAGTGAGAATCGAGCAGACCTCATTGGCGGTGTGGGTAGTGTCAGCCTAGATGATAAAGATGATGTGCTAGCAGAGGTTTTGCTTGACCTCTCGATGACGGCCTCACTGAGTTCGAGCATCCAGATCGGCGAATTTGTCTTGGCAGCGCTCAAACCTTTTAATCGTCTGCATAAAAAACGAGTGGAACAAGCCTCCTTTATCGTCCTGAAGTCGCCAGATATTCCCTCGATTCTGGTGGAGACTGGCTTTATTTCGAACCCAGGTGAAGCTGCAAGGCTCGCTACTCGATCACATCAGGAGAAACTGGCTCGGGCGATTTTCAAAGGGGTTGATACCTACTTTAGCAGCTACCCACCGCCAGGAACCATGTTGGCCGCACGATCAACTGAGCAGAGCCTCTCGGCGATCACTTACAAAATCAAACGAGGGGACACGTTGTCGGAAATTGCGGAACGATTTCAAGTCTCCTCCAGGCGGATCAAGGAGGCGAATGCGCTACGCACTGACACCATTCGAATTGGACAGGTGCTCGAGATCCCCCGAACATGACTCGCATCAAACGGTTAACGCCGCGTCTGGCGAACCAAATCGCCGCTGGAGAGGTGGTCGAGCGGCCTGCATCGGTGATCAAAGAACTGCTAGAAAATGCGCTGGATGCTGGCGCCACTCGCATCGACATTTCACTTGAGAATGGTGGGGTCAAGCGAATGCTTGTGAGGGACAACGGTGAGGGTGTTTCGCCGGATGATTTAAAACTCGCGCTCGAGCGCCATGCAACCTCGAAAATACAAGAGCAGGAGGATTTGGAGGGCATTTCCACTCTAGGCTTTAGGGGTGAGGCATTGGCCTCCATTGCTTCGGTATCAAAGCTGACGATGACATCAAATGCATCTGATGAGAAGTCCGGTTGGCGGGTGCGATCAGAGGGTGAGTCCATGCGGTCTGCGTTAGAGCCCGCGGCACACCCACGCGGCACCACCGTCGATGTGGAAGACCTTTTTTATAACACCCCGGCACGGCGAAAATTCCTTCGCACTGAGCGAACGGAGCTATCGCGTATCGAAGATATCGTCAGAAAAATCAGCCTTAGCCACCCAGCTGTTCAGCTCCAGCTCACGCATCAAGGGAAGTCGCTTCGGCAATATGCATCAGCAATGTCGATGGCTGAGCGAGAATTTCGAGTGCGTCAGGCGCTTGGCGCTGCATTCATTGAAGCAGCGATGTACTTTGAAGAACAAAAAGAGGGGATGACTTTATCGGGGTGGATTGCGACTCCCAGTTACTCTCGAAGCCAGGCAGACCAACAGTACTTTTTCGTCAACGGCAGAAGCATTCGAGACAAAGTGCTCAGCCATGCCGTCAGGCAGGGCTATCATGATGTACTTCACCACGGTCGTCAGCCGGCTTATGTGATCTTTTTTGAATCAGATCCACGGCTTGTGGATGTCAATGTCCATCCGACGAAGCACGAGGTCCGGTTCAGAGAGTCTCGAAGCGTTCACAACTTTATATTCAGCACCGTTCATCATGTGCTGTCGCGATCATTGGCACAGGGCGGGGCTGCGACTCGATCTCAAGAGGAATCGATACCCAGCGCCCAAAATTATCCAGGGCCATCGAACAGTTCCTCGGGTAATTTCGCGCAGCGATCGCTACTCATGGCGGAGCGCGAAAGAAGGCCTCAATCACTGTCTGCAGCGCTCGATTTTTTGGCAATGGCGAATCCTGGTTCGAACAGGCCCGAACCTAATGCTCCGGCGTTGGCTGAAGCTGGCTCCAGCGATACGGGAAGTGAGACGCGGCTTTCGGCACAAGACGGTCAAGAAATTCCGCCCCTTGGCTATGCAATTGGGCAGCTGCTCGGTGTCTATATCCTCGCGCAGAATGAATCTGGGTTAATCGTAGTGGACATGCATGCAGCGCATGAGCGAATCACTTACGAGCAAATGAAGCAACAGATGGATG
>CAJXDD010000088.1:0-10378 GCA_913052075.1 uncultured Gammaproteobacteria bacterium
ATACGATGTTTCGAGTCGAACTCGAAAATGGACACGTCATCATGGCGCACATCTCAGGCAAGATGAGGAAGAACTACATTCGCATTCTGACCGGAGACAAGGTAAAAGTGGAACTCTCTACGTACGATCTGACAAAAGGCCGAATTACCTTTAGAGAGTAAGCTTTGGATACTAGAGCGATTGTAGCTTCAGCTCGGTTGGGACCTACCGTCGGTTCTCCTGACCCATCCTGATCAGCAAACCTATTCGAGCGCTTGCTTCCTCGCTAGGAAAAAGAGCTCCCAAGACAAAGGAATCGTCTAACGACTCAACGCCCCTTCCCTCGTTTTCAGCCCCACAATTTCGTTCACCACCCCCGGTATTGGATCTCAGACCCGAGTGGTTTCATTCTTCAATGCCAAATGGTTGGTAACGGACCGCCAAAAATCGCCTGCGCTCAAGAAGTTGCGAGCGCTTCCTCAATCACGAGCACAAGATCGCCGTCTTCTTCATCCACGACCACGTTGCCCCCACCATTAGATAGACGCCCGAACAAGATGTCCTCCGCGAGTGGTTTTTTGATTCGGTCCTGTATGAGCCTTTGCATTGGCCGCGCGCCCATGAGCTCATCGTAACCATGTCTTGCGAGCCAATCGCGGGCCGCGTCCGTTACATTCAATTGAACTTTTTTCTCATCTAATTGGACTTGGATCGCCACTAGGAACTTATCCACCACCGTCTTGATCACTTCCCTACTGAGCGGACCGAAAGGAATGATCGCATCTAGCCGGTTTCTGAACTCTGGCGTGAACATCTTCTTCAACACTTCCACGCCATCAGGCGAATGATCTTGTATCTGGAACCCTATCGACGACCGAGACATCTCTGCCGCACCGGCGTTAGTGGTCATGACCAAGATGACATTTCGAAAATCCGCGCCGCGGCCATTGTTGTCCGTCAGACGGCCATGATCCATGACTTGAAGAAGCAAGTTAAAGACATCGGGATGCGCTTTCTCAATCTCGTCAAGAAGCAAGACACAATGCGGATGCTTGGTAATTGCCTCGGTTAGGAGCCCACCTTGATCAAAACCAACATAACCCGGAGGCGCACCGATCAGCCGCGAAACTGTGTGGCGCTCCATGTATTCCGACATGTCGAAGCGGATAAGCTCAACGCCCATAATCGTCGCAAGCTGCCTGCAAACTTCCGTTTTACCCACTCCCGTGGGTCCTGAAAACAAAAATGAACCAATGGGTTTCTCGCCCTCTCGGAGTCCCGCTCGGGCAAGCTTTATCGCGCTCGAGAGCGAGCCAATCGCGTCGTCTTGACCAAAGATCACCATTTTCAAATTGGTCTCCAGATCTTTGAGCGACTCTTTCTCATTGCTATTAATGCTAGCGGACGGAATGCGCGCAATTTTGGCAACCATCTTCTCAACGTCTGAAACACCGATCATTTTTTTACGCCGACTGGTCGGTTGCAACTGCTGAAATGCGCCAACCTCGTCGATCACATCAATCGCTTTGTCAGGCATAAATCGATCATTGATGTAGCGCCCTGCCAATTCCGCCGCCACCCGCAAGCTTCGATCGCTGTATTTAAGACGATGGTGTTCCTCGAACTTTGACTTAAGCCCTTTCAGGATTTGATAGGTGTCCTCAACACTGGGCTCGGTTACATCGACTTTTTGGAAACGACGAGAGAGCGCTCGGTCTTTATCAAAGATGCCTCGATATTCCTGATACGTGGTCGACCCAAGGCATCTTATCTCTCCCGACGCGAGTAATGGTTTCAACAAGTTAGAAGCATCCATCACTCCACCTGAGGCCGCTCCCGCACCAATAATGGTGTGAATTTCGTCAATGAAAAGAATCTGATTGGGCGACTGCTTTAACTCATTCAGCAGACCTTTGAGGCGTTTTTCGAAATCACCTCGATACTTGGTGCCGGCGAGCAGTGCACCAAGGTCGAGTGAAAAAACCGTACTCTCACTAATTACTTCTGGCACTTGTCCGTCGACAATCAGCCGGGCTAGACCCTCTGCGATGGCGGTTTTACCGACGCCACTTTCCCCCACGAGCAGCGGATTATTCTTCCGTCTGCGAGACAACGTTTGGATCACCCGCTCGATCTCTTCGCTTCTACCGATTAGCGGATCAATCTTGCCCTCTTTTGCCTGCTCATTCAGATTCGTGGCGTAACGCTCAAGCGGGCTAGGCTGCCGCTCCTCATCGCCCTCAGTGGTTTCACTCGACTCACTATCGACAGGCTCCTCTTGCCCGTCCTTTCTCACGCCATGGGAAATGTAATTAACGACATCAATCCGTTCGATGTCTTGGTCTCGAAGCAAGTAGACAGCATGGCTTTCCCCTTCGGCGAAAAGCGCTACCAATAGATGGGCACCGGTAACTTCTTTTTTCCCAGATGACTGCACATGGAAGACAGCTCTTTGGAGCACTCTCTGGAACCCAAGCGTGGGCTGAGTTTCTCTGTCGTCTTGATCAGAGGGGATGAGTGGCGTCGTGTCGGATATGAAGGTTTCTAACTCACCTCTTAGCTTTTCCAAATTAGCGTTGCAGGCCTTCAAGACGGTGACCGCCGCGGTATTGTCCAACAGCGACAAGAGCAGATGCTCGACGGTCATCATCTCATGACGTTTTGCTCGAGCATCCTTAAACGCTAGGTTCAAAGAGACTTCTAACTCACGGCTCAACATACACTTTCCTTCATTTACATCGGTTTAAATCGCGAAACTCTTTTCCACTTTCTATCCAGCCTTCTTATCGGCTTTCTATTTAGCCGCTTTATCAGCTTCCTATTCCGTTTCCAGGGATTAACTCTTCCTTTTGCCACCCTTGGCGCCCCAGCCACGCCACTTTAATCCTTGGCTTCTGCAGAGGATTTGGGCTACTGCTGGGAATCCCATCACTCATCATCCGCAGGTTCAATCTCAGAGACCAGCGGGTGCTGACTCTCTTGCGCATACTGATTGACCTGCGCACACTTGGTCTCAGCGATATCCTTGGGAAATATACCGCAGGTGCCTTTTCCCGTTCTGTGAACCATCAACATGATCTGCGTCGCCTTCTCTCCATTCATTCCAAAGAAGGTCTGAAGCACCTCAACGACGAATTCCATAGGCGTATAGTCATCATTGAGCATGACTACCTTCCAAAGTGGCGGCTTCGCAAGTTTTGGCTTCTCCGGCGCTACGATTAGTCCTGCGTCGCCATGCTCCGCAGGATCATCATCACTCGCAGACGAACAAACAACTGCTCTCCCAGCCTGTGCAGAGCAGCCGTTGGCTAATAGAGAAGTTAGCAAGCCAGGGACAGTTGAGGCGCAGAGCGCCAAGCCATCGCTCGATTCACTTCGAAACTGCTCGCTATCCGTCACTCATTCGCCCTTTCTTACTCATTTGTTTGGTTTGCGTGGTTGATTCGCATTGCTGGCTTGACCGGCAAAGCACCCCGCTCGGCCGCCCGCTAGTTGCTTGTTGGCTTGTCCAATCTTGTTCTACGAGCCTCTCGGATAAACCGATGGGATTCAAGTCTATTCTTCCATCTACTCTCCAATTACTATGAGGGCTGATCATTGACTTTCCAAGTCCAGCATCATCGCTTTAGTACAGCCAATCACCGCTTCTAGAGTGGCCTCGGCGAAACAAAGCGAGCCAAAGCGTTTCATTGCATACGCAGGCAAAGCACGAAGGTCGTTGGGTGGCGAACCAACTGACGCACGCTGCGCTCGTTATGGCTCATCAAGTGCTAAAGACCCTGCTGGCCTATCACTCGATGCTTAATCAACTGCTCCCATGACCGGCAACTTAATTCTTTTTAACAAGCCATATGGCGTACTGAGCCAATTTACGGGTGAAGCTGACAACTTGAGTCGGTTTGCCATACCCCCTCACTATTACGTCGCAGGCCGGCTCGATAAAGATAGCGAGGGACTGCTCTTACTCACCAATTCCGGGGCACTGCAAGCGCAAATCAGTCACCCTCGATTCAAGATGCGAAAGCACTATTGGGCGCAAATAGAGGGGAAAATTAGCGATAGCAGCCTTGCCCGATTTCGGCAGGGCATTGTACTAAGGGATGGCAAAACGAGGCCCGCGCAAGCGAGACCCATTCAACCCAAGGTTCCAGAACGAATCCCTCCCATTCGGCAGCGCCAATCTATTTCAGATCAATGGCTTGAAATCGTTATCCGCGAAGGGAAAAACCGTCAGGTCAGAAGAATGACTGCAGCGCTGGGTCATCCTACCCTACGACTTATTAGAGTAAAGATTGGAGAATGGACAATCTATGGACTTGCTCCAGGACAGTGGCGGTCTGTGCAGGTGAACTTGCCTGGTGAACGAAGCATTTAATTCCGCCACTGGCGCCACACACTAAGAGGTGACCTTCAGCCGCCTCATACAGCCATATCTAGAAAATCTAGGCTGAGACCACTCCGCTACTCGAACCCAGAAAACCAAAACGGCCGGACTTCGATCTCGTCAAGCCCCAAGGGTAAAGCGGTGCAACCGCTCTAAACCGACGGCTGCCAGAGACAAATGGCCTGCGGGAGTGGGTACTAGCCGCCGCTCGTGATGTCAGTCTTTCTTCGCCTCCCAATCGGCTGTCGCTTGCTCGTCACTTTCTCGCATCGCGAGCCACGCTTTACCACCATCGCGCCGCTGTTCCTGCTTCCAAAAGGTCGCCTGGGTTTTCAAATAATCCATCACGAAATGGCAGGCATCAAATGCCGCCGCTCGATGCGCCGAGGCTGCTGCAACTAACACAATATTCTCACCAGGATGGAGCAGTCCTATTCGATGAATCACAACTGCGGCTAAGAGATCGAACCGCGCTTCAGCGGTATCGAGAATTTTCGCAAGCTGTTTCTCGGTCATCTCAGGGTAGTGCTCAAGGAAAAGAGAGCTGACATCCTCACCATCGTTGATGTCGCGGACACAGCCGGTAAAGCTACAGATACCGCCGACCGCCCTGGTCTCCTGCTTTAGCTCATCGATGACCGCATCCAGGCTAAACTCACCAGTCTGAACACTAATCCGAGAGTACATCCTATCCGCCCGTCACTGGTGGAAAGACACCGATCTCATCGCCCTCTTTCACTACGTGATCCATTTCCACCATTTCATGGTTTACAGACAACATCATGGTTTCACCCAGCGAAAGCTGCTGAAGCGTTTGACCATCGGGGAGCGTTAATCTCGCCAGCACATCCGCTAGCGTCAGTTGATCGTCAGAAACCTCGATCTGATCCTCACCACGATTCATTCGCTCTCTCAAACTTGCAAAGTATTTGACCCGAATCATGGCGCCTCGAAATCTCCGCTACGACCACCTGTCTTTTTAGTCAGTCGTATATTGGTGAGTTGCATCTGTTTATCAACGGCCTTGCACATGTCGTAAATGGTCAATGCAGCAACTGATACCGCAGTGAGCGCTTCCATTTCAACCCCTGTCGCATCGGTTACCGTGCAAGAGGCCGTGATATCGACCCTTGCTTGCTCTTGATTTAATGAAAACGCAAGGTCAACGGAAGCGAGATTGATCGGATGACATAAGGGTATCAGGTGACTGCACTGCTTAGCGGCCTGAATACCAGCAACTTTTGCAACCGTTAGCACATCCCCTTTCTTGTGAGTTGCCTCTTTGATCATTTCGAGCGTGTTGGGCTTCATGATAACCGACCCAGCCGCAACCGCTGTTCGTTCGGCCGAGCGTTTACCCGCCACACTCACCATTGTTGCCGATCCCGTATCATCAATGTGAGTCAGCTTGTTTTCGGGCATAATTTTCAAGACCTCAGATTCAAACCGTAAAGGAACACCATGCGTTGGACGCCGCACATCACTGTCGCCGCTATTGTACCGCGGAACGATAGATTTCTGATGGTGAGTGAGTACGAGACGGATCAACTGGTGATCAATCAACCCGCAGGGCATGTCGAGAGCAATGAGAGCCTCATTGAGGCTGTGCTCCGAGAGGTGAAAGAGGAAACGGCTTGGGTCGTAGAGCCGCTCCATATTGTGGGCATTTATCGTTACCGGGCTAATACCGAGGCGACCGAATACTTGCGTATTTGCTACGCCTGCAATCCTGTCGAACAAACAGATGACGTGCTCGACGCTGACATCGAGTCGGCTGATTGGCTAACGCTTGATGACATCCATCGCCGCCCCCACCGCAGTCATCTCGTGAAGCGCTGCTTAGCAGACTATTTGAGTGACCAGCAGGTCCCACTCCAATTTATCAGCTGGGAGGGTACACCTTGAACGCGGATCCTGCTAACCCCCAGCGAGTGATTGTCGGCCTTTCTGGCGGCGTTGACTCATCGGTGTCTGCGCTTCTACTCCAGCGTGAGGGATATGAGGTCGAAGGCCTGTTCATGAAGAATTGGGAGGAGGATGACGACACAGAATACTGCACGGCGAAGCAAGACCTAGCAGATGCCGAGGCGGTGGCAAACCATCTCTCAATCCCATTACACCGAGCAAATTTCGCAGCAGAATATTGGGACAACGTCTTTGATCACTTCTTATCCGAATACCAAGCGGGAAGAACACCTAATCCTGATATTTTGTGTAACCGCGAAATCAAATTCAAAGTATTCGTCGATTACGCAAAACTACTCGGCGCAGACCTAATCGCCACTGGGCATTATGCTCGAACGGAACGCTCCGCTGGCGGCACGGCGCTGCTGAAAGGCACGGACGAATCCAAAGATCAGTCTTATTTTTTGCAGGGCGTTTCGAGCGATCAATTGAGCGACTGCCTTTTTCCGCTCGGCGAGCTTGATAAGAAGGAGGTTCGGCAGATTGCGAAATCAAGCGGGCTTCCTACCTTCCAAAAGAAAGATTCAACCGGTATCTGCTTTATCGGCGAGCGCCGATTTGACGATTTCCTTTCCCAATATCTGCCCGCCAAGCCAGGAATCATCGTAGACCTTGACGGCGCTGTGCTCGGTGAACACCAAGGATTGATGTACCACACCATTGGTCAGCGCGGCGGCCTTGGCCTCGGCGGCATTCGGGGCCGACCAGAATCACCCTGGTATGTCTGTGAAAAGCGAGTCGATACTAACCAACTCGTAGTGTGCCAAGGCAATGAACACCCTGCTTTATTTAAGCAGAAGGTCAAGCTATCAAATCTCCATTGGATAGGTGATGCCCCTGAGAGCGGCCAGCGGCTTGCCGCTAAAATCCGTTACCGCCAGCCCGATCAGAGCTGCGAGATAACCCTCGGCATCGTCGGTCAAAGCGCACTTCTAACCTTCGAGCGGCCTCAACGCGCTGTCACACCGGGTCAATGGGCCTGTCTGTATGATGGTGACAGGTGCCTCGGAGGCGGCATCATCGAATCAGCCTCATGATCAGCACGAGAGAACAAGGGCAAGCCATCGCCATTGCCGCAGTGACTCAAAGCGTTGAAGTAGCTTTTGATCTCGCGCGAAGCCTATCCTTGCCCGAGGGCACGCTCACTTGTCTAACAGAGAGTCTCTTTCAAATTAGCGCTGAATCCCCAAGAAGTATTTACAACGCGGGCGATCAACTTGAACTGGGCATTCGCCGTTGCGGCGAGAGGCTAAAAACCCCCTTGCGCCAAGAAGAGTCTTTCCTCGCTGCATCGATGCAAATCGCCCATTTGGCAAAGAAGCTAACAAAAGACCCTTCTACTCAGCAACGCCTTCGCTCAGCGATTGAAGCGATCGACATTCGACGAACAAAAGAAGTCTCTATCGAGTCAGCCCAGACGGTGGCTCACCGCTCACTTGCGGAGCTCTATCAGTCTCATATTAGCCCGCTCGGCCCTAAAATTATCTTGCGCGGCGAGCCCCATTTACTTCAGCGCCCTGAAATAGCTGCTAAGATCCGCACTGCGCTACTCGCAGGTGTCAGAGCCATGGTGCTTTGGCAACAAATGGGTGGGAAGAGTTGGCACCTCGTGCTGCGTAGACGGCAACTGCAACGCGCCCTTAGCACCATTCATTAATCATCCTGGAGGCGATAACGCCATGCAACACAATGCGCTCACCGCCCTCTCTCCCATAGATGGCCGATATCAAGACAAGGCGGCGCCCCTTGCCGTTTTCGGCAGCGAGTACGCGCTTATCAAGTACCGAGTGTCAGTCGAGATCCACTGGCTTATACATCTTGCCCGCGACGCAAAACTTCCGGCACTTTCCGCATTAACCGATGACATTTGCGATGCGCTCGGTGCTGTCGCAAGCCAATTCACCGTTGAGGATGCGCAGTCGATAAAAGATATCGAGCGGGAGACAAACCATGACGTGAAAGCGGTCGAATACTTCGTCAAATCCAAAATTGAAGCGATGGACGAGCCGGATCTCAAAAAGAGTCTCGAGTTCGTTCATTTCGGTTGCACCTCTGAGGATATCAACAACCTAGCCCATGGCCTGATGCTCAAGGGAGCGTTAGGCGAAGTAATCTTGCCTGCTCTGACGCTGGTTCGTGACAACATTGCGACGCTCGGTCGATCATGTAGCGATATCGCCATGATGGCTCGAACCCATGGTCAACCAGCATCCCCGACCACCGTTGGCAAAGAGCTGATGAACGTCGTCGCCAGACTCGACCGACAGTTCAACCAAATGAGCGAACAGCCAATCCTGGGCAAGATGAATGGTGCGGTGGGCAACTTCAATGCACACACTATTGCCTACCCTAATCTCGACTGGCAAGGCATCAGCCGGCGATTCGTTGAATCCCTGGGGCTCGATTGGAACGCCATGACCACCCAAATTGAGCCCCATGACTATATGGCTGAACTCTTCCAGAATCTCGTTCGTTTGAACACGATCCTGATTGATTTTGACCGCGACATTTGGTCGTACATCTCCATCGGCTACTTCAAGCAAAGCGCTGTAGAGGGTGAGACTGGCTCATCCACGATGCCTCATAAGGTGAACCCTATTGATTTCGAAAACAGCGAGGGGAACCTGGGTATTGCCAATACTTTGTTATCGCACTTAGCGGAGAAGTTACCCATCTCACGATGGCAACGTGATCTCACGGATTCGACGGTGATTCGCAATGTAGGGATGGCACTTGGCTACTGTTTGATCGCTTATCAATCCACAGTCCGCGGCTTAGCCAAACTCGATATTGACCAAATCAAAATCCAAGCAGACCTGGCAGAAAGCTGGGAGTTGCTTGGAGAAGCAGTGCAGACCGTCATGCGGCGCTACGGGCTCGAGAACCCCTATGAACGGTTGAAAGCCGCCACGCGAGGCAGAACCTTTGATCGCTCGGCCTACCTTGAATTAATCGAAGATCCTTCGCTTCCAGAAGCCGCAAAAGCGGCATTGAGAGCGCTTGAGCCAAGCCACTACACGGGGCTTGCTGAGCGCCTCGCGAAGGATTACCCGCCCAGCAATGACTGAGTCGTTCAAGCTCCGCGGTGCTAATGTTCGCCATGTCTCTTGGCGCTCCCATCAATCCGAACTCGAATCACTGAGGACGATCGTGTTCATCGAAGAGCAAGCCGTTCCTATTGCTGACGAATGGGATGGAATGGACGACGTTTCGACCCACTTCCTCGCCGAAAGAAACGATGGGACGCCCGTTGGCTGCGCACGCCTCATGCCTGATGGACAAATTGGACGTTTGGCAGTGCTCGAGGCAGAGCGCAGGCAGGGTATCGGCCGAAAGTTGATGGAAGCCGTGATCGAATTTGGAGAGCGCCAATGCGTTAGTCCGCTTCATCTACACGCTCAGCTGCATGCCATTAAGCTCTATGAATCGCTTGGCTTTACTATCACGGGTGAAGTGTTTTGGGATGCTGGCATCGAGCATGTACCCATGCGGCTGACGCGCACAGCTAGCGCATCTCCTGCGCTTGAAACTTATGGCCTGGAGTAAGCGGCCGTTCTTCCCATCACTGATCAAGTCATTGAGCCATCGCGAGAGAAAAAGAACGCTTATTTCAAAGCATGTGGTCGCACGGGCTGCACAACCCGAACCTCAGACAGATGCTTATCTAGTGATGTTAAAACCCGGGCTTTGTGTTAACGATCTTCGAGCCTAAGAGCTATGCGATCAGCATCGTTGGAATGACTACCCTTGAGATGACTCGCTGTGGCGTTGTCCGCTACAAGTCTTTTGGTAGGGCGCGATCAAGGGCGCTAGTGGAGTTGACGCCCTGCGATAATGACCCCATTCAAATCGGCATACACATAATCATCTGCACGCCAATCAGCATCCGCAAATCGAAGCGGAACGCTTCGCGCGCCTGCCCCCTGCTTGACGCTCTTCAGTGGATGTACACCAAGCGCTTTGACGCCGATAGGCAGGGTGCCCATGACATCTGCATCCCTGATACACCCAAACACCACGACCCCACTCCAGCCATGATCGATCGCCTTC
>CAJXDD010000089.1:0-10365 GCA_913052075.1 uncultured Gammaproteobacteria bacterium
AATGTTCCCCAACGTCATGCGCCTGGGTCAGGTACACGATGGTTAGAATCATGAAAACAAAAGCTTGTAGCGCGATAACCAGAATGTGGAACACCGCCCAAACAAATTGCATACCGCCGCCCATCACACCTAGAAGCGCCCCGGATGAGTAAAGCAGCGCAATCAGGATAAAGATCATCTCGCCAGCGTATAAATTGCCGAAGAGTCTGAGTCCATGCGACAACGGTTTCGCTAGCATATCGACTGTTTCAAGAATGAGATTGAACCAATACATTGACCAATGCGGAATTGGATGAGTCACTAACCCCTTGCCGAAGTTAATCGGTCCTTTAATCTTAAAATTGTAATAGAGCACCAAGAAAAAGACGGCGATGGACATGCCGAGTGTCGCGTTTGGGTCGGTCGTCGGTACAACCTTGAAAAACGGAATTCCTGCCAACGACGCTATGGAGGGGATCAAGTCAACTGGAATAAGGTCCATAAAATTCATCAGGAACACCCAGACCAAGATGGTCAGGGATAGCGGTCCGATCAAGGGGTTAGGTCTCGTACCGAAGACTTGCGTGATGTTGGTCTCGACAAACTCTACCGCCATCTCACAAAGGTTCTGAAGAGCTCCAGGGGCCTCAGTCGTTGCTTTTCTTGCGGCAATAGTAAAGAGGAATAAAAAAAGACAGCCGAGCAAGATCGACCAAAACATAGTGTCTAAGTTGATCGCCCAGAATCCCATCTGGGAAATTTCTTCTTGTGATTGTGCGATTCCCCAAGAGCCATCCGGCTTTTGACCATAAGTCAAGTTAGTTAGATGATGCTCAATGTAAGCTTCTGAAGTGAGTGGCCCTTCACTTGCCATATCCGACTGCCTCTCGATGCAAATTGCTACCGTGTCGTGCTACTTTATCGCCGATTGTTACGGCTGTACCTGACCCTAATTTATATAGCGGCGCTGGTATCAATTCGCTCGCTTTTTTCCCAGGACGCGGATCATGACGACCCTTGTCGCTGCTATCCATCTAATTGAAGGCCTGCACTGCGACCAATCAATATTTCCGTCGGCTCATAGCGACAATCGCCGCGCTAATCGGACTCGCTAAATTGACAGCGAGTGCGCCTAAAATCAAAGCCGCTAGCGGCACAGCATTCCACCAGCTAAATACGCCGGAAAATCCCAGTACTATCACTAACCACTTGGCAAGCAAGCTCTGGCCCACTCGATCAGGTTTTCTTTCTGACCAGGCTCGCTGAGCGGTCAAGGCCCCAAGCAATGTCAGCCCACCCAACACCCAGGCTATCGCCGGATTCAATCCCCAGGGCAATGCTAGAATCGCGCCGAGGGCAATGACCCCACACTCCACTAACAGCTGTCGCCCTTTGCTAGTCCGCATTTCGTTCTGCTTTGAACAAGGTGTGTTGGCGGCCTCGCTCGACCGCCTAGTTTTGGGCGCAGCGGAGTATAAGAAATCTGCAGCCCACCTTCAACCAATGATCACTCGGTCTAGCCGGTTTTTTAGAGGATGCAGACGGCATACTTTTCGTTAGCGATTGGTCTCAAAGCCCATTCGTAACAATACACCTTCAAGCTCTTCTAAACTGTTGTATTTGATCGACAAGGCGCCTTTAGTCTTGCCGCTCTGCTTAATAGAGACAGACTGGCCTAAATGCGCCGACAGATCCTGCTCTAATCGCGCAACATCTGGGTCCACTACTGAACCCTCCACGGGCTGCGCGGGTCCGGACAGCGTCTTCTTCACCCAAGCTTCTGCCTGACGCACGCTCATAGCTTTTGCTACGAAAAGCCGACCCGCCGCACCTTGTTGCTCGAGCGGCAACGACAACAGTGCACGCCCGTGCCCCATGTCGAGCGCTCCCTCGGCCACTAGCGCTGCAGCATCAGGAGCTAGTCTGGCCAAGCGAGTTGCATTGGTCACTGCTGTACGGCTTTTGCCTACCGAATCTGCTACCGCCTGATGGGTTAATGAAAACTCTTCGATCAGTCGCGTGAGCGCATAGGCCTCTTCCATCGGGTTGAGGTTTTCCCTCTGAATATTTTCAATGAGTGCCATTGCCAACTGACGGTCCGGCGATACCGACTTAATCAAAGCTGGGATAGTGTCTAGGCCTGCTGCCTGACTCGCTCTCCACCTGCGTTCGCCAGCGATCAATTCAAAGCGGTTCTGGCTTTGCTGCATGACTACGACGGGCTGCAACAATCCGTGCTGACGAATTGAGTCAGCCAGTTCCGATAGCGCTTCTTCGTCAAAGTGCCGCCTTGGCTGATATTGTCCTCGCGCAATCTGGTCAACCGGAATTTGCCTTAAGACGCCATCGGTTGTCACATCCTCTCTGCTTGCAGGCAAGCCCTCTGGCTCCGCGACCTGCTTTGAACCCCCTAACAACGCATCCAGCCCTCGGCCTAATCCTCTTTTCTTTCCGGACATAGGATTACTTATCCTTGATTCATTCAATTGTGTAACGTCATTGACTGCCCCTCGCTGGAAGCACTCGCGGTGCCGCTCTCATTAGCGTGCGTAGGCGGAGATAATCGACCAATCAATTCACCCGCTAACGCCAAATAGGTTTTGGCGCCAACCGATTGTGCATCGTAGAGAAGCGCCGGCAACCCGTGGCTAGGTGCCTCAGCTAATCGAACATTGCGAGGAATCATGGTTCTAAACACCTGATCACCAAAATACTCATGCAACTGCGCCGTGACATCTTTGGTCAAGCTATTGCGCATGTCGACCATGGTTCGCAAGATGCCGATGATCTCGAGTTGCGGATTGAGGTGTTCTTTTATTCTGGATTGCGTTTCAAGCAGCGCAGTCAATCCCTCCAATGCGTAATATTCACACTGCATCGGGATCAATAGCCCAGTGGCTGCTACTAAGGCGTTCAGTGTCAAAAGATTCAGGGCGGGCGGACAATCAATCAACACAACATCGAACTCGCGTTGCAGCGCCGCTAGCGAATCTCGAAGCCGTATTTCTCTGCGAGGCTTTTCGCTAAGGGTTAGCTCTAAGCCAGTGAGATCGCTATTGGCACCGATCAGAGACAGTCCAGCCACCGATGTTTCCGTTATAACATCGCGAGCCCGCAAATCGTCAATAAACACATCGTAAATACTTCGCTCGAGGGTGTGCTTGTCGATACCAACCCCCATCGTTGCGTTCCCTTGTGCGTCCAAGTCAATTAGAAGCACCTTGCGATGCATCGCCGCCAGGCTCGCAGCGAGATTAACGCTGGTGGTGGTCTTTCCGACGCCCCCTTTCTGGTTGACTACTGCAAAAACATGCATGTTAGATCTCTATTCGTCCTGGCCTTTTAGATACTTTTGATGTCGTTGGCCTCACACTTTAGCTTACTCAATCTTTTACCGATCAATCTTCTCTTGTTTAAGGGGGGACCCGTTAATTCAGCGATACCACCATTAAATGCCGCGATTCCTTGAGCTGGGGCACATTGAGCGAATGAAGTACGCAGGCACTCGCCCCTAATTGATCTGGTTCGGGATGCTCAGGCGATTGACCAAGCATCGCGAGGAGCCGCCCTCGCTGCTCGATGAGATGAGCAACCTTGGGTAGTAACTCGGGTAATGGGGTAAAGGCCCTACAAATCACTTGCTTGAATCGCCGATCCCGGAATGCTTCAACCCTTGCTTGCAACACTTGCACGTTATCGAGCTTAAGCTGAGCTTTCACTTCCGTTAGAAATCGGGTCTTCTTGCTATTGCTGTCCAACAGCAAGACGTTGACACTGGGGAACAGCACAGCCAAAGGTATCCCAGGGAGTCCGGCACCCGTGCCTACATCTAGTAACTCACTACCCTCTAAAAACGATGCAACAGTGAGCGAATCTAGTAAGTGCTTACTAACTTGCTCTTCTCTATCTTTAACTGCCGTAAGGTTAAATTTCCCGTTCCAGCGGTTGAGCAAGTCCAAGTACTGGGTAAGTCGAGTTTCGGTCGCCAGGTAATCGGTGCCTGGATGCTGCTGACTCAGCGATAGTAGCCCTTGATGGAGTAGCGCAGAGGCCGTCACTCTAGCCCCGCAGTGTTACAATTGAATCCTCTGCGTTTGAGGTGAACCAAAAGTAAAGACACTGCAGCAGGCGTCACCCCAGAAATCCGGCTCGCCTGACCAATATTTTGAGGCCTGACCGCGTCCAGCTTTTGTTTGACTTCGTTCGAGAGCCCTCTGATGTCGTCAAAATTAATAGCCGCAGGAATTTCCAGCGCTTGTTGGCTCTTTAGTTTTTCCACCTCTGCCTGCTGCCGGTCAATGTAGCCCTGATATTTCAATTCAATCTCAACTTGCTCGATCACATCATCTGTTGCTGAGATCCCTGCGGCATCGAGCAAATCGGCAAGCTTGACCTTCGGTCTCCTTGTAAGCTCAGCAATCTTTGTTTTTTGCGCCAACACTTCGCCCGATAATTGGTCAGCACCGACCTCCTCACTCGTCAATGAGCCATTTGCTGCCTCACTTCTCAGTTTAGCTACTGCTTCTTGTTTATCGCAGTACAGTCTGTACTTCTTATCAGATAGCAAACCGTAGTGTCTGGCCAATTCCGACAACCTAACGTCCGCATTGTCCTGCCTGAGAATAAGTCGATATTCGGCGCGGCTAGTAAACATCCTGTAAGGCTCGAGGGTACCCAAGGTGATTAGGTCATCCACCAATACCCCAAGATAGGCCTCGTTTCGCTGCGGCGCGAAGGGTGCTTCATCCCTGGCGCTTAGCGCAGCATTGAGGCCCGCTAATAGCCCTTGAGCACCCGCCTCCTCGTACCCGGTTGTACCATTGATTTGGCCGGCGAAATAAAGGCCCTCAATCGCTCGAGTCTCTAGCGAGTCTTTCAGTGATCTTGGATCAAAATAGTCGTACTCAATAGCGTAACCGGGCCTTGTGATGTGCGCGTTGCTAAATCCGGGAATGCTTGCAACAAGAGCGGCCTGAACATCAAAGGGCAAACTTGTCGATATCCCGTTCGGGTAGAGCTCGTTTGAGTTTAGCCCCTCTGGCTCTACAAAAATTTGATGAGACGATTTGTCCGCAAACCTAACGATCTTGTCCTCAATGGACGGGCAATACCTCGGACCAACGCCATCGATCTTCCCGCTATACAGGGGTGACCGGTCTAGACCATTGCGAATGATTTCGTGGGTTTCCTCGGTGGTATGAGCAATGTGGCAGACCATCTGCTCTGGGTGCACTCCCGGAGGGGTCCAAAAAGATAGATTCGGTGTTGGATGATCACCAGGCTGAACATCAAGCTGGCTGAAATCGACTGAACGCGCATCGATTCTCGGAGGTGTACCTGTTTTTAGGCGGCCTACCCCCAAGTCAAGTGCTCTCAATCGCTCTGCTAAGCGAACCGATGCTGGGTCACCAGCCCGACCACCACTTTGCTTATCAAAGCCAACATGGATCACTCCTCCAAGAAAGGTGCCCACGGTCAGCACCACCGATCGCGCATGGATCCGTTGCTGCATAGACGTGACCACTCCGGTCACGCGTCCACCGTCAACGATCAGGTCATCAACCGATTGCTGAAAGATCGATAGATTGGGCTGAGCCTCAAGTCGTTTGCGAATAGCTTGTCGGTACAGTTGGCGATCGGCTTGTGCTCGTGTCGCTCTGACAGCTGGCCCCTTGCGAGCATTCAATACTCTGAAGTGGATTCCGGCCTCATCAGCGGCTTCCGCCATAAGCCCGCCCATGGCGTCAATTTCCCTCACCAGGTGACTTTTGCCAATTCCACCGATGGCTGGGTTGCAAGACATCTGGCCCAAAGTTTCAATGTTTTGTGTAACCAAAAGTGTTCTCGCACCAGCCCGAGCTGAGGCCGCTGCCGCTTCACTACCAGCGTGGCCGCCTCCTACCACTATGACATCGAAATCTTTCATGTTGCGGTCATTCCTTTCGCTTCATCCCAGCAAACGACTGATCTCTGACTATTTAGAAACCGTGACCCCCAACTCTCGGAGTTGGTTCATGCTGAAACAAGCCTTATCCTCAGTACTGGTTTGAAACGGCTTATTAAACGTTTCCAATTTTAAACAACCATCCCGGGGATTCACTCGCGATAGCCAACGGAGTCAACTCTGATTCTGGACCGCCAGTTTAGCGCCCAACAGACCAGAATCAATCTGGGTGATCGCTGCCGCGTTGCTTTACTTGCCAATACAAAAACTAGAGAAGATTCGGCCAAGCAGCGCATCGCTCGTCACACGCCCAGTTATTTCCCCCAGAGCCTCCTGAACACGACGCAAATCTTCAGCAACAAGCTCACCAGGCTGCTCTTCCTCCAGCCCCCTCATTGCATCCGATAAAGCTGCTTGCGCTATCTGCAGCGCTTCGACATGTCGTTCTCTTGCCGAAAATGTGGATTCGCTCTTCGTGAGCGCCTCAGCTCGCTCAGCAATTAAGGTTTCTAGGTCTTCTAGGCCGAACTCCTCGGTTAGAGACGTCATTACAACATCTGTCCGGCCCCTAATGCCTTCTCTAATGGCTGCCTGTTCTGAGTCTTTCAATTGGTCGATTTTATTAATAACGAAAAGATCACTCGAACGCTTGGTACCAATAAGCTCAACGGGCAAAGCCGCTTCTAGTGCCGAATTATCTTTTGTTATCGGCCCAGTTACAGTTTCATCTGATAACACAGACTGCTGAGAAAGCACTGTTTGTGCGTCAACCAAATAGAGAGCGACATCACTCTCAGACATCGACCGATGTGAGCGCTGGACACCCTCCAGCTCAACAGGATCACTCGTCTCTCTGATGCCTGCAGTGTCTGAAAGCTGAAACACCCAACCCTTAATCAGCACTTGTTCACGGATTACATCGCGCGTTGTTCCCGCTATGTCCGTCACAATAGCTGCATCGTGTCTTGCAAGAACGTTCATCAAGCTCGATTTACCAACATTAGGCTCGCCCACCAGCGTGAGCTTCAACCCGCTTCTCAGTTTTGCACCAGTTTTAGCCTCACTCAGCAACTTCGATAGTGACTCACTCAAGATCCGAACACGACTTAAAACCTCGCCCTCCTCAAGGAAATCGACCCCCTCTTCGTCAGAGAAATCGATCGCCGCTTCGATAAAAACTCGCAACGACGTTGTTTCTTCTGTGAGCGAATGGACTAATTCGGAGAAGACTCCCTTTAGGCTTTGCAACGCATTTTTAGCCGCCTGCTCACTTTCGCTGCTGATCAGGTCGGCAACGGCCTCGAGCTGAACGAGGTCCAACTTCCCATTGAGAAAAGCTCGTTCGCTAAACTCCCCTGGCCTCGCCATCCGAGCTCCAAACGCTCTACAAGCCGTGACGGTACGCTGAACAACAATAGGGCCCCCGTGAGTTTGAAACTCAACGATGTCCTCGCCGGTAAAAGACTGTGGACCCTTAAAGAATATAACTACGGCTTCATCGATCAGCGCGTCTCCCGAACCAACAATCGGCTTAACACGGGCAACGCGGGGCTCACTAACCTTGCCAGAAAGCGCCTCAGCGATGCTACGGGCATTCGGCCCCGAAACTCGAACTATTGAAACACCAGCCCTGCCCTGGGGGGTCGCTTCTGCGACGATAGTGTCGCCGGTGAATCGGTGCCCTTCGACGTTCTCAGTCACGCCCAAGTTCGACTTGCCTCGTGACGTAGAGTTGTTGAAGCACTGAAAGCACATTATTAACTAGCCAATAAAGCACTAGGCCAGAAGGGAACCAAAGCATAAAGACAGTGAACCCCACTGGCATAAACTTAAATACCTTGGCCTGCACTGGATCAGGTGGCTCGGGTTGCATCATTTGAGTCAAGTACATTGAGATACCCATGAGAATGGGCAAAACAAAATAGGGATCCATGGCCGACAGGTCCGTAATCCAGCCAATAAAGGGCGCTTGGCGCAACTCGACGCTTTCCATTAATGTCCAATACAAAGCTAGGAAGACCGGCATCTGTAATAGCAAAGGGAAACAACCCCCGAGCGGATTGACCTTCTCTTTTTTATAAAGATCCATCATGGCCTGACCAAGTTTTTGGCGATCTTCGGCATAGCGCTCTCTCAAGCGGGTCATTTCTGGGGTAAGTTTTCTCATCCGAGCCATGGATTTGAAGCCAGCCGCAGAGAGGGGATACAGCAAAATCTTGACGAACACAGTGAGCAAGATAATAGCAACTCCCCAATTTCCTACCCCATCAAAAATCCAGGTCAGTCCTGAAAATAAAGGTTGCGCTATGAACCAAAGAAAACCGTAGTCAACGGTCAGATCCAAACCCTCTGCGATGCTGGCTAGTCTTGGTTGATCCTTGGGACCCATATACAACTGAGCACCAAGCTTGATCCTTTCACCTGGAGCAATAGTTATCGGTGCTGCGGTATAACCGATGGTATACAAACCAGCGCTACCGGCAGCCGGTTTAGCAAAGTAACGAACTATTTGGTCCCGCGATGGCACCCATGCTGTCAAAAAATAATGTTGTAGGAAAGCGACATATCCACCAGTGAAGTCATATTGATAAGGCGCTTCGTCCAAGTCTTCTAGATCAATCTTGAAGTAGCGTTCATCCTCTCTTCGAGTGGCGCCGCCAATAAAAGGTTGCAGCGTAAAAATGTTGGTGTCTTGCTCCTGTGGTGGCTGGGCATCGCGCTTAATCTGTCCAAAGAATGCCATGGTCTTTGGTACGGACCCCCTGTTTACGACTTCGTAGCTGACATCCACAAGATAGTCACCCGACCGGAATACGTATTCCTTTTGAACAGAAAGTTCATTTTCGTCGTCAAGGGTCGGGGTTAACCCGACGCGTAACTCGTCCCCGTCGCTCAGTTCATAATCAACTCGCTCAGTTATAAAGACCGGTCGATTGCCCGCCTTGTCTATACCATCGGGTCCGATCAATCCGCTTTGCAATTGATAACTGTTAAAGTCGCTGACTAAAAGAAGTGGTTGGTCGGCCTGCTCGAGCGTCTTCGGGAATGCTGGCAACGCTACAGCTACAATGTCACCACCAACCGGGTTAATACGTGCCTGAAGCACATCGGTTTCGACACTGATCAGTGGCTTCGAAGGCATTTGGGTTTTAGGATTCGCCGCACTTAACGGCATAGTGGGGATAGTGCTAAGTTCAGGAACACTAGCATCAATTTCAGCTGATGCATCAGGTAGAGATCCTCCCAACGCTGATTCTTCCTGCGGAACTGTTGGCGGAACTACGGTCGCAGTGGTCGAGCCGTAATCTTGTTGCCAGGTTAAGATCAGGAAGTATCCTGTTACTGCTAATCCTAAAAAAATAAATACTCTTTGGAAGTCCATAAACTTAACCCTACTGCTCGATCTCCGGTACCGGATCAAGACCACCTTCATGAAAGGGATGGCACTTTACTAATCTCTTCAAAGCGAGGCGAGTTCCCCGCCAAGCTCCATGGCGATCAATTGCCTCAAAAGCATACTGTGAACACGTCGGATGGAACCGACATCTTGGGCCGAAGAGGGGACTGATCGTCCACTGATAGACTTTTATCAGAGTTTTTAGGCAATGCTTCATGGGCGTTTATCGTCTTCCAGTCGACTGAAAAGATCGTAAAGCTCGCTCGACAAAAGGACAGAATTGATCTTCTTTGTTTTGCTTTTTTTGGCTAAAACTATGATGTCCAACCCCTGCAATTTTGACCGTCTAAAGGCTTCCCGAGTTACGCGTTTGAAACGGTTTCGTTGAACGGCGAGGGCAATGCTTTTCTTCGCAGCGATAATGCCGAGTCTGGCCCTTCCTGCTTTGTTGGGTCTTGCCAGAACTAGGCAGGATCGTCCGTGTAAACGGAAGTTTGAGGCCGAAAAAACGGCATCAAACATTGATTTATCAACAAGTTTCGCTTTACGAGGTAAAGACTGGGGCACCATCAGCTTCGAGCAGGTCCCCTTTGCGGTCTCCGTCCGAGGCTCTAGGCTGATAGAACCTTACGTCCTTTGGCGCGGCGACGCTTAAGGACCAAGCGCCCGTTTTTAGTTGCCATACGAGCTCTGAAGCCATGCGTTCGTTTTCGTTTCAAAACGCTGGGTTGAAATGTTCTCTTCATTGCGGTTTCTTAACTCATACCTGGACCGTCGGACGCGCGATTCTAAAGATTCACTAGACTGAGGTCAATGGTGTAAGAATTCTACGTGAAGCAAATTTGGGCACTGCTAGAACAGATGATTGCCATTTTTTGATTCATCCACACGGAATTGATGTTGGGAAATCTGTTATGTGACACGCAACTAGTAGATTGACTCATAGCAATGATTGGAGAGATGCAGGGTTGCGTTTTCTATGAATTTGTGGGCGGGCCTTGCAATGAGCTTTACCTAATAAGTAAGTATTTATATATAAAGCTTG
>CAJXDD010000090.1:0-10348 GCA_913052075.1 uncultured Gammaproteobacteria bacterium
AGGATGCAGACGGTCTACTGTTTTCAGAATCAGTTCGACTCCCCAGTCTTTCAAATTTATAAGGAGGGCGGGTTATCGAAATTTGGCCAGATGGTCACAAGTACAGTCGGTGCTGACAAAGACATTGACTTTGATGAGGACAAGGACTTTTCGGACAGCTTTGTACTCAAAGGCGCTGATGAGGAGGCGATCAGAGCGTTATTTGTCGGTTCCCTCCGGCAATACTTTAGTAATCATTCGACTGCGCAAAATTGGCTAATCGAGTCCGGGCGAGCGGTGACGATATTTTATCGGCACGGTAAGCTCGCGGCGCCCGATGTCATCGTGGATGAGCGGAACGAATGTTTGGCTATCCATAAAAAGTTAGACAGTTATCGTCAAAGGGCCTGACGGTTCTCAAACCCCTTTATGTTCTCGGGGAATCTTGGCGAGTAACCCGTTGATACTCTCATTCGGTCGGTGACCAAACTCCATGTGCTAGCCGTTAGAGCAAAGTAACGTGCGAGGAGCAAGGGGCGTGGTCGCAAATGCCGGTCACACGGGGCCGAATCACGAAAGACTTTATACTGATCATCGTCCGCGGGAATCGAGGTGATAGTCGCGGTTGGGTGGAAACGCCAGCCAAAGCGAATGGCCTTGGTCAGAAAGCTCACATCAACTTAATTTCCCCCTTTCTTATTAGATTTGCAGCACTCGCGAACTTCGTCCGTTCGCTGTCAAGTTTTGATAAGTAGATGTTGGAGCGGAGATTCGTAGTTGGCTGACGTTGTTGAAAATAGGAATAGAGGGCTCCGGCAAAACTCGCATCGGTACCGGAGCGCTTCCAATCACTTGACTTAGCGTCGCTGGGAGGGACAGGTTTAAAACCCAAACCTCACAATCCTCTTGAAAGCAATCGAAAGCTAGGAATAGGGCACTCAGGTGAAGATTGCGTCGGCGCTGGAGCAGTCCAATCTGCGAGACTCGCGGTGGTAGTGAGGCTCAGGATCGGGAATCGGAACCCAGCAGTATCTAGGCGATCGATCTAAAGCAACTGATAGCGCGTGCATTCAAGAAGTGCGATGGGTATAAAGGAAGTTAGATCAAGATTAGGAAGCTCTCTATGACAAAGGCGTCAGACTTATTTATCGAGTGTTTGGAAGCTGAAGGTTGCGAGTATGTGTTCGGCATTCCCGGTGAGGAAAACCTTGATTTCTTAGATAGCCTCAGCAGATCGAGCAAGATCAAGTTGATTTTGACGAGGCATGAACAAGGCGCGGGATTTATGGCTGCTGTGTATGGCCGCTTAACCGGGAAAACCGGTGTTTGTGTTTCTACTCTTGGTCCCGGGGCGACGAATTTCACGACGGCTGCCGCATACGCGCAATTGGGCGGCATGCCTATGATGATGGTCACCGGGCAAAAGCCGGTCAAAAAGTCCAAGCAGGGTCGGTTTCAAATTCTTGATGTTGTCGAGATGATGAAGCCCATCACGAAGTATGCGGTGTCGTTGGTCGCTGGCGATAACATTCCATCCCGAATACGAGAAGCGTACCGAATTGCTGAGGAAGAAAAGCCGGGGGCTGTGCATATTGAGCTCCCCGAAGACATTGCTGATGAGCAAACAGAAGAGCGACCGATTCCGGCTTCAGTGGTTCGCCGGCCTATTGCTGAAGAAAAAGCGATTGACCGAGCGCTGCAGAAGATCCATGCAGCCAAATCTCCAATCATTATTATAGGAGCCGGAGGCAATCGAAAAATGACGTCAAAAATGTTGACGGAATTCATCGATAAAACCGGGATTCCCTTTGTCACTACTCAGCTAGGTAAGGGTGTCGTGGACGAAAGGCATCCGCTTTTTATGGGCTGTGCGGCGCTCTCAGCGGGCGATTTCGTGCATCGCGCCATTGAGGCTGCAGATTTAATCCTCAATATTGGGCACGACGTGATCGAGAAGCCGCCGTTTTTTATGTCCAAAGGCGGAACAGAAGTCATCCACATTTCTTACAACACGGCGGAAGTTGATCCTGTCTATTTCCCGCAGGTCGAGGTTATCGGGGATGTGGGTAATTCGATTTGGCAGCTGAAAAACCAAGTCAAAACGAGTGAGGAAGCCGGTTGGGATTTCTCACGGATGATGAGTGTTCGAGAGCACCACGACGCCAACATCTTGGAAGGCACAGAGGATATGCGGTTCCCCTGTTACCCGCAGCGCGTGGTTAAAGTGGTCCGCGATGTTATGCCGGACGATGGAATTATCTGCTTAGATAATGGCGTCTATAAGATTTGGTTTGCCCGGAATTATCGCGCTCACCAACCGAATACCGTGCTGCTGGATAACGCTTTAGCGACCATGGGAGCTGGATTGCCATCTGCAATGGCTGCGCACATGGTTCACCCCGATCGTAAAGTGCTTGCGGTCTGCGGTGACGGCGGTTTTATGATGAACTCGCAGGAACTCGAGACCGCTGTTCGCGAAAAGATGAACATCGCCGTCCTCATCCTCAATGACAATTCCTACGGAATGATTCGTTGGAAGCAGGCCAATATGGGGTTTGACGACTGGGGCCTGCAGTACGGCAATCCTGATTTTGTGAAATATGTAGAGTCGTATGGAGGTATTGGTCATAGGGTGGATTCGGCCGACAAGCTGCCTGGCATTTTGGAAACGGCTTTGACCACTCCTGGAGTGCATTTGATCGATTGCCCAGTGGATTACGTTGACAATGACAGAATCCTAAACCGCGAGATAAAGGAACAGTCGGCGGCTATATAGGAGCGCTCACGACAGAGACAAAAGAGAAGATTGCCTAGCAGTTGAGGAGAAAAGATATGTCAGTACTTCAGGAAGCATACCCCTATTATTTAAATAACAAGGCTGTGTATGCGAACGAGAATCTGGAGGTTACGGACAAATATACAGGCGAGATAGCGACTCGCTGTGCGCTAGCGGATGCGACAGCGATTGATGAGGGTATTGCGGGTGCCGTTCGCGCGGCTGAACCCATGGCACGAATGCCGTCCTATAAAAAGAAGGCGGTATTAGAGCATTGCGTCAGTCGTTTTAGGGAGCGGTTTGATGAGCTCTCTATGGCGTTATGCATCGAGGCCGGGAAACCAATTACCGATGCTGAGGGGGAGGTTAGTCGCCTGATCGACACATTCCAGATTGCCGCGGAGGAAGCCACCCGTGTACGAGGGGAGCTGCAGGCATTAGATATCTCAGCGCGGGCCGAGGGTTATCAGGGTATGTGGAAGCGAGTTCCAATAGGCCCTTGCTCGTTTATTTCCCCGTTTAATTTTCCGCTGAATCTAGCGGCTCATAAGATTGCCCCTGCGCTGGCGGTGGGGTGCCCATTTGTAATGAAACCTGCGTCCAGGACGCCACTCGGTGCAATCATTATGGGAGAGATTCTGGCAGAAACCGATTTGCCAGAAGGCGCTTTCTCGATTCTTGCTTGTTCCCGCGATGGTGCCGACTTATTCACAGTAGATGACCGATTGAAGCTCCTGTCGTTCACAGGTTCACCTGGGGTGGGCTGGGACTTAAAAGCCCGTTGCGGAAAAAAGAAGGTGGTGCTGGAGCTAGGGGGAAATGCTGCCGTAGTCGTCGATGCGGATACAAAAAATTTAGACGACGCGGTGAATCGAATTATATTTGGTGCTTTTTACCAGAGCGGTCAATCGTGCATCGGCGTGCAGCGAATCATGATCCACGAAGATGTCTACGAGGAAATGAGAGACAAACTAGTTTCGAGGACCTCAAACTTGGTCAAAGGTGATCCCAAGCTTAGAGAAACCTTTATAGGGCCGATGATTTCGGAGGGCGAAGCCGCCCGGCTTCACGGCTGGATTGAGTCGGCGGCGGCAGCAGGCGGCACAATCCTTTGCGGTGGCTCTCGAGAGGGTGCGATGCTGGATGCAACGCTGATGGAAAACGTACCCCTCGATCAAGATTTGTGTACTGAGGAAGCCTTTGGGCCAGCTGCTGTATTGCAGAAGTTTTCCACCTGGGATGAAGCCATTGATATGGTCAACGACAGCAAATTTGGCCTCCAAGCGGGCATCTTTACCCGAGATTTCTATAAGGTCCAACAAGCATGGGATCAATTAGAAGTAGGTGGCGTCGTGGTTGGCGATGTTCCGTCGTATCGCGTGGACAATATGCCTTACGGTGGCGTCAAAGACTCTGGTATCGGTCGCGAGGGTATTCAGTTTGCAATGGAGGATATGACTGAGATACGAAACCTAGTCATACGCACTCCGCCGGACTGATCGGCTTGAGCGGGCGCCACGCCTCAAGGAATTGGCAGCTTGGCGCTTGTGAGGTCCGCCACTTTATGGGGTCGCTCCTACCTACCGCGATTGCGTGGGTATTCGACTGTCTAACAGACACCGACTGTAAAGTTTTTGTTTCAAAGTAGATATCTCTAGCATCCTGCGACTTCTAATCTTTAAGCGCTTTTTGATAGGCGTACCTCCCTAGCGGAATGGCGTCGGGCGAAAGATTGGGGCTGATGGAATATTTGCCGCTAAATTGGATCGAGCCATCGAAAAGTTTGGTCCATTCATGAGAGATGAGTATGGTTGCAAACACAGGTCAAACAGCGCCAGATGATGAATGGCTCTCCCAGGTCATTGAGGAGATCTTAGAACCAGACCTAGCCATCATAGACCCGCACCATCATCTGTGGCTCAGAAATGGTTACACCTACTTGATGCCAGAACTAGCGCGGGATTTAGCAAGCGGGCACAACGTCGTTGCAACCGTTTATGCAGAGTGCCACTCCATGTATCGAGCGGAGGGGCCAGCAGATTCTCGCTCCATAGGAGAAACAGAATTTGTCCGTGGTCAGGCCGCGATGAGCGCAAGCGGTGAGTTTGGCTCTGCGCGAGCATGTGCGGCTATGTTTGGCAACATTGATCTGACATTAGGGCGCGCTGTGAGAGGCCTCATCGAGCAGCATCAGCATGCCTCCGGCGGATGCTTTCGGGGCGTGAGGTTATCCAGTGGTTGGCATGAAGACGGACGCGTTGGCAACGTGGCGGCGAATCGGGGCCTCCTGCTCCACCCGAAAGTGATCGATGCCATTGGTGTTTTAAATGAGGAAGGGTTGACGTTAGATTGCTGGCTTTATCACACCCAGATCCATGAAGTTGCTGCGGTTGCTGACCGCTACCCTGACCTCACTATTGTCTTGAACCACGTAGGTTCTCCCATATTGGGGGGACCTTACCGGGGTAAAGCGGATGATGTGTTTTCGGAATGGCACAAGCAAATGTCGAGCCTTAGTCAGCACGATAACGTGCTGGTTAAGCTCGGTGCGCTCCCCATCCGCATGCCGAGTTTCGAAGGTGACCGCTCGATGCCTCCTTCTTCCATTGAGGTAGCGGAGGCCTGGCGGCCCTGGCTTCACTCATCTATTGAAATGTTTGGTGCGAGGCGCTGTATGTTCGAGTCTAACTTTCCTGTGCAGAAGCGCTGGTGCAGTTATCAGGTCTGCTGGAACGCGTTTAAGCGAATCGCAGAGAGTGCATCGGAGGATGAAAAGGTGGATTTGTTCGCTGGCACTGCGGCACGCGCTTATGGGCTTCAAGACATGGTGGCCTAGCTTACCGAGGACCCATTTGGAATTGCTGACTGTTCATCACTCTGTCTTTTGATCGTAGATCTTGCTAGCAACGGCGCTGCTTTTAGATTCGAGCGTGGCTGCCTGGGACCGCATTAGGCAGGAGCGAGGTCATCTCGAGAGTTTGGACGGGGCATGGTTGCGATTTACCCAAAGAACGCTTGCCGTCGAATAGCAGCACTCGTGCGGATGAGATCAAAGCGTCATATGCGAGTAAGTTCGAAGCATATTCACATAACCAAGGGTTATTTGTGGTCGAGCGCTTTGAACGACATAGTGACGGATAGAAGGTTGTCACTAGGTGAGTGACTCCGCCCCAAAATGAAGGTCCCCAATACAATAGTGCGAAGTGAATGGTTTTTCGTTTGGTTTCAACTGCCAGTGGGTTGGGGCCTCAAACCCAGTCCCCAAGCATGGTGTTTAAATGGGGCGCTGGGAAAACTGCTCGATTAGAGCCTGGCACAGAAGAAAAATTGGAACAAAATTAAGACTAGGGAGCGCAACCAATGACTGCGTCAACAAAAACAACCTATGTTCCGCCACTCGAGTTAACGGCGGGTCAGCCGGCGCCTATCGCGGCCAACGGCGGGCTGTCCTATATGTCATTTGATCAGGATGGAGATGCCGGGACTCGACGTGCCATCAGTGATGCGCTTGCATTGATTGAGGGGGGTGATGCGCGCGCCGCCACTGCTTATTTGGATGATGCACCTCCAGGCCCTATCGAAACTAAGTGGGGTAAGGGGTTTCGGCGTTTTAGTGAATGCATGGCCTACATCAAAGAGAGCGGCATGCAGGCGCCGGAAGGGGGCATTGTTGTACCGCTTCGCTATACGGTGAATGAGCACCCGTCATATTCGATCGTGCCATCGAACGCGCTTTGGAAAGACGAAGGTCGAGCGACGGATGCAAACTTGCTGCGCCAGGATGAACGAGCCGAAGTCTATCGCTGCCTCTATTTCCCGCAGGTGCTGCGCGATGCACGGCGCATTCAGGAGTATTACCCGGAAATCTCACCGTATTCTGCTGAATCGATGGATCGGCTTGGTGTGTCGCTCGCTCATTTCGAATCACAGTGCCAGAACTTCTACGATCATCGAGAAGTGGAACGCGTGTTTTACCCAGAAATGGAACAGTTGCTACTGGAATACTTTCCTGGCGCGACAGAGGCTTTAGTCTACAACCATGATGTGTTTGATAAGCACTACACTGGGGACCGCACTGAAAACCAGGACGACAAAAATCCCGGCGTGAATGCTAATTACGCCAATCTCGTCCATAACGATCTGAACGACAATAGCGGCCGAGTTCGCTGCCGAGAATTGCTGCTCAAGAATCTCCGAAACTTCGGCCGCACCGTGAACTATACCGAAGCGGAAGTAGACGAGTTGATGTCTCGTCGGTTTATGTCGATTAATCTTGCTAAGCCCATGGTAACGGTTCAGCAAAATCCCTTCGTGCTTTGCGCGTGGCCATCGTTTGCCGATCAACCATATATCAACAACTATCGGGTGTACGATGATCGTGTGGGCGAAACAACTCGGTTTACCTATCGTCAGGATCACGAGTGGTACTGGGTGCCGCAGCAACAGCCACACGAAGTCTCGATGCTGAAATGTTACGACTCTGTGACTGACGGGTCAGTCTCTAGATGGTCGTTTCATACGGCCTGTATTGACCCGAATCAATCTGAAGACGCGCCGTGTCGCAAGAATGTGGTGGTCCGGTCGTTCGTGTTTTTTTGAGTACTCTCCCTAAGTTCCTTTAGAACGCACCGCGCCCCCTAATCGCGTTGCAAACGATCGTGTTCGTGACCATGCCGTCTTGGATGGGGGTGCGGGCGGACCGGACCATCGTGGGTGAATGCGCGTGCTCAGTTAAATCCCTAAGTGCAACCTGACCGAGTTGCAAAAGTCGGTGGTTGTAGCTGTGCCGCCTTGGTCTGGCGTAAGGTTCTGACCTTCTTTGAACGTTGCGCTTACGGCGTTCTTAAGCGCACGCGCAGCATCTTCAAGTCCAAGATACTCAAGCATCATGCCCGCAGAGAGTAGCGTAGCCGTTGGGTTGATGACATTCATGCCTTGGATATCGGGGGCGGTACCATGGGCGGATTCAAAGTAAGCGTAATCGGCTCCAAAGCACCCGGATGGAGCGAGACCTAAACCGCCGATTAGGCCCGCTGCACCGTCTGACAAGATGTCGCCATAGAGATTGGGCGTGACAACGACATCCAGGGCATCGGGCTGGGTAATCATGCGGCACAAGAAGTCGTCGACAATGAATGTCTCGAATTCGATGTCTGAGTACTCGTCGGCGATGGATCGGCCAATTTCTCTAAAGAGTCCGTCTGATTGATGGAGCATGTTGTACTTGCTCGTCAGCGTCACTTTTCGTTGGCCGCCTCTTTTCCTAGCGAGTTCGAACGCAAACCGGATCACCCGCTCAGCTCCGGCCTCGGTGATTGCTTTAATGGCGTATCGACCAGGCCCCAGATCTTTGAGCGATGATCTGGCATGTGGCGCAAAGAGATTAAGCGCAGATAAATCGTCAATGGGTCCCTCTAACCCCAGATAGAGATCCTCGAGGTTCTCTCGAATGATGGCGAAGTCAATTGCCTCAGGGTGTTTAAGGGGCGACGCCGCGTTGGGCATGTATTTGCATGGCCGAACGTTCGCAAACGTTTGCTTGCCCCATCTCAGGTAAAACAGCGCCTGCGTGCTGTTGCCGCTCGTTGAGCCAAACAGGGTGGCGGCGGCTGCATCGATCTGTGCTTTGGATTCGTCAGGAAAGCGCTCACCCGTTTGCTCAATCGCCTCAGCACCCACGAGGGGGAAAATGAATTCGAGATCGAGATTAAGGTCTCGAAGAATCTCAAGGGTTGGGTCCATCACTTCAGGTGACGCATCGTCTCCCCTGAATACAGCGATTTGGCGGGATGTCATTGCGGTTTCCCTTTTGATTGATGCAGCGCTTGCAATCTAGCAGAAATTAAACCTAGATTGGGCAGGGGAAGAAGGGTTGAGGGAGTGATAGTGGTTCAAGTAGACGCAATTCAAAAAGGCCTCGGGGGCTATGTCACGGGAGCTGATTTATCGAAGCCGCTGGCAGAAGAGGTATTAGCAGATATAAAGGCGGCGTGGCTGGATCTTGGCGTGCTCGCATTTCCTGACCAAGCGTTGTCACCTGAGCAACAGGCCGCATTCTCTGCCCAATTCGGTGAGCTCGATGTTTATCCTTTTATGACGCCTGTTCAGTCGCACCCCAATGTGATTCCAATTATCAAAGAACCCGAAGCTAAGATGAATTTCGGCGGGGGATGGCACACTGACACCTCCTACCTTGCAAAACCACCCAAGGCGACTGTGCTTTACGCGCTTGAGACGCCTCCTGAGGGCGGTGATACGCTCTTTGCCGATGCGCGAGCAGCGTTCGACAACCTGAGCAAGGGAATGCAGGACACGTTGTGCGGCCTAACTGGTATTTATTCACCTAAGCTAGTGCATGGAAATAAAGGGGCATATCGAAGCGATGCGGCTAAGGAGTCGCTTGGTGGCAGTTACGATAATGCCGTAGATGGTGAGAGCGAGGTCGAGCACCCACTGATTCGAACGCATGACGATACTGGTCGACGCAGTATCTATTGCAGTTTGCCACATACCCATCGAATTAAAGGATGGACTCGTGAAGAGAGTGTGCCCATTTTTAAGTTCTTGATGGATCACATCACACAACCTGAGTTCGTGATTCGCCTGAAATGGGAGCCAGGAATGCTGACGATCTGGGATAACCGGCGGGTGTTTCATATGGCGATGAACGATTATCACGGTTATCGCAGGCATATGCAGCGAGTGATCGTGCAGGGAGCTTCCCCCCAGTAAAGAATGCTTGCCATATGAGAGCCTGTTTCCACTGCGTTCCTGGCTACGCAGCCAAACTGCAAGTTGGCGCTATTACTTCAAGCAGCTCAGTAAAGTCTTTGGTTGAGTCTCTGGCGGCCTTATGGGGTCAAATAATTGACTCGGCAAGCGCCGCAGCGGATCAAACTCGGATATATCTCGATCTATGCCTTCGAGCCACGGCACTCTCGTTAATAATCTCTCTGGAATGGAGGGTCATTGTTGGCATCTGCCCCACCGGACTCAAGTTACCGATGGGTTTTAATCCGCTACCCAAGATTGTCCCGGGAGACTAGTTCAATCGGGTGCAGAGGACAGCTTCTAGCGGCGTACCCTTAGCGGATTTTCCCTGCAAAGCTTACAGTAGCTTTTCTCGCACCTAGTCCTCGAGCTTAACACCGAGATGCTTCTCGATGTGGTCGTCGATGAGCTCGTGGTACCGCCGGATGCGTTTTTCTTGGTTGGAGAGATAAACACCATTGAAGCCTCGTGATCTGAAGCCTCGCTGTTGGGTTACGAAAACCTCGACATCCTCCTGAATCGCTCCGCCGATACTGTCCACGCCAAAAGTGAGCATTTCGACCTGAGCTTCCCCATCCTCAAGTTCACCACCTACTGGGTTGCTTCGCTGGGTTGAACCGGGCTCATTCAGCGACGCGGGACTTGAATACCACCAGTTATCGAAAAGGCACTGTTGAGGGTCGTCCCTGTGGGGACGTGCTCGAAGAAAGTGAAATCCATCAGCCCAGACGGATACGGCAAAGTTTGGGAAGAGCGTGTAGTGAAACGCGTCGGTGAACTGCTCATCCGGGATATTGGCGTAGTGCGAATAGCCTTTTGAAG
>CAJXDD010000091.1:0-10282 GCA_913052075.1 uncultured Gammaproteobacteria bacterium
GAGAAGGTCATGAGCCGCTTTCTGTCCCACCGGTCTGCCAGTGTCCCTGCCCACAACGTCATTGGTATCTGCACCAATAACTGCACAACGCCAATGAATCCGACCCAATACGCTGACCCTGTTTCATCTAATAGCCACTGCGCGGTGCCTAAAATTCGCATCCAGACCGCCACTGAGCCGAGCATTAAGGTGCCCCATAGGAGTCGGTAGTCGCGATAAAAGAAAGCAATCCAGGGCCCGCGATTAGCGTCATTTTTATTCATTGATTGATCAATAGACTGACTATCGAGTGGTGAGTGTAAAGGCGTCCTTTGAATGGAAACAATGGATTGCCGTGAGAAGTGTCGGCATGCAGTTTAACGGGGCAGCCTGTGAACGCTACGTGCGAGCGAAGAATTGAGGGAGGTCAAAGCGTTAAGGCGGGGTTAGATGATGTGGAGCTAGTCGGTAACGATGGTCCATAGAGAGGAGTCTCGCAGGACTTTTGTCACCGGAGCCCGCTTAGTGCTCTGCGTGGGTTGGTGAGTGAAGAAGCCTTGACTTACTGGCGAGGCCTAGGGGGTGGTCAAGGCGCCCAAAGCAGGGCGCCTGCAAGACACGGTTAGCCCAGCTTTTTCATCACATCGCCGAAGAGAACCTCATCTGAGGCCAGTTCCTTAGGTTGAGCTAAGGGCTTCGAGATCCACGTTTCGTTGATGAGATCCCGCCAAGAGATGTTGTTGTTAGTTCCATTGCCTCCCCACGAGCCACAGCCCAAGGAGAAGGTCTGGCGCATGCCATTCCAAAGATTGCCGCTATTGGAGGCGGCTTGAGGCTGATTCACCATGACGCGCGATGTCCTGGTAGCGTCAGCGAGTTTCATGATGTTCTCATCACTATTGGAGTAAATGCCGCAAGAGTGGCCCTGTCCTTGATAACTTTGAATGTTATTGGTCAGCTCGATGGCATGATCAATGTCGCTTGCTCGATAGAGCGCCATGACGACGGAGAGTTTTTCGCCAGAGAAAGGGAAGTCTTTGCCCCAACCATCTTCAATGACGATATAAAACTCGGTGGTTTCAGGAACGTCGAGCCCGGCCATGGAGGCAATTTTCTGCGCGGGTTGTGCAACAATAGCCGTGTTCAGGTGGCCTTCATCATCCCAGATCGTGTTGCGAAGCTTTTCTTTCTCTTCGGCGTTACACAAGTAGCCGCCTTTTGCTTTCAACCGCTCAAGCATTGGCTCGTAGATGCTATCAACGAGAATAACGGAGTTATCAGACGAGCAGGATGCCGCGAGATCGAGGGTTTTAGACATGTGAATCTTGGTCGCAGCATCATCGAGGTCGGCCGTGTCGTCCACCGTGATGACTGCGTTGCCAACACCAACGCCCAATGCAGGCGTTCCGCTCGAGTATGCCGCAGTGACCATGGCGCCACCCCCAGTCGCTAGCACGCGATCGCATTGCTGCATCAACTCATTGGTTGTCTCAAGACTAGGGATTTCAATTGCGATGACTAGGTCCGCTGGTGCGCCCATTTTCTCGATAGCGTCACGCATCAGATCGCAGATCTTTTTATTGGTGAGCTTCGCTCTAGGGTGCGGTGCAACGATGATGGAATTTCTGCCTTTGACGGCGTGAATGGCCTTAATCACTGGCGTTGCTTCTGGATTAGTAGAAGGTGCAAGGGCACCGATTACACCCATGGGCTTCGCGATTTTTACGATGTTGCGCTCAGGGTCTTCTTCCAAGATGCCGACGGACTTGTCATCGATGATGTCCATCAATGTTGCTCGCGTCTTGCGCTGGATCTTAAGGAACTTCCCGTCGTAGTTCCCAAGTTGAGTCTCATCAACCGTGAACTGAGCAATCTCTTCGGCGACGCCAGGCTTGGCGACCGCCCAAACCATCGCGCGAATCAGATCATCAACTTGTTCTTGGGTGTAGTGTTCGATCTGCTGCTGCGCCGCGCGAGACCGCTTGATGAGCGCGGCAATTTCTTCTGCGGGCGTGAGGCTTTGAGCGTTGGCACTGTCTGACATAGATGATCTCCGAGCGCGATAAATGTAGTGGGTCGTAGAGTCTACACCGAGTGCTGCAGGCCGCAAAGTGGGGTGCGCATTTACAAATTTTGCCGGTGCGTTGGCTCGCAGTCACTGTGAGGATTAATGACTCGCTGCTCTGCGAGAGCATCTAAAGCGTCCGGAATTGGAGAGTGGTTTTTGTTCAAGCGTATGAACGACTCTTAGGCAGTTGGTTTGCCAGCTTGAATGGGGAGTCGAGCGGGCGCAGCATCAGACTTTCCGAGAAAGTCGTCAATCATGATATCTTCCATCGCTCCTAGTGGACTTGGACGCTGCAAGCCACCATGGTTCCCCACTACTGCCAAGGCGTGCGCAAACATCGTACCCACAGCATAGCGAGAGAGAACTAAAAAAGCAGTGCATAGTCGCCTGTCAAAAATTGGCTTTATGAAGAGTGGCTTGTTGAAAATGGCAGGTTAAAAAAGGCGCTCTTTAGAAAACGGTGCTAGTAATAGTAGGTAAAAGAAATAGCACTAGCGTCTCCAGCGAGAGGGTCCCTAATTCTGCGGGGTGCAATTCGTTGATCAACGCACAAACGCAGAGATAAACGCAACGAAGAACGCATAGACAAACGAATAGATAAACGAATAGATGAGTGCGTGGTTGAGGGTTGCGTGTTGAGTGGCAGCGCGCCTACCCTAGATGCACGGGGTACAACCGCCTTTTAATATCTATCCTGAACGCTGCGACGGCGATTCCGATCAAGCCTTCGCAGTCCGGTGAGGCATAATTGTATGAGTATTTACGATCCTAAAACTTCGAATCCCGATGCATGGGCGAGCTTAGTAGAGAAGCAGAGCAAGGGGCTCACGCCCGACGAATTCACTTGGTTAACTCCCGAGGATATCCCGCTAAAAATGCTCTATACGGCCGAGGATACCGAGGCCTTGCCATACATGAATACGATGCCCGGTATGAGCCCCTATATCAGAGGCCCGCAAGCGACGATGTACGCCGGGAGACCATGGACCATTCGCCAATATGCGGGCTTCTCCACTGCGGAGGAATCCAACGCGTTTTATCGCAAAGCTCTGGCAGCAGGCGGGCAGGGGATTTCTGTTGCATTTGATTTAGCGACACATCGTGGCTACGACTCGGATCATCCGCGGGTTACTGGCGATGTCGGAAAAGCAGGGGTTGCTATTGATTCGGTAGAGGATATGAAAATCCTCTTCGATGGCATTCCGCTCGATAAAGTGTCGGTGTCGATGACCATGAACGGCGCTGTGCTGCCCGTACTTGCGGGTTATATCGTCGCTGCGGAGGAGCAGGGCGTATCGACTGAGGCGCTTGCGGGAACGATTCAGAACGACATTCTGAAAGAATTCATGGTGCGCAATACCTATATTTATCCACCGACCCCGAGTATTCGGATCATCGGCGACATCATTGCGTTTTGCTCGAGCAACATGCCGCGTTTCAATACCATTTCGATTTCTGGCTATCACATGCAAGAGGCTGGCGCGAATGCCGCGCTCGAACTTGCCTACACCCTGGCGGATGGTAAGGAATACGTCAGGACTGCCATAAAAGCTGGACTCGGTATTGATGATTTCGCCCCCAGGCTGTCTTTCTTCTGGGGTATTGGTATGAACTTCTACATGGAGATCGCCAAGATGCGGGCCGCGCGGCTTTTGTGGGCAGAAATTGTGGGCGAGTTTGAGCCCACCAATCCAAAGAGCAGCATGCTGAGAACCCATTGTCAGACAAGTGGTTGGTCGCTGACGGAGCAGGATCCATACAACAATATCGTCCGCACTACGATTGAAGCGATGGCGGCTGTCTTTGGCGGAACACAGTCGCTGCATACCAATGCGCTGGATGAGGCCATCGCGCTGCCGTCCGACTTTGCAGCAAGGATCGCTCGAAATACGCAGCTCGTCCTGCAGGAAGAGACCGGAATTGGTCAAGTTGTTGATCCGTGGGGCGGCTCCTACATGATGGAATCGCTCACTAACGACATTGCAGAAAAGGCAAGGGAGTTAATTGCTGAAGTGGAAGCAGCCGGAGGCATGGCGAAAGCGATTGAAACCGGCCTGCCAAAACTCAGAATTGAAGAGGCCGCGGCTAAAAAGCAAGCGCGCATTGACCGCGGTGAAGACGTCATCGTAGGGGTCAACAAGTATCTGATCGACGAGCAGGATGCAGTTGATATCCTTGAAGTCGATAATGATGCGGTGCGCGAGTCGCAAATCGCACGGCTTCATTCGGTTCGCGCTTCCCGAGATGAGGCAAAGGTTCAGGCGAGCCTTGCCGCTTTAACGACAGCGGCAGAGAAAGAGGAGGGTAATCTTCTAGCACTAGCGGTTGAAGCGACCCGGCATAGAGCAACCGTCGGTGAGATTTCAGATGCGCTAGAGCAGTGCTTCGGGCGGTTTGTAGCCAGTGCACAGACGGTTTCGGGAGTTTATGGTTCAGCATACGAACAAGACGAAAGCTGGAAACAAATTGCAATGGACATAAACAGCTTTGTTGAACAACACGGTCGAAGGCCGCGTCTGCTAGTCGCGAAAATGGGACAAGACGGGCACGACCGTGGATCCAAGGTCGTCGCTACTGCCTTTGCGGATGTGGGTTTTGACGTTGATTTATCGCCAATGTTTGCAACACCCGAAGAGGTGGCGAGGCAGGCGGTCGAAAACGATGTTCACATCGTTGGTGCCTCCAGTTTAGCGGCTGGCCACAAGACATTGGTTCCCCAGTTGATTGAGGCGCTGAAGGCCGAGGGCGCCGATGACATTATCGTTATTGCCGGCGGTGTAATTCCGCAGCAGGACTATCAGTACCTCTATGACGCGGGCGTCAAGCTAATTTTTGGCCCCGGCACCCCCATCCCAGATGCTGCGAGGCGAGTGCTCGATGCCGTCAACGCCGTCAGCTGAAGCGATTCTCTCTGGTGATCGTAGAGCGCTCGCGAAGGCGATTACTCTGGTCGAGAGTGCCCGCCCGCAAGATCGCAAGGCGAGCCAAGATCTACTGAACGAATTATTGCCACATACCGGGAACAGTATTCGAATTGGTATCACCGGGGTTCCGGGGGTTGGTAAGTCGACGTTCATCGAGTCCTTTGGTCAGACGGTGATCGGCGACGGTAAAAAGGTCGCTGTGCTGGCAGTCGACCCCAGCTCTCCAGTTGCTGGCGGTTCGATTCTTGGTGACAAAACGAGAATGGAGCAGTTGTCCCGCGAGACGAACGCGTTCATCAGACCCTCCCCAGCAGGCAAGGCATTAGGCGGTGTCGCCCTAAAAACCCGTGAATCGATGTTGCTGTGTGAAGCGGCTGGATTCGACGTTGTGGTGGTTGAGACCGTAGGCGTTGGTCAGTCAGAGCATCAAGTCGGGAGCATGGTCGATTTTTTCTTGATCCTGCTATTGCCTGGGGGCGGTGATGAACTTCAAGGAATTAAAAAAGGCATTCTAGAGTTGGCGGATGCGATCCTCATCAACAAGGCGGATGGTGAGAGCGAAAATCTGGCGAATAAGACGCGGCTCCACTATCAGAGTGCACTATCGCTATTGACCCAAAGCGGGTTTTGGTCGCCGGAAGTTCGGGCGTGTTCGGCTTTGGAGCGTTCGGGCATTGCTGAGGCCTGGGAGATGGTGAGGCGCTTTCATGACGAGGCACTGGCGGCAGGTCACCTAGCCAGCATGCGGTCAGAACAGAACCTGCAGTGGATGTGGCAATTGACCGATCAATTGTTGCGACAGCAAATTACCGATCATCCAACGCTAACGACGCGGTTATCAGCCATCGAGGCTGAAGTCGGAGCAGCGACGCTCACTCCCTTGTCAGCCGCGCAGCGCATCATCGATCACTTGAAAGCGTAGCTGTGAATGCGGGTATAGGTTTGCACTTTCGGCGCCGCCTGATTGATCTGTGAGACCGTGATTTCTGGGTAATGCTTCTTGGTTCCGATCGTGTTCGAGGTAGCCCGCCTAAATTCGAATTAACGATCGATCGTCCATCATCGCGTCGTATTGTTTTTGCACCAGTTTCAGCCACCTAGGGTGGGTCAAGATCCAGAATTTTTCTGCCGCAATGGATTCGGCAACCAATTCACCGACCTCATCAGGGTGCATGCCTTGCTCAAGGGACGCTTGGATGTTTTTTGCGGTATCACCGGCTTTTTGAGAATCACGCTTAGGTTTTCCACCCCCTGGCCGGTATGAAACCGAGTGGCGGCTTATATTGGTGTTGATTGGACCCGGGCAGAGCACCGAGGCGCGCACATGGCTTTTCTTCGCTCGAAGTTCTCGCTCGACAGACTGCATCAGCGCAACCACACCATGTTTGGCAACGTTGTAAGCGCCCATCATCTGGCTAGAAAGTAAGCCTGCGACTGAGGAGGTGGCACTGATGTGCCCCATCTCTTGCTCCTCCAATATGGGAAGGAAGGTCTTGACTGCGTGGATTGGCCCCCAAAGGTCGACGTTGAGAATCCACTCCCAGTCGCTCAGTTTCATATTCCTAGCGGATGTCGGCAGCCCCACGCCAGCGTTACTACAAACCACATTCACCTGACTAAACTTGCTAAGCGCAAGATCTGCTAATGCGTCGATCTCATCCGCTTTCGAGACATCACAGAGCTTGGTTTCAATGGTAATACCCTTAGCACGCAATTCTTCACTTGCCTCTTGCAACAGCGCCCCATCAAGGTCGGCAAGGACTAGCTTCATTCCTCGCGCGCCAAAGGCGCGTGCCATGCCAAGACCAATGCCGCTGGCGCCGCCCGTGATCACTGCAACTCGCTCGTTCCATTCGGTCATGGCGTCACCAATGCGTCGCGATAGGGTGCTAATTCGTCCGCACCCCAATCTAACCAGTCTGAGAATACGGCCTCGTTGTGCTCTCCGAGATGCGGTGCGCCGCCTCGCACATTGGCCTCATTGTGGCGGAATCGATAAGGGGATTGCGGAATCGGCCTGGTTGATCCGGCTCGGTCATCAACCTGCGCAATGGTGCCCCGCGCTTGGACTGAAGCCAGTTCACCAATTTCCTCACGGGGCCTTACATCGCCCCAGGCAATATTCATTTTGTCCAGCGCAGCGATAACCGCTTCGCGGGTACGGCAGGTCTCGTTGAAAAATGTGTGAGCGGCTGCCCGTCTAGCCTCAATTTTTTGCGGTAGGGGGATGTCATCGCCCTCGGGGAGGCCATCAGTCACATCAAAGTGTCGGGTGAGTAGCTTCCAGATGAAGCGAAAATCACCGGCGATCATTAACGGTCCGCCGGCTGTCGAGTGAACTTCGTTGGCAATCACTTGGCGAACGCCGTCTAGGACATAGCTCATACCGTCATTGGTGACGACGCTAGCGTCGACCATTGCGATTTCCAAATGATCCCCTTTGCCTGTGGATTCCCTTGCGTACAGCGCGGCAAGTAAGCCCACGAGACCATGCAACCCAGCGTTAGTATCAGCGACAGATAGCGCGAGCTCAGCGGGATAGGCATTGCTGATCTCCGCTTGCCGCGAAACCAACCCAATTTCGGCATGCACAATGGGGGCGTAGGCTGCTCGGCGGCTATCGGGATTTCCGGCGCCAAACCCGCAGATCGATAACATTAATAGCCGAGGATTGATGGCCGCAAGGGTGTCGTAGTCCAATCCAAGACGACCCATGACGTCCGGTCTGAAGTTCTCGATCAGTATATCGGTCTCACGCACAAGGGCCTTTACTAGCGCAATACCCTCTGGCCTACGGAGATCAATGGATATGTTTCGCTTGCCTGCATTTTGCTGATTGTAGTAGCCGGCGACACCACCAATCTTTAGCCCCCACAGACGAGTAACGTCTCCCTCAGGAGGTTCCAGTTTGACGACATCAGCACCAAGATCCGAAAGCATACGACCCGCGAACGGCCCTGCTAGGACCCGCGACATATCCAACACTTTGATTCCTGCTAACGGGTAACTCATGACGCCTCGCCCTTTGCTTTACCCAGATGGAAGTGATGCGCCATGTCGGACCTGACCTTCCCTTGATGATGGAAATACTTCCTAAACCCGCCGTTGTAGTTGCCATCCTGGCGTCGATTTTCAGCGCCCTCAAAGTTGTAGTAGCCAGGGGTGCAGTCTTCTGAGCGACTGGTCTTGCCTCGATGATTAATCACTTCTTGCACCCACCAGTCTTCAGCATCCTCGGTGGCATCAATTGTCTGATAGCCATGAGTACGAACGTGGTCAATACAGGCAGCGATGTGATCGCCTTGTGTTTGTAGCATGTCGGTGAGGTTGAATTGAAACGATGCTTGGTAACCACCCATGATAAAAAGATTGGGGAACCCTGCCGTGTGGATACCTAGTAGGGTACGAATGCCATCCGCATACTTATCTTGAAGGTTCTGCCCATCGGCGCCGACGATGCTGTTGTAGATCCCCGTGAGTTGCACTTCAAAGCCTGTTGCGTAGACGAGCAGATCCAGTTCATGCTCCACCCCATCGAAGATTGGGCCGCGCTCGCCGATTTCAGTAATCCCCTTGCCTTTGGTATCGACGAGCGTCACATTGGGTAGATTGAAGGTGGGTAGGTATTCATTGTGAAAGCACGGCCGCTTACACATGAACATGTACCATGGCTTCAATGCGTCGGCGGTCGCTTTATCCTCCACGATTTCGTCGATCCGTTTGTGGATCCTCATCATGTGATTGATGTTGGAATTTTCCTGCCGCCGTACCTTTTCGTCCGGAGTCAGGGCGTCCAGTTCGGCACGTTTTTCCGGGGACATCTCAACCGCCGCCAAGGTTTTCTCGCGTCGCTTTGCCTGCCAGCCTGGCTGCAATCGCCGAGCCCAGTTTGGATCTGTCGGCCAGTCATCCCGCACGTCAATCGATGACGGTGTTCGCTGGAACACGGTGAGCGATTTAGCGGTTTTGCCGAGTTCAGGCACGATTTGCACAGCGCTAGCCCCCGTGCCGATGATGCCAACCCGTGTGTCTTTTAGGTTTTCAAGATGTTCACCCGTGTACTCATAATCCCAACGAGAGGAATGAAAGGCATGCCCCTTAAATGTATTCATACCGTTAATCAGCGAGAGCTTGGGCTTTGCCAAAGTGCCATTAGCGCAAATGACAAACCGCGCACGCATATTATCCCCTCGATCCGTTTTAACGTGCCATAGTTGCTCCGCTTCATTCCAGACGGTTTCCGTCACGGTGGTGCTAAACACCGCCAGGTCATACAGGTTGTACTTGCGCGCAATGGCCTGACAGTGGCCGAAAATTTCAGGTCCACGGGAGTAATGATTGACAGGGACGTAGTCCATTTCATCCAGCAGAGGTAGGTAGTCATAGCTCACGACGTCACATGCCGCACCCGGATAGCGATTCCAATACCAGGTGCCGCCTACATCAGAGCCTCGCTCAACTAAGCGAATATTCTCAATGCCTCGTTCATGTAGGCGGCCAGAGGTGAGTAGCGCGGAAAAGCCCCCACCGATAAATAGGACCTCAACTTGATCGTTGATTGGTTCGCGATCGGGGGCTTCCTTCCGCCAGGGATCCGTTGAATATTTCTCGAGCTCGCCCGTGAGCTCAGACGTGTACTGTGTGGTACCTGGGGGACGATAGGTAAGGCGCTTGTCGCGCTCTTTCTTGAACTTGGTCTTAATGTCGTCGTAGTAAGACTGCGGTTTAGAAGTCCGTGGCATGAAGCCCCCTTCACTATTTGTTATCTGTTGCGCAGGCGTTCCCGCATGCGCCGCATGCCGTTTAACCAGCGGTCATAGTCATTCGCTTTGTTTTGGAAATAGCGTGCAACTTCAGGGTGCGGCAGGACTAAAAACTGCTCCGTGCGAATAGCCTGCATGCATAAAGTCGCAACCTCCTCCGGCTCAAGGATGCCATCGACTGCTGCCTGATTACTACTGCCATTGCCTGCAGATGATTTTTGGGCAACGCTTTTTTTCTCACGTTCATCACGGTCCTTATCCCGGCGTTTGCTCAGGATGGCGGTACGGACGGCTTGCGGACACAAAACGGAAACCCCAATACCACGGTCCTTGTAATTTATGGCAAGCCACTCGGCGAGGGCGACAGACGCATGCTTTGATACCGCATAGGGGCCCGAATCCATCTGGGTCAATAAGCCCGCAGCTGACGAAGTATTAAGGAGATATCCGCCGCCACGTTCAATCATCAGTGGGATTACCGCTTGTGCCGCGTAGAGATGCGACCAGGTGTGTACTTCCATCATCTGCTGCCAAGCCTCAGGTTCGAG
>CAJXDD010000092.1:0-10181 GCA_913052075.1 uncultured Gammaproteobacteria bacterium
GACGAAGCATGGCGGGCAGCGTGCCGTCGGTATTAAAGCCGCCAGACTTTACGCCTCGGCTAATGCTGAGATAGGCCATGGTTTCAGCTGCCAAATTCCACTGTATGCCAAGGCGTCCAGACCACAGGCTGTCTTCAGGACGAAACTGCACAGACTCGGAATCTGAAAACGACTGGCTGCGTCGTTCGAATCTTGCGCCAGCAACAACCTGCATCCTTGCACTGACGGGCAGGCTTATCTCCCCGAAGAGGCTGCGGGTCTGATAGTCATAACTGGAGGTGTAAGGGCCGGGCAGAAAGGTGTAGGTTCGAGTTAGCGCCACATTTTGGTTCGCAAGATGAATACCGCCTGTCCAAGATAAGGTATCGCGGTTGGCTTCCGGAGAGGATGAAAGCGACAGCGTAAAGCTGCTGCGGTCTCGATCTCTGGCATATTCATCGGTGGACGAGTAGCTAAATGGGTGAATCTCTGGGTAGGCCCAATCCTCGTCGTAGCCATAGAGCAATTCAGAAGAGGCATGACTCAGTTGCACTTTAAGCTCGAGTGACATGAGTGGCTGTTGCCATGTGGCGCCGTGGGCGACCATTTTGTGTTGATCGCGGCCAGGCTCATCCGAGAGCGTGGAGCGGAGGTTATCAAGGCTGAACGCATCGTACCCATTGTCAAAGTTGGCAGCGCGGGTCACCCAGCTTAGTGTGCCCTTAGGCGTTTCATGACGGACCTTAAGAATGAGGGATTGCTCATCAGTGCCGTTGGTATCCTCGCGATTCAAAAAAGTGTTGTCATAGTAGCCGTCAGTCTGCCTTGAGTCGGCCGCCAGTCGAATGGCAGTTCGATCACTGAATGGATAGTTGAGCACGAGTGAACCGGTGCGCCGTCCGTAGTTGCCATATCCGAGCGCTAGATCCGCTGATCGTTCGGGCATTGGGTCGTTGGATTTGATGTATACGAGTCCAGCGAGGCCGCTCGCTCCGTAACGAGTCCCCTGTGGTCCTCGCAAGACTTCGAGCTGATCGAGATCGAGCAACCCAGCAACATCGGCGGCACCTGTGAAGTCTATGCCATCGATGAGCACACCCACTGAAGGATTTTGCGGGCTCGCAAACTGGCTCCGCTCACCGATCCCTCTGATTTGGAAAAAGCGGGCTCGGTTGGTACCGGAGGCAAAGTTGACGTTGGGTAGAAAGGCCAATGCCTCTTCAAGGTGCTCGGCTTGTTTGGACCTGAGATCGTCTGCGCCTACCACGGTAACGCTGGTCATCGAGCTCAATTCATCTTGCTCGCGGAGGTCGCCGACCACCACGATCTCCGGCAGGGATTCAGATCCAGACGCAGAGGCAGCGAGAAGGGTGCTGATACAAACAAGAAGTAAGATGGAGACGACGTTGATTGGCATGGCTGGGTTCCCGAGTTTGCTAAAGCGTTTGATCCGGGAACTGGCAGAAGAGACCTTTTCCTACGCCGGCATGATCCGGATCAGGTTCTGGGGTTCGCGGTATCGCGTCTCAGGTCTATGGACCACCCCCAAGGTAAGTAACAGTATACACGAATTCTGATTGGGTCATCGCTGGCGCGGATTACCGATTAGGCGGGATGTCGTCAGTACGTGACAGAATTCAATGATTAAGGATGATTGTTGTGTCGAGGACTGGCGCAGTCGCTAACCAAGCAGTCTCAAGCCAAAAATCTGAATGCTAATCGCGCGTTGAAAGGTTTAACCTCGATCCGAAGCCACGAGTCAATTCATCAGCTTTCGGGACCGAGATATTTGAGGCCTGTGGCGCAGTTGAACAAAACGGCCGAAGCGCCGGGCTCGACGAGACCTTCACTCAAGGATTGCTTCAGTGCTGCAGCTGTTGCTGCGCCCTCGGGGCACATCAGAAAGCCGGCCTTGGTGGCAATGTCATGTTGTGCGTTGCAGATTGCCTCATCCGTCACTGAAAGCGCATACCCACCGCTTTCACGCACCGCATCGAGCACTAAAAAGTCGCCAAGTGCTTTTGGGACCCGGATGCCAGTGGCTACCGTTTCGGCGTTCTCCCATACATCGGCACGCCTTTCTCCGCGCTCAAATGCTCGAACGAGCGGTGCGCAGCCTTCGGCTTGCACACATATCATTTTTGGTAGATCACCGCTGATCCAACCCATTGCCTTTAATTCCTTAAACGCCTTCCACATCCCGATGAGTCCTGTGCCACCCCCTGTGGGGTAAAAAATGTAGTCGGGTAGCTGCCAGTCGAACTGTTCAGCCAATTCAAGGCCCATCGTTTTCTTTCCCTCTATTCGGTAGGGCTCTCGGAGTGTCGAGGTATTGAACCAACCCTCTGCGTCGCATCTTGCTTGAACTTCTGCGCCGCACTCGTGAATCAATCCGTCGTGCAAGTGGACTTCTGCGCCGTATCGGCGCATTTCTTCGACGTTGATGAGCGGAGTGTCTCGCGGGCAGTAGCACAAAATCTCCAGCCCTGCTCGGGCGCCATAGGCGGCTAAGGCGGCACCTGCATTGCCATTGGTTGGAATGGCCATCTTTTGGATACCTAGTTGCTTGGCCATGTTGACAGCGAGGCTCACCCCCCTGGCCTTGAAGGACCCGGTCGGTAGAGCGCCCTCGTCTTTGATCCAAACTCTGCTGCCCGACTCAATCGGAGAGCTTGCTGCATCGATAGGCAGCTGAATTAACGGTGTGCAGATTTCTCCGAGCGAAACAAGCTGCTCTAACTGCCCGAGCGGCAATAGTTTTGAATAGCGCCAGAAGCCCGGTAATTCAGGGGATAGCGTTCTCGGTTTAAGCGCGTCTTTCAGTGCCTTCAGATCGTACCGAACGAGCAAGGGGTACCCTGCTTTAGATAAGTTGTAAGCCTGGTTGGCGGGATACTGCTCGCCTGTCTCGCTACATTCCAGATGGGAAACAAACGCGTTAAACGCTACAGCCATACTGGCAATCCTTCATCTGCGGGAGTGGGTGGTGGCATGTGCGCGCTGCCTTTGGCTAATCGGTTGTGGCACCACTACAACAACGACGGCGACTGGTAGTAGTGAGGGCTCATTCTCTCGAGCGCCTTCGCGAATTGGAGCAGGCGTAGATCTTGTCCCCAAGGGGCTACGATCTGCAAACCAACCGGTAACCCATCATCGCTAAACGTAAAAGGTAATGAGAGTGCCGGTGTCCCCATTAGAGAAACCACGTAACAGGATTTCATCCAACTAATATAGTTGTCCATGGGTGTGTCGTTGATCGTCGTGACCCACTCTGTTTCAACGTTAAAAGGAAGCACTTGAGCGACCGGCGCAACCAAGAAATCAAAGTGCTCGAAAAAAGCAGCGCAGCGCATCCCCAGCGCTGATCTCAATGACAAGGCCTCCCTGATGTCTTCAGCGCTTAGCCGTTCTGCTTGAGCGGCGTTCCATTTCACCGTGTCTTTGTACTGGTCGGGATGGTCGGCTATTCCCGCTTTGTGCCTAGCGTGAAAGCTAATGGATCGAAGCGTTTCAAAAGCTTTGTCCGCGCCTTCAAAGTCAATGCATGTGGATGTGACTTGGCAGCCTGCTTCAAGCAGCATGGCTTCTGCTGATTTTGTCGCGCTAATTACCTCGGATTGGAACGGGAATTGACCATCAAAATCTGGGCTAAAGGCGACTCGCACGTGCTTTGTGTCAAGCGGCGTTATGGGAAAAAACTGGTCGCCCGGCTCGTCAATGCTAATGGGTGAGCGCGCATCAGGCCCCGCGATAGCCGAAAGCAATAATGCGCAGTCATCGACCGTTCTTGCCATTGGTCCAACGACGGAAAGATCATTCCATGGCGAGTTCGTCGGGAGACTAGACACCCTACCCGGTGAAGGGCGAAGTCCAACGACGTGACAAAAACTCGCCGGATTGCGCAGAGATCCTCCAAGATCGCTCCCGTCACAGAGCGGTAGCATTCTCGCAGCCAGCGCCGCCGCAGCGCCCCCCGAGCTCCCGCCACTGGTTTTAGTTGGGTCAAAAGGGTTTCGTGTCGCGCCAAACAGAGTATTGAAAGTTTGTGACCCAGCACCCCACTCAGGGGTATTCGTTTTCCCTAGTGTGACGGCATTAGCATTACGAAGCCGGCGAACTAACTCTGAGTCCTCGCTCGGGATATAGTCTTTAAATCTCGGCGAACCAAAGGTGGTTCTCATGCCTTTTGTCAGTGTTAAGTCTTTATGAGCCATGGGTAACCCAGCGAGCGGACCGAGTGGCTCGCGATCGGCTTTTTTGCGATCGATAACAAACGCTTGCTCCAGCGCTGCTTCCGCATTCAGCGTGATCACGGCATTAATATCAGGGTTGACCTGCTCAATTTGCCTAAGGTGAGCTTCTAGGAGTTCGGCCGCGGATGTTTGGCCGCGATCGAAGCGCGTTTTCTGTTGGCAGGCCGTGAGCTGGCAGAGTTCTGTGCTAGTCATAGTCAATGGTTGGCACGAAAGTTCTCAACTATACCTTGGGAAGACCACGTTGAGGATGGGGTTGCAGTAAAGGGTGCGTGCGTGCACTGTGGCGGGCAGCAAATTAGGTGAGCAATATGTCATTTCATGAATTAAATGGACCGCTCGACGGTGTTCGAGTCCTTGATTTATCAGCTGTTGTTTCTGGCCCACTGACGGCCCGGTTACTCGCTGACTTTGGCGCTGATGTGATCAAGGTTGAACGTCTCGAGGGCGATATTCAAAGGAATGTGGGTTCAAAACGGCAGGGTTTTTCGGGCTCGTTTCATATGCTGAATCGAGGCAAACGAAGTCTCGCGATCGATTTATCTAGGCCGGAGTCTCGGCAAGTCGTGCAACGAATCGCTGCCGACGTGGATGTGGTGATCCAAAATTTCCGACCAGGCGTGGTCCAGCGTCTAGGTATCGATTATGAATCGCTCTCCGCAGTGAACCCGCGTTTGCTTTATTTATCGATCAGCGGATTTGGCCAAGTCGGGCCCAGGGCGCGAGATCGAGCCTACGACCCGATCATTCAAGCATTTTCAGGGATGGCCAATGTGCAAGGATTAAAACGAGGTCAGGGCCCTGAGCAAGTCAATCAACTGATTTTAGATAAGCTAACGGCTTATACCGGTGTTCAAGCGCTATGCGCTGCGCTCTACCACCGAGAGCGTAGCGGGGAAGGGCAGCACATTGAGTTATCAATGCTCGATACAGCGATTGCTTTCCTCTGGCCTGACGCTGGGGCAGACGATATTTTGCTCGGCGATGATATCGAACATGCGCCCGCTATTGGTGCCGCAGGGATGTTGGTGCCACTCGTGGATGGTTGGGCCGCCCTGATGACGCTGTCAGATCACGAATTTCAAGGACTGTGTACTGCGCTCGGGCTTCGTTCTTTAAGTCAGGACAAACGGTTTAATACGCTTAAAGCACGGCAGCTGAATCGAGAGACGTATCTCGAGGCGCTGGGGGCATCGATCGCCTCAGCTACCGAGGGCTTGTCTGTTGACCAATTTATGCAGACTTTGGCCAAGCATGAGGTGCCGGTGAGTGAAGTCCACGCACTGGGTGAACTACACGGCGATGAGCAGGTAAATGCTCAAGCGATGTTTTATGAAAGACACCATCCGGTCGCCGGCAAACTTCGGGAGGTTCGGTCAGCCGCCCAATTTTCTAAAACGCAGGCTGCGCCCCCTCGATTTGCGCCAACCATTGGCGAGCACACAGAGCGGATCCTTGCCGAATTCGGAATGGTTGAAGCCATTGACGACCTGGCGAAGTCAGGGACCATCAATGTTCCGCTGGTAGCAACGGATGAGTCATAAGCCGTGGGTCGCCTACTGCCTTTGGCAAAGCGCTCCCAAGGAGTAATTGCCTCCCTCTTCCGACTCGCGTCGGTGATTTGCCCGTTGCATGTTAAAAAGCGCAAGGCTCACAAAGCCCAGAGCAGGGAGGAAAGGCATCAGCATTTAGCGGTTATAGTGCGGTGATGAGCGCCTCAGTAAATGCAACCGTGCTACCGCTGCCGCCAAGATCGGGAGTTTTGACGGTTCCTGACCGAAGGGTGGAAATAATGGCCCGGCGGATTCGGGCACTCTCATTGGATAGGCCTAAGTGGTCGAGCATCATCGCTGCCGCCAGAAGCAACGCGGTGGGATTGGCCTTGTCCTGACCCGCGATGTCCGGAGCACTCCCATGGACGGCTTCGAAGATGGCGTGCTTGGACCCAAGATTTGCCCCTGGGGCGAGTCCCAAGCCGCCAATCAGTCCCGAGCACAGATCGCTGAGAATGTCGCCAAACAAGTTCGTAGTTACCAGAACGTCGAATCGCTCAGGATTCATCACTAATTGCATTGCGCAGTTGTCGACGATCATTTCCTCGAACTCAATGGCTGCGTAGTCTTTGGCAACCTCTCGGCCAACGGACAGAAAGAGGCCCGATGTGCTCTTCATGATGTTTGCTTTATGAACAAGGGTGACCCTCTTTCGACTCAATTTTTGAGCAGTGTCGAAGGCATGTCTGATAACGCGTTCAGACCCAGATCGCGTAATGACGCTTTTCAATTCTGCAGTTTCACCATCTTCAGAAACCGAGTGACCAATACCTGAATACAACCCTTCAAGGTTCTCGCGAACCACGATGATGTCTATGTCTTCGAATCGAGCCTTTGTTCCTGGAAGTGACAGTACAGGTCTCACATTCGCGAAGAGATTGAAGTGTTGTCTTAGCGAAACGTTAACTGAGCTAAAACCTCGGCCGATGGGGGTGGTGATTGGTCCTTTTAGCGTCGCGTCCGAACGCTCAATCTGAGCAAGCGTTTCTTGTGGGATAAGGTCTAGCCCATCCGCAAGCGCGGCGCCACCCGCAATGGCTTCGTTGATCTCAAGCGGGATGTTCATTGCAGAAAAGATGGCTCGAACTGAGGACACGATCTCAGGGCCTATGCCATCTCCTGGGATTAACGTGATAGAGGGCATGACGTTCTCCTAGGAAAGGTCGGAGTCTAAGATGGGCTTGGTTCGCTGGCAATGCATTTCGCGATCAAGCGTGTTTTGGTTACGCTGTAACGGGCTCGAGCGCTTTACCGTCTTGGATGACCGCCCATCGTCCTGCATGGCCCCAGTTCCTTCTAACGCGAAAGGGTTCAACTAAACTGAAGAGATCACCGTTTCCTCCGGTGAGTGTTCGATGAATACCTGCCGCCTTTGCGACGTCCGCATTGGCTGTGAGGTGGCGCGTTTCGCCATGGAGTGGAACGACCAATTTCGGCTGAACCGTCGTGTAAAGATCAGCAAGTTCTGATTGATTAGGATGACCAGAGGCGTGGAGGTTTAGGTCCGGAAACTGCTCCGCTTGATAAACCGTCGCGCCCTTTACCGAAATTCGCTTAACCAATCGCTCGATCGCTTCCTCGTTACCTGGAATGGTCTTCGAAGAAAAGATGAAGACGTCTTCGGGATGGATTTCGAAGTCCGGGTGTCGGTCTGAGGCCAGCTTCGAGAGCATCGCGCCGGCTTCACCTTGACTTCCGGTGGCAACGAAGAGTGCATGACGAGGAGGGAAATGGGCCAGTTCGTGACTACTGATCAGCGGAAAGTCAGACCCTAAGTAACCGCACTGCTTAGCGATACGTGTCATCCTCTCTAAAGCCCGCCCGGTGAGTGCGAGGTGACGCTCTGTTCGCTTTGCAACTCGTCCGATGGACTGAATCCGAGCGATATTGCTGGCAAAACAGCTAACAATGACGCGGCCCTCGCACCCCTGTATCAGTCGCTCTAAACCTGCTTGTACAAGCTGCTCAGATTTTGAGTGGCCTGGCGAGAGTGCATTGGTTGAATCGCATAGGACCACGTCGATAGGCGGCAGATTAGGCGCCCTGAATTGATCTTGCTCAAACGGCGGTCCTACCACAGGATTATCATCGATCTTCCAATCTGCGGTGTGTAACAGATTCCCAGCTGCTGTTTCGATGAGCAGCGCTTGAGTCTCTGGAATCGAGTGGGTGATCGGTAGGGGCGTAATGGTAAAGGGCCCGAGCGTCAAGGCGCACTGGGGCTTCAGAATGACCAGATCAGGTTCAACGGAAATGTATCGAAATTTTTCCCGAATCACGCCCGCAGTAAATGGTGTTGCGTAAAGGGTAGGTGAACCCAATCGCTCGTAGAGGTAAGGCAGTGCGCCAATGTGATCCTCGTGGGCGTGGGTCAAGACAATACCAGCGAGCGAGTCACCTAAATTTATCGCGAATGTAGGATCAGGTAGTTCCACCCGGGTTGGATTCAGATCGGCGTTGAAGGTGATGCCGCAGTCGACCATCAGCCAGTGATGATCGTGCCCGAAAAGATTTAAGTTCATGCCAATTTCCCCGCAGCCGCCGAGGGGCAAAAACCAAAAATCACGATCAGTGGGCGAATTCATTGGCTTAGGTCTCTGATGGCTGCTGGCACTCGGGGCAGGTATACAGTCGGCGTCCCCCGGCCGTCATGTGGTCGATGATTGATTGGCAGTTTCGGCAAAGCTCACCCTGGCGATCAAATACCCAGAAGCGGGCGGATTCAAACGCTACACCTCGCCTCATATCGCGCTTGGCGTTTTGTACCGTTCGAGTAATGCCTCCATGACGGCTGCTCCTGATTGATAGCTTAAGAGTCGAACGTGCAAGCGTTGCTCGCTCACGCCTGGTTAAATCAGACAGTTTGCGCTCGGGATGTAGTCTTGCATCAAACAGAATTTCTGAGCGGAGATAGTTACCAAGGCCGGCAATGAAGTGTTGATCTAGAAGGAGTGCGTACAGCCTTTTTGCGCGAAATCGTGGCTGCTCCATGTGATTAAGCAGCGAGGATATAGAGAGACTCGGATCGAGAATATCAGGTCCTAATTTGGATAAAAAAGGATGTTGATGGAGCCGATCTGTTTTCCACAGTTCGATACTGCTTGCGCTGTAAAGGCGTGCGGTCACCCCAAGGCTCCTAATTTCAACGCGAAGCTGACGGTGAGTGAAAGGGTCGCTCTCGGGTTGTCCGATATACCAAAGACCGTAGAGCTGGTTGTGACTATAAAGGGTTAACCCGTTAGAGAAGTCGATTAGCAATGCTTTGCCGTGGGCTCTCACTCGAGAGATGGACTTGCCGCGCACCCTGCGGGTCTTCCGAGCGATGGATGGATAGTGAAACTGAATGGAATCGGGCGTTCTGCCACTCAAAGCCTCGCTGAGCCTCGCGGCAACCCGGTGAATTTCTGGTCCCTCTGGCACAGCGATGGCCCGATACTTGAATAGAAATGCTTACGCAAAAAGGCGCCTGGTTGGCCAATGGTCGGGCCTTAGTCACGTGGTTTTTGCTCACATACCAAGAAGCTCAGCATCGGCCAGAAGCGGTTCAAGGAGGTTAATCGATGCCTGGTCGACCATCGCTCCATCCACTGCGACGGCGCCCTGACCTTGCTTGAGAGCCTCCTCAAATGCTGTTTTCTGTTTACGCGCTTGATCAACTTGTGATTGTGATGGTGTGAATTGTGCGGCAATGGTCTCTGCTTGCCCCGGGTGTACCGCCCACTTGCCGTTCATACCCATGAGACGTGCGACACGGCAGTCTCGGTTCAAACCATCCACATCCTTGAAGGCGGCGAAGGGACCGTCGATGGCCGCAATGTTGGCAGCCCGCGCAGCCATAATCAGACGGTATCTGGGGTAATGCCACAGGTCTGCATCGTAGCCAGATTGATCGCCAATCACAGTTGTTTGTATGCCCTGAGCTGCTGCGAAGTCGCCCATGCCAAAAATTAACGCTTCCAGTCTTGGGCTTGCAAGTGCGATGGCATGAACGTTGATCATGCCATGGGCATCCTCAATGAGTGCCTCGATGTTAGACGGTGCCATCGCGTCATCGTCCACGCTGAGCTGATCGAGGAGGGTGGAAATAAAGTGAATCTGCGAGATGGATCCAGTTTTTGGTACAACCAGTGATTCGACCGCTTGGCTTTGGTCGCTCCGTTTCTGAGCGATGGCCAGCACATCGTTCAGGCAGTGTGGCGTTTCCACACCATTAATGCGGACTGAGACCGAGGATGCCTTCCAGGGGGCAGTGAGCGCAGCGAGCGTAACTTCCCGGGCCCTCTGCTTTTGGTCAGGGGCTACTGCGTCCTCCCAATCAATCACAATCTGGTCGATCTCAAGTTGTCTTGCTTTTTCCAGCATGTCCTCGCGACTGCCGGGTACCGACAAACAACAT
>CAJXDD010000093.1:0-10118 GCA_913052075.1 uncultured Gammaproteobacteria bacterium
CGATTCTAGGTTTGCAATAAAGGTCTAAAAGATCCTTCGGAACAGCTTTTGAAAAGTAGTAAACACCATCCTTGCGATAGGTGTACTTAGGACACTTTTTTGTCAACTGCATCGTCTACTGCTCCAGCTTGTTCACGAAAATTGTGAAGCTGGACAAGTAGTTAACGTATTTAAAATAACGTCGATGGTGGCCCCACCAGGAGTCGAACCTGGAACTAAGACTTAGGAGGTCCTTGTTATATCCATTTAACTATGGGGCCAGAGGATTCGCATAATAGCAGGGCTCACCTTTGGGTAAAGTGTATTCACCCTTTTGCCTAGGTCCATATTTTGAGAGACTCCCCTCCTCTGCGCTCGGACCACCAATTGATAATTCCATCCCATAACCCAACCTTCCCGCGCCACCAATTAATGGGAGCCGCTTTCCTAGCGCAATTTGTTGCGATCGGAATTTACAGCTATGTGCTAGGTTCATTCTTGGCGCCAATGTCTGCCGAGCTTAACTGGAGTCGTGGTGATTTCACGCTCTCTCGATCGATTGGTCAAATCGTGATGGCGATGGCGGGCATCTTCATTGGCAGCCTCATTGATCGCATCGGCCCGCGCCCAATTATGGCAACAGGTACTTGTATCTTGAGCTTCTCGCTCATCCTGCATAGCCAGATAGAATCGCTCTGGGCTTGGTGGCTACTTAATGGTCTCGTGCTCACCGTTGGCTGCGCAATGATTGGCAATCTGGTTGTGAATGTCACCTTATCCAAATGGTTTGTACTGAATCGAGGCAAGGCTATCGCGATCGCTGCAATGGGCGTCTCTTTAGGCGGGATCATCATTACCCCGCTCGCTACCTACTTAGTTGATGAGTTGGGATGGAGGGCAGCTTGGGTCTGGCTTGGCGTCCTAAGCTTTTTATTGATGGTACCCGTGACCTGGGCAATGCGGAGTCGTCCGGAGGATTACGGCCTTTATCCAGACGGCTTATCTGCCAATGCGTATCAAAGCGATCAAGGCGAACGTGCCCGTACAGAGGCAAAGACCGCTTACACCCGAAGCCAAGCACTTCGCACCTTCAGCTTTTATGCGATGGTAGTTGCCTTTGGATTCTTCACTATCAACATCGTTGTCCTGCTACTCCATACCATTCCCTATCTCACTGATAATGGGATTGGCCGACAGGAGGCAGCGTTCGCTATGGTTATTGCTTCAATCCCAGCCATGTTGTCTAAACCATTCTGGGGAGCGCTCATTGACCGTGTTCCAGTTAAGCCTCTGGCCGCAATATCAGCTAGCGTCACTGGTCTGGCCCTACTTCTTATCGTCTTCGCCGTTCAAAAAGACGATCTGTTACTGATTTACGCTTCCTTTGTGGTTTTAGGGTTGGGATGGGGCGGCATGATTCCTATGCAAGAAGTAATCTGGGCAAGTTTTTTCGGGCGAACACACATAGGAGCAATTCGAGGTGCAGGGCTACCCTTCTCCTTTGCACTCGGTGCACTTGCTCCCTGGCTCGTCGGCGTGCACGTTGACGTATTTGGCGAGTACCACCGCGCACTACAAATCGTTGGAGTGCTAAATGTGTTGTCAGGCGTTTTAATCTACCTTGTACGACCCCCGACGCGCCGAGACGCGCTTAAACCATAACCCATTTGATGCTCGGTAAAACGCCAGTAAGTGAGAGCCTACGAGAAACCGCGTTTAGTATTTATTTTTTAGGTTTGACGATATCCCAGTTCGGACCGACAGCGCTAGTCATCCACTTGTTTGCTTTTAATCTTCGCGGCTAACGCTGAAATCGCCACTGGGAGAAAACCGCCAACGCGTCACGTCTCACACTGGCAAGAACTAAGCCTATCCATTAACAAGCTTGCCTGTGCTTGGAAAAAACGGGTCATTAACATCCCAATTTTTTTTTGAAAGCGCCTCGACATGCTCATAAAACCCTTTGACCGCAGCGCCTGCCTCATAGATCTCGATGTAGTGGCCGAAAGTGGCAGTCGCGTCGAGAAAGGCAAATTCAACCCCAGATAGCGTCACCGCTCTCGTCACTCTCGGAACACCCGCATCTTCGAAGTGACCCACTGCAGCATCCATATCATCGACCATCATGGCCACGTGGTGCAGGCCCTGTTCGTCCTCGCTGTATAAATCCCGAAAAGGAGATGCACCACTCGATTCCTGCTGCACCAGTTCCAGCATGATCTTGCCCCATTGGCCGTAAGCGGAGCTGTGCACGAAGGGGCAAGGCTCCCCTCGGTGAATGCTTTCTGAGAGCTCAATATCCCTTGAGACCACAAAGGGTCCAGCCCCTAGCGTCTTGGCAGCCCACTTCGCTGATTGCTCGATGTCCGCCACGTGATAAGCAACCTGAACAATGTCACAGCCCAATATGGGTTGATGCATAGTTACCTCTTTTTTTAATTTGTGAGCCTTGATCCACCTTCTATTCCGTCATCATAATGAATGATCTTAAGGAGGACGATATGTCAGGACGGTTAAAGGGGAAAGTGGCTGCCATTACTGGTGCAGCCAGTGGATTTGGTGCAACAGCAGCCAGAAGGTTTGCCGCAGAGGGAGCCAAAGTCGTTTTGGGCGACATTCAAATAGACGCCGGGGAGGCGATTGCTGCTGAAATTGGTGATGCTGCCATCTTTCAGGAATGTAATGTCACTAGTGAAGACCACGTGTCCGGCCTCGTTGATACTGCAATCTCTCGATTTGGCAAGCTCGACATCATGTATAACAACGCCGGCATTGTCGGTGCTGCTGGGCCGATCGCGACAACGCCTGCTGACGAATGGCATTTCACGCTAGATATTCTAATAAATGGCGTGTTTTACGGGGTGAAGCATGCTGCACGGGTAATGGTGCCCAATGAAGCCGGCTCCATCATTAATATGGCGAGCACTGCAGGCATACTAGGTGGTCAAGGACCCCATGCATACGCCACTAGTAAGCACGCGGTAATTGGACTCACCAAAAACACGGCTGCAGAACTGGCTCGCCATGGCATCAGGGTGAACGCGATTGCACCAGCCGGTATGGCAACTCCCATGGTGGCTGGACTCCGCGGCGACCCCAACGACCTTGAGACTACGAAAGCGCAACTGGCCCTTTCATCGCCACTCAAAGGGCGTCCTGGCCTGCCTGAGGATGTCGTGAATGCAGCCCTTTGGCTCGCGAGCGATGAAGCCGGTTACACCTCTGGCCATACGCTCACAACCGATGCTGGCCTAACCATCGGTACAGGACAGGTCTCTGACATATTTGGTCAATACATGCCGCTCGTCCGAGAAGCCGGCAAGCGGGGTATCGAGGGCGAATAAATCGCCTCGCCTCAATGATGATCGGCATCGCCCTGGTTACCTCGCTGGGGCTAGCCAATCCGCCAGCTTGAATCCAACCAACATAGCGCCAACGAAACCAAAAGCCTTAGGTTCCAAATAGGCAAGACTGGCAATGCCAGGCCCTGGGCAATACCCAGACACCGCCCAACCCATGCCAAATAAGAACGCACCCCCAATGAGCCTTCCATCAACTTGAGAAGCCGTGGGTATCGAAAATCCTTCGGCCAAGAGTGGCTTCGCCATTTTGGGCTTAATAAGCTGGAAGAAGACAACGGAAATCACCAATGCTGAGGCCATGACGAAAGCCAGTTCAGGACGCCAATCGCCCGTGACATCTAGAAACCCGCGGATATAAGTAGGGTCAGTCATACCCGCTAAGACCAGCCCAATGCCAAACAAACTACCTAGCAGGAGGGACACCACCCCGCTCACAGCACACCGCCTAGTCGCATAAGCAGCACCGTCATTACCCCAACAGACATAAATACGGCCACGGCCACAACCGATCGAAACGAGAAACGGCCCATACCGCATACGCCATGGCCGCTCGTGCAACCGCTGCCGATTTTGGTACCTATACCAACTAGCAGGCCGCCCAGCACAACGGAGCCCCAGTCGATACTAATGCTCGGCGGCGATACCCATCCTAATAAGAGAATGACAGCGGGGCCTAGCATCAAACCCAATACAAACCACACCGTCCAGGATTCCTCACCACGAAAGAAAAAGGCACGGTGGACAATACTGCTAATGCCGGCGATTCTGCCATTAGTCGCCATCAATAATGCGCTCGCAAGGCCAATCAATGCCCCGCCTATCACCACTTGCAGCAAAAAACTCTCCTCTTTTAGTTATTGTCTTAGTTTAGCTACATGATTAAGCATAAGAGAGCGCATAAAGCTCAGCTCTTAACTCCCTTAGTTATGGAGCACTCCTACTTACTAGGTGATTATCATCACAGCTCTGTAAGATCTCCGATACGCCCTCATCAAAGGGCAAGCATCAATGCGGAGATGGATACAACCCTTCCGATGATGCATTAGCGAACATCTTCCTGCTCAGACGGATGTCCAGTGTAATGACTTTTGGCAAACCTGTGAGCGCGACGCGCGAACAAACGGCTTTGCTCTGTGAGGTGCAGCGTCAGACCGATGAAGAGCCTAGGGACTTACGAGGGTTATGATTCAAAAGCCCTCCAGCGCGTTGCCTAACGCCTCACATTTCATGACAATGGCTTGGTCTCAAAAAAGGATTGTTTATGCGGGCACTGATCACCAACGATGATGGCATTGACTCCCTAGGGCTCCAAGAACTAGCACGTTGCATCGAGGCTGAGGGCTTTGACGTCACGGTGGTGGCTCCTAGCTATGATGCCTCTGGGACTGGCGCAAGTCTCGGACATATTTCAAAAGATCGACCCATCAACTTCAAGGAAGTTGCCGTGCCAGGTCTGAGCGGTCGGGCATTTGCCCTAGATGGCCCTCCTGCCCTATGCGCCATTGCTGGTCATTTGGAAGCATTTGGTCCAAGACCGGATATAGTTATTTCTGGACCCAACCTTGGCCTCAACACTGGTCGATCGGTGCTCCATAGTGGCACGGTAGGCGCGGCGCTTGCAGCCCAGAATTTTGGCATGAAAGGGCTCGCAATTAGCCTTGCGGTTTCTGACCCCTGGCATTTCGATACGGCTTGCAAGTACACGCTTCAGGTGATCCATCAAGTCGTAGAAGGTCCGCCTCGATGCGTGCTCAATCTTAACGTCCCAGCATTACCGTTTGCTGAGACCAAAGGGCTGAGATGGGGAGGTCTAGCAGAGTTTGGGTCCGTCAGAAGCCAAATCATCAGCCAAGACAACAACGCACTTTCTTTTGATTTAGTCGAAACCGAATATCAGCCATCCGAAGACAGTGATCTGGGTCTAGTAAACGCTGGATTCGCGGCATTGACGGCACTGCACAACATTTCTGAGGTATGGCACCAAGAAATTGGCGCTGGTGACTCATTCGACCCCACAATAGTGTTGCCATCAGCTTCGAAGAATAACCCGCTATCTCCCGCGGCCTCCTATTCGAGCTAAACCGTCATTTGAAAACGGCAACTGACCCGATAAGGATACAACCATGGCGGAAGCAGTGATAAACGGTGCCAAGATTTGGTACGAGACAAGCGGAAAGGGTGAACCGATTCTCCTTCACCATGGCTACACGGCTTCGAGAGTCAACTGGGCTCCTGTGGCAAAAATCCTCGAGCAGCATTACCAAGTCATCATGATGGAGTGTAGAGGGACTGGCGCCAGTGAACATACGGTAGATGGATATTCTCTGCAACAGTACGCATTGGATGTCATAGGGCTGATGGATCATTTATCGATCGATCGCTTAACCTATGCGGGCCATTCCATGGGAGGTGGTATCGGGTTTGTATTAGCTACAGAACACCCTGAACGTCTTAACCGGCTCGTTCTCATGGCTCCCATACCGAGTGGCGGGACTGGGCCGGTTGACGAGCAAAGATTGGCTGAACGGGTTGACGCAATAAATCGTCAAGACGAAGCCTATTTTATGAATAGTTATCGCGCCGGTATCCAAATGCCAGAGCTAGACACTGAACCCTGGTTCGAAGACCGCACCCGACACCTACTGAGCTTGTCGGAGGGGCACCTCACCGGAGGGGCGAAGACCATGTCGAGCCTTCGCGTCTCAGATCAACTAGCCTACATTACCTTGCCAACGCTGATGATCGCTGGTTCTGCTGACGGATTAATGCCTTACAACATTGCGGACTACCAAGCGCTGCCCAATGCAGATCTATGCGTTATTAGTCGCGCAGGCCACGAGACTGCAGTTCACGCCCCCGCTGAAGTTGCGAGCGCTATTCATCGCTTTATGCAATTTGGTCCCGCACCAAAGCCCCGATTTCCCTAAAAATTCAGCTCTAGCGAGCACTCAATCAAACATAAACGAACGAACTCTACGTCGAACTGGCGTGAAGCTCAAAACCGAGCGCACATTAAAATCTGACAAAAATCTGATCTTGCGCCGAACGCTTCCAGAAAAAGAAAACCTAGCAATACGCTCAGAGCGAGCGCGTTTTCGAGCTCCAACATATTGTGAGCCCCAGAAGAGTCAAACTCCGCCGAGATTACCTTCCGCTATAGCGATCGAGCGCTGTGGAGCAAACGCAAAGCAACGGCAGTCTTGCCGAACCTTTAGTCACCAGCCATAGGAATGATGGTTTCACCGAACTTTTGTAAGCGCTCCAACCCATCCTCACCTGCAAAGAAAAACGCTGGCACCATAATGCGATCAACACCCAGCGCTTTAAGCTCAGCAATGCCTGCTGCCGGGTCAGCCATCTGGGCGCCGAACATGATGTTGATCTTGATCTCCGCCGGATCTCGGCCAATTTTTTCGGCTTCCGCATGCAGACGCCCAATTAACTCAGCCAACTTTTTGGGGTCGCCCTCACCAGGGAAGTAACCGTCTGCATGGCGAGCCGCTCGGCGAAGCGCTGCATCCGTATCGCCGCCAACGATCACGGGAATTGAGCCATTGACGGGTCTTGGACTACAAGTGACCTTATCAAAGTCCACATACTTACCATGAAATTCCACGTGGGGTTCGCGCCATAGGGCACGCATGGCAGCAACGTACTCATCATTTCTTGCGCCACGCGCCTCCCATGGCACACCCAACGCATCAAACTCTTCTTTCAGCCACCCTACCCCGAGCCCAAGCTCCACTCGACCGCCAGAGATTCGATCAAGTGTTGCTAGCTCTTTAGCCAGAACCAGGGGATTGCGCTGCGGGACAATTAGAATGCAGGTACCCAAACGCAGGGTGCTAGAGGCAGCAGCGGCGAAAGCCAGCCAAATCAATGGGTCTGGGATAGCCGTATCGGCTGTCGCTGGAATTTTGCCATCCTCCGTGTAGGGGTATTTTGAAATAATCGTGTCCGGCAGGATGACATGCTCACCGCACCAGACCGACTCAAACCCCGCGGTTTCTGCGGTTTTAATAAGCTCAAGCGAATTCTCTCGCTCCCACGCGATGCTCGCTGCAAATGCTAATCCTACTTTCATGCTGCCCCTTCCCTTGTGATCGACTGGAGACAGACCATGTTAACCCTGACTCGATAAATTGAAAGCGAAAAAAAGCCGGCGAGAGCCAGCTTTTATCGATCGACACTACGGACTCCGCTCAGCGGATGGGGACGCTCATCAATCGCTTAAGTCGCCGATGAGCGACGCTCTCGTGTCTTCATTGAGCGTGACCTCACCAGCAGGGTACGCCAAATGCTCGATTCCAAACCGAATCGGTGCGCCAGCCTTTAGTGCTGCCCGATCATGGTCGGTAAGCTGGTAGCGCATAAAGTGGACCGCTGCCGTTTTATCATCTTTGCTTCGATCAAGATCCTCATCGGCAATTGGCCAGATCCTCTCGCCTTCACCGACTTGTGCCCAGATCTTGTCCTCAATGCCCAAAAGCTCAGATAATCGCTGCTTGCGTTCAGCGACATCGGGATACTGGATGAGCATGGTGCACTTCCAGTTATCGCCGTCGGGTATTAGCGGGTTGTAGGCATCGAGCTCCTCTTGAATGCCTGCGGCCTCAAAGATTTTTTCGATGCGCAGCATCTCCTGAATCTGATACTTAATGGTCAGCTGATCCTCAAAGATCAGCAAAATGTGATCGCCGATCCGAACCCGTCGATTTTGCTTGTGAGCTAGGACCTCTTCTCTAAATCCTGACCTTTCCTCTGAATATTGTTCAAGCGACCACAAATCTGCTCGCTGCAACATAAATGGTTCCTCCTAAAACAAAGCGCGCCCCGTAGGGCGCGCTCATCACACCGTAAGATCCATTAAACGTCGAGGTTATCGAGCGCCTTCTGGAAGCGGTTCGCGTGGCTGCGCTCTGCTTTTGCAAGCGTCTCAAACCAATCCGCAATTTCATCGAAGCCTTCATCACGTGCAGTCGAGGCCATCCCTGGATACATGTCGGTGTATTCGTGGGTCTCGCCTGCTACCGAAGCCTTCAGGTTGTCTTCAGTGCTACCAATCGGCAATCCAGTGGCTGGGTCACCGGTTTCCTCGAGATATTCGAGGTGGCCGTGCGCATGTCCAGTTTCACCTTCAGCTGTTGAGCGGAATACCGCTGCTACATCGTTGTAGCCTTCAACGTCAGCCTTTGATGCAAAGTACAAATAACGACGATTTGCTTGGGACTCCCCAGCAAACGCGTCCTTCAAATTTTGTTCTGTTTTAGAGCCTTTCAGCGCCATGATGTTCTCCTTGTTTCGAGTTGCTAATGTACGGCCGAGATCAATGATTGGTCCAATAAATCTTTTCGTTTATGACGATCGATTAATCCAATGACAGCCTCAACCCTCCCCCTTTGGTTTTTTGAGTCTAGCACGCTGGCCAGGCTTGAAAAGCCGCGCGTTGATGCGAAAGGCACGCTGGGCAGACAGCCTCTTCCGCTAGGCTTATGCGCCCTTATGAGGTTGGCCGGCTATCCGGAATTCCGCTTTTTTGTTTTGAAATATCTGATCCATGGCAAGCCAAGTTACACCCGCTTGCCCATTACCAACCGTTTTACCATTTACGGACCCGACTGGGCTCACTTCTAGTCCTGTCGAGGTCAACCAAACTTCGTCGGCCTCAAGCACATCCGCTTCAACCAGTTCACACTCGCTAAGGGGAATCCCTGCCTCTTCAGCAAAGCTGATCACGAGGTCTCGTGTGATTCCATGTAAGAGATGACTACTCTTTCGTGGAGTCTTTATCACTCCCTCTGAAACGATGAAGACGTTCGATGCGGTCCCTTCGGTGACGATGCCATCGCGCACGAGCACCGCATCGTCATAGCCTTCTGCAAGGGCCTCGTTTTTCAAGAGACCGTTTGCTATCAGCGAGGTCACTTTGATGTCCGCGCGATGCCACCTGAAATCGGTTTTGGTCACAACATCTAGGGGCTCAGGCGGGGTTGCTCTGAGTACCGCCGGTGTTACCGTGATCAGCACTGTGGGCGCCACCTCGGGATAAACGTGTGAGCGCTCGCTCGCGACACCCCTCGTCACTTGAAGATACACCAGCGATTCGACTTCTTCCGACTTAGCGACCGCTTCTTGAATCAGTGCTGCCCAAGTTTCGTCGTTATAGGGCGTTTCTAATCGGATTTCTTCGAGCGAGCGAAGTAATCGCTCAACATGCTCGCGGAGGGTAAACACACGCCCGCCGTAAACTGGCATCACCTCATAGACGCCGTCTCCGAACATAAACCCACGGTCAAACACCGAGACTTTTGCGTCCTCGGGTTGCATCCAGTCGCCGTTTAAAAACGCAATGGCCATCCTCTACCTCTAACCCTCTTCAACTTCCCTTGTTTGTTACTCGCTCTTTACGACGGTCGTGTCCGACAAGCTCTGATTCCGGTTCTAACGACCGTTAAAGACTGGCTCTCGCTTGTCAACGAATGCTTTCGCAGCTTCTCGATGATCTTCAGTCTGACCGCAATGCACATGGTGGGTTGCTTCAAGATCAAGGCAATCATCGACCTCACCCGCCATGGCGCGATTTAGGTTCTCTTTCATATATCGGTAGGCGACCGTTGGGCCAGAAGCCAGCCTACCTGCGATTTCCATCGTCTTGTCCATCAATGCTTCGGGCTCTACGACCCAGTTAGTGAGGCCTAGCTGCAACGCCTCATCCGCACTGACTCGATCTGACAGGTAATACAGCTCGCGCGCTTTCGCGGAGCCGACCAATTGAGT
>CAJXDD010000094.1:0-9985 GCA_913052075.1 uncultured Gammaproteobacteria bacterium
AAAACACCGCGAATAACCCGCGCTTGCAGAATGTCATTCGCATTGCGGGTGAGCGTATGAAGGCTATGACGGTTCCCGAGGGCCACCACCTAGGATTCGCGGCGCATCACTCCTTTTTGACGGATGTTGCCGAAGTAGCTGAGGTGTCTGTTGAGAATGGTGCGATCAAAGTCCACCGAGTGCTCTGCGTGGTCGATTGCGGCACCGCAGTGAACCCAGACATTGTGCGTGCGCAAATGGAAGGCGGCATTATCTTTGGTTTGACGGCTGCCCTTTATGGCGAGTTGAATCTTGAAGAGGGTGCGATTAAGCAGAGCAACTTCCATGACTATCCCATGATGCGAATGGCCGAGGCGCCGCGAATCGAAGTAGAGATTGTCGATAGTGGTACCGAACCCACCGGGGTTGGCGAGCCAGGACTCCCTCCGATTGCGCCAGCGCTAGCCAACGCCGTATATCGTGCTACCGGGCAGCGGCTGAGAGCGCTGCCGCTTAGCCTTTCCTAGCTTTTGCCCGGAGTACCGCCGTGGTCCAACAGTGCACACTGTTGAGCGATGGCGAGCGTTGGATTGATTCAGTAGCGGCGCTTTGGTTTGCAGCAGAGCCTCTGTGAAACAGAGGCTCACCTAAACGCTGGTCGGTGTTAGGTCCTCGCGTGGGTGTTACGGTCGGGTCATCTCGAGCAGCATCTGTTAATAATTGATCCAAACTGGCGCATCGGCGCAGGCTGGAGCTCTATCCGTGAGCCTAGTGCCGGTGCAGAACTTCCTTCTTTAGCCCCGCTTGATTGATCTCATCAATTACCAGGATGGATGGGCAGACTGGCGCGGTCACGTTGAATCTCTCATTAGACGATCCAGACGTTTCGAACGTCTGATCGTCCCTTAAGCCCGCGCTGACGCGTCTTGTTCCTCCTTCAGCAGGGGTGATGGTGTTTGAGGGGCTTTCAACTTTCAAGTGCCTCGATTGGGCTGGTGATCCGCTCCGCTATTCTGTGTGAAGTAGGTTGATTCTGGCGAGACCGTTGTCGTAGGGTCGAACGATCGGATCATAAAGCAGGGGGGAGCAAACCATGAATCTTGAAGGGCAAGTAGCCTTGGTCACCGCGGCAGGTCGTGGTATTGGTCGCGGTATTGCTGAGTCAATCGCGCAGGCAGGTGCCTCGCTTGTTATCAATTCCTACTCTGAAGAGACCGTCAGCGAGACGGCGCGCCGCTGCAAGGCGCTCGGCGCTGAGGTAGGCATTTGTGTTGGGGATATTACTGATCGAGACAAGATGATAGAGATGCGCGATCAAGCCATCGAACGCTTCGGCAAGATCGACATTTTGGTTAACAATGTGGGCGCAGGTCCCAAGGACGCCATTGCCCCTGACGATCACGAGCTTGGCCCTAGCCAAGCCATTTGGGACGCGCTCTACGGTCAGAACTTGCTGCCCGTAGTGTTGATGTCAGAAGCGGTCATCCCTCATATGAGGGCCAACCAATCCGGCAAAATCATTCACATATCGTCAATCGCAGGGAAAGCGCCATTCTCGGACAAAATGCTGGAATACTTCGTTCATCACTCCTACGGCGCGATGAAGGCAGCGCTAATTAGCCTCACCCAGACCCAGTCTGAGTTGCTTGGCCCATCCAATATCAATGTGAACGCGATCTGCCCGGGTGTGATTTACACTGACTCCTGGAAGCAAAACAGTGAAAAGGCCGTCAAGTTTATCGAGGAGTTCAAGGGACAAGACCCGCGCACTTGGTTCGAAGGCATTGCGCGCGGGAATTACCCCCACATTTTTGATCGCACGCCACTTCGCCGCGAGCAAACGGTTGAAGATATTGGCAACGCGGTTGTGTTCTTAAGCTCTGATCACTCGGTCAATATCACGGGTCAGTCCCTGATGGTCGACGGTGGAATGGTCAAGGTTTAGTCGCAGGTAACAGGGCACACAGTATTGAGCTAGGCATTATGAGCAAAACTAAGCGGTTCGTAGTTGGTGTGGTCGTGTTGCTGGTTGTCGGAACCGTCGCGATGAAGTGGCGAGGCGATACGGTGAATACTCGAGTGATGAACGAGATTAGATCAGACCCGTTTGGTGAGCGGGCGAGAAAGACCATGATCGCTACGCTGGAAGATGGACGGGTCTATCCGGTGAATTATTTGCGTGAAGACGGGCGTGTCTACATGGGCATTGATGGTCTTTGGTGGCGAGTCTTTCGAGGCGAGGGCAGCAGGGTTCAAATGGAAATCAATGACCGGATCGTTACCGGCACGGGCATCGTGATCTTAGATGATCCAGTGCGGGTCGATGACGTTTTCTCGCGCTTACGACCGACAGTACCTGAGTGGCTGCCTCGAGCGCTGAATGGGAAGCTCGTTGAGATCACTCCCGACACTGAACAGAGGGGTCGTCAGAATAGTTCCCAGGGAGCAAGCGTTGCTTTGTGAGACTGCAGGTTCAGATCGAACCTTCGCTAGGTGCTTTGATAAAAACGGAATTGCCAGCCTTTAGGCTGTCTGCTGTTATCGTTTGGTTAAGTCTACATCATCATCTCAGCACGCAACTGCCCGCGGAGGGAATTGGTGACGAAGATTTGGGATGCAGCGCCGAGATCTTTAATGGTCAGCGTTCGCTCTTGAGCAGCGCCCGCTCGCAAGAGTTGCTCACGATATACGCCGGGCAAGCAGCCAGAACTGAGCGCGGGCGTCCAGCAGATTCCGTTAATCACGAGAAAAACATTAAAAATTCGAGTCTCCATCAGTTCGCCTTGCTCGTTGAACAGCAAGACGTCATCTGCGTCCGGGACGAGGGGTTCGGCTGCATCGTAGCATTGGCGGTGAGTCGTTTTGTGGCGCGTGAAGATCGTGCTGGAATCGATTGGTGCCTTGGCGAGAGATAATCGAATGACTTCCGTAGGGGGCGGGAGTGGCGCGACGGTAATGTTGAGATCTCCTCGCCGTGACAGAGTGACTCGGATGCGACTCGGATGATCTGAGTGAACTAAGCCTAACTCCGATTGAAGCGCATCGATATCCAGCTCGAATCCGAGCGCCGCAGCGGAGCGGGAAAGTCTCTCTATGTGCAGGGGCAAACGTTCAATACCCACGAGAGGAGTGAAACGACACGTCTCGATGAGTTGAAAGTCTTGGGCTGCTTGCAGAAACTTCGCCTTGTCAAGCGTTTCCGCCCATTCGTCTTCCGCTTGTGAGTCCCACACGACGCCGCTACCTACGCCATAGCGCCAGCGTTGTTTTTGGGAATCCATCTCCAATGTTCTGATCGCTACTCCAAGGTCGACCTTTGTCCAAGGACCAATTTGTCCCACCGCGCCTGTGTAAATTCCGCGATCTCTTTGCTCGAGAGCCCTAATCAGATCCATCGCGGCGGTTTTAGGCGCGCCCGTTATAGATGCACAAGGGAAAGTGGCCTTGAAAATTTCACTGAGCGCTGCATCAGTTCTACTGGTAACGGTCGATGTCATCTGCCAGACCGTAGGGTAGGGCGAAATCTCAAATAGCGCTTTGGTAGAAACTGAGCCGGGGGTGGAGATTCGGCCGAGGTCATTTCGCACCATATCGACAATCATCAGGTTTTCGGCTTGGTCCTTCGTTGAGCTAGCCAGATCTAGTTTGAGCGACTCATCCTGTGCTGAGGTTGCACCTCGCGCCCGGGTCCCTTTCATTGGCTTCATTTGAAGCTCGTCTCCTCGACGCCTCAGGTAGGTTTCCGGTGACATGGAGATCACGATGAGATCATTGTGCTCTAGATACATGGCATGCTGCGTTGGTTGCACTTCGAATAGTTTCCCGAAAATCGTCTGGGGCTCGCCCCAAAAATTGCCCGAGAGCTCATAAGTTAGATTGATTTGGTAAGCTTCACCCGCTGCAAGCGCGGATTTTACTTGTGCGAACTGGATAGCGTAGTCTTTAAAAGAGATATGGCACCCCTCACCGAGAAAGCCATCCTCTTGAGAGGAGTTGAGGCCATATTCGGTGCCTTCTGAAAAAACACCGAAGGTGGCAACAGGTTGCGTTTTCAGGGATGGGATTACAACCTGAGTACCCGAAACTACCTCTCCATATCGTACATAGCCGAGGCAGGTGAAACCTGCTGTTGCCCAAGCCTCGATTGTGTCGAGGGCTTTAGGTAGCGCATCAATGGTCGCGACTTCAATCACTTCTTCTGGCTGACAATACAGCAACCAGCCCGTGCCAGTTGAGTTGCGTTTAATGACTTTCATGGTGTGCTCTGGTAAGCCATGATTTTTAGGACACAATTAAGAGCGTGAGCGTTGTGCGGAGCGCTGCTGAGACCGCACTGCGCTATGGCCCCGTACTGGCAGTCAGTGCAGAACCTTGTTGGGCATCAGCATTTTCTCGCATCAAGTATTGAAGATTAATCTCCGCGGATGTTGCTCAACTCATGCGACGCGAGCCTTCGGCCAAAGTCGTAAGAAGTTCTCGCTGTAGAACTTTATCTTGGCTTCCTCGCTTGAATCTGTGAGCACCGATTCGAATTTACCGATAGGGTCTCGGCCGCCCTCGACATGGGGGTAGTCGGACGAGAAGAGATACAACTCTTCATTGGAGTCTCGAATTAAACGGCCTACGTCTTCATGAGGGAAGGGGGTAAAGCCCATTTGGTCGGTCAACTGCTGGCTAGGCGGACGCTCAAATCGAACGGATTCGTCGACCCGGGAGTAAATCCGACTGATCGAGTCCAGGCGGCGCAGCATTTCGGGGACCCAACCTGCTCCAAGTTCCACAGCCGCTCCGCGAAGCTTGGGATGGCGCTCAAACACACCGTCGAAGACCATCATGGAGACGAATGTTTCGGGTGGCTGATGCATCAGGGCTGCGTCTTTGGTGCGAACATTCTCGCCACCACCCATCCAGTCGCGGACTTTCGCTCTTCCGTTATTACTCCACGCTTTGCCAAGCTGGAGCGGTGCGCCCCCAACGTGGAGGACGAAGGGAGTGCCAGTCTGTGCCAATAATTCCCAAAAAGGCTCAAGGTCGACATGCCCAGGAGAATGGTCAAGGGGCGCTCGGTGAGGCACCCAAATCGCTTTCATCCCTAAATCGAGGGCTGCTTCGAGCTCACTGATGGCTCTTGTAGGATCATCCAGTGGAATGACGCCCACGCCCAAAAAGCGGTCGTCCTCTTCGCAAAAGTGAGCCATGTGCCTATTGTGGGCTCGCGCGGCTCCATAGCGCAGCACTGGGTCTTTTTTTGAACTGGGGTGAAAAGGAAACGCGACGCTGTGCGTCGCAAAGACCAATTGCTTCTTAAAGCCGAGCATATCGAGTGCCGTGGTCCGGTCGGCTCGAGTAAATGCACCCAAGGCCTGAATTTCTTTGGACTTGGCAATGAGTTCGTCTCCGAGTGCGATTTGCTCGCTGACGTGCGCCTCGCTGTGTCTGCCTCCTTGCTCAAGGATGACGGCGACTTCCTCATCACTGACAAGCGACGCACTATAGCTAACTTGGGGTAGCTCGTCTCTAATCGATGGATCGGCGAAGTCCCTTAAGAAATCAGGGAGTTCCATGATGTGGCTATCGGCGTCGTAAATCGGGATGCTCGCTGGCGCGTAAGTCATGGTGATCTTTGCTCGAAATTGAATAGCACCTACCCTGATAGAGGCCGGGCGATCTGTCAAGGCGGATGGTTCTGTACTCCGCAGTAAATCCCAAGATAACACCTCAGAGAAGAGAGGACGGCGAAGCCAAAAGACGGCTCCGTTTCATAAAAATTCAGATGCTCGCTCCTGCAGTCTGCGTCTCTGAAAAAAGAGAACAAATGAGCCTCTGAACCTTGAAAAAGCAAAGTCTAACCCTAAGATTGGCACCAGGCCTCACAAGGGCCGCAAACCGAAAACCGGCCTAACCGGCCTAAGGAAAAACAATGTCCAAAAGACGACTGGTGCGGTGGACATCCGCATCCCTTGAACTCTCCCTTATGATCGCTCCTGCAATCATTTTGGTGGCTGCTTTATAAGCTAGATTTTTGAGGTCAGCCTAGTAGCCGAGACAGCAAGCGTTCCTACCCTGATTAAGACTCGCCTGTAATACTTAGGATAGCAGTTGCATCAGAATCGCGATCAGCGATCCCAGCACAAGGATGTAGATTGGCAGCATGCTCACAATCAGTCCGAGCGTGCGCTTCTCGGCCGCTTGATAGTAGCCCAGAGCATACATCAGGCGACCAACGGGCCAAACCGCTCCAATAAGGGCCGCCCAAACGGCAGACCCAAACGTCGTAAACAACCATAAAGCGGGTAGAAACAGGATTAAATGCTCCGCGGTGTTCTGGTGGGCGCGAACAAAGCGCAAGTACTCGGGCGGTCCATCGTGAGAAGGTGCGTCTACTTTGAAACGCACTCTGGCCATGCCGGCTTTGAACACGGTGAAGTAGTACACGAGCAGTGAAATCACGCTGACAAGCGCTGAGTAAAGGTAGCCGGAAATTTCCATGGGTGTCTCCTTCTGATGCTAATTGTTCCCTGGCCTAACCGGTGATGGGGTACGCCCCGCCTACAGAACAATCGTTCAGCGGTTTGTTGTGGCTAGATCCAGCATCGAACTGGTGGTAGCCCGCAGGGGTTGAGAGTAGGACCTGAGTAGACAGTTGAAGGAATCTGAGTGTAGAAGGTAGATACTTTCTCATGGTTCTCATCTTGCTCATGCTCCCTTTTGCTCTCCGTCTGAGTTTCGTTTTTCCCTCTGTTGAGACCCAAATATGGTCGGTACCTTCCCTGCCGACCAATCGGGCGCGCATCTGAACGATCTACCCGAGATGGTCAGTGATTGTGCGTTATCACCTCCAATCAGTAGACCACCGTACCGACCAAGATTTCCATTGGCGCCGGCGTGCTTGATCGGGAACGCATCGCAGTGACTATAGGTCTGCAATAACAGTCTTCTAACCCGAGGGGAATGATTGGGCATGGACCCATGCACTGCGCAGCAATTGTGCACGGTGACAGTGCCGGCAGCGCCTTTAAGCCACTTGACCTGAGCGATTGGTAGCGTTGCGACGTCCTCATCGCTAATGGAGCCTGCCCAGGTACCATCGGCAGCATACTGGTCGAAGAGTGGTCCCACATGGCTCCCGGGGAGAATGCCCATGGGTCCCATTTCATCGTCCACGTCGTCAAGGTAAACGCCAATGGTCAGTGGCGAGAAGTCAGTGTGAGGCCAAAACTGAATGTCTTGATGCCACTTGACTTCCTCTCCGCCGTCAGACCATTTGTAATTCAATTTGCTGTGGTGGAAGCGCACGGGGCCACCCAAGATCGCCTGGGCTAGCGCTGCGGCTGGGCCCTCAAGGGCAAACTCCCGAAAGGTGTCGTCATGATCTACCGGCGATGTAAGGCGGCGCAGCCTCGGGCATTCAGCGGTATGATCGGGCTCAAGGTCTAATCCCTTGCCTGACGCGCTCAGCTCCTTGCTTCGCTCGACGTGATAATCGGATGCACTAGAGAGGCGGTTTAGCCAGGTGTCATCCACCCAGCGTTCAAGTGCCAGGTAACCATGGTTTCGGTAGTCATCGGCTTGCTGTTGGCTGAGCATCGAGATTCTCCCATATGTCTGCATGCTACAGCGCCAGGATATCTGGCGTCCAACCAGGTCGAGGGTGAGCGGGCGTTGCCTATGGTGCTCATTGCTTCTCCGCTCCTCGAGGGTTTTGTCCTCCCATTTTTCTCCTTCGTAGAACTGAGTAGGGCACGCAGCAGTTCCTTCACTTAGGTTTGCCACCAATTCGAGCCTGAGGTGCAGAACGAACCATTCCCGGAGAAGTGTTAAGCTCGATGAAGTCTAAAGGAGACGGTTATGGCTGAGCGACTAGGTGTTAATGAATTTCCCTCGTGTCATGGCGGGCTCGAGAACCTAGATCAAGAATTCGATTACATGATTGATTCGGTTGAAGGTGATGTGCCTAACGATCTGAAGGGCACCTTCTTTCGAAATGGTCCAGGCCGCCAGCGTATTGGTGACACGAAATACGGTCATTGGTTCGATGGCGACGGTATGATTGCTGCCTTCACTTTTAATGAAGGCCAAGTCCACTTCAAAAACAAGTACGTTCGGACCCCAAAGTATCTTGATGAAACTGCTGCTCAAGCGATTTGTCATCGGGGTTTCGGCACCCAGATCCCAGGTGGGCTTCGTAAGAACCTCTTCAAGATGCCGGCCAATCCTGCGAATACCAGCATTATCCATCATGGTGGCCACTTGCTTGCGCTGAACGAAGGTGGAAAGCCCTGGGCGCTCGAGCCGGCAACGCTGGATACCATCGGCGAGTTCACATACGAGGGAGGGCTCGCACCAAGCCAAGTCTTTAGCGCCCATGGCAAGATTCATGAGACGTCGGGAGATTACATTAATTTTGGCGCTGGTGTTTCAGGGTTCGGGCTAAAAGGGCCGAAGCCGTGCCTTAACATGTACCGTATCGGCTCTGATGGTCGGATGAAGATGAACCGACAGGTGCCGCTGGACGGATTTCCTTTTTGCCATGACTTTGCTCTGAGTGAGCGCTACGCCATCTTTTTTATTGGTTCGATTGTGTTCGGAAATATGGCGCCTGTGATCTTTGGCGCGCGCACTATTTCCGATCAGGTCACCTTCGACACCCGAATCCCAATGCGGGTAGTGGTCGTTGATCTCGAGAATTTCGAGTCGGTGAAGGAATTTGAAACCGAACCTGGGGCGATCATTCATTTTGGTAATGCGTATGAGTCAGGCGACACCATTATCGTAGATGGAATGTTCCAAGATAATTTTGAAGCAAATGAGACGCTCTCCGATGTATTTAACCCTGATAATCGATTTGGCGGCGGTTTCTACTACCGTTACACGTTGAATATGGTCAGCGGCACGATGTCACGGGAGCGGGTTGTGGAGACGGAATCTGAATTTCCGACCTTTAACCCTAGATACGCGCAGCAGCGGAACCAATACACCTACACGGCTTGCTCGATTCCCAATCAAGCCGATAGTTTCTTTAACGGGATCGCCAAGGTCGATGATGAAGGCGGTTCAGAAACTATCACGCTCGACCAGGGGTTCTACGGTTCAGAGCCAGTTTTCGCGCCACGGGTGGGGGGGGACGGCGAGGATGATGGTTATGTGCTTGAGGTGGTATACAACGGCTTCGATCACATCAGCGAGTTGCTGATTTTGAATGCGAGTCAACTGAGCGATTGCCGCGCAAAACTCACGTTACGCCACCATTTGCCTCATCAGTTTCATGGTTTGTTTGTTGATGAGACATTCTAAGTGACCATTAAACGCGAAGAGCCTTTAACTTGGTTTAGGCGAGGCAACCGCAGTTCTCAGAAGATCCTAAGCAGTTCTAGAGCCAATAAATTATATATCGAGGCCGGTTTTGCCGCGTTAACTAGTTGTGCACTTTCTGATTCACTGTCGCCAGCCATTTGTCCGATGTGTAGCGAGGTGCTCATTGGCTCGCGCGCGATTTGACCCAGTTCATTATGCCAGTTCACTTTCAAGTATCCATGCTTCAAAACCCAGACCTACGGGTTCCATGAGGCGTTAGATCGTTACGTTTAGTGTTATAGATCAATTTTATGATTTGCTATTAGCTTGAGGTTGTTGCCCACTTGGATTCTATTACTCTATCCAGATTGTCGAGAGGGATTCACTGAGTGACCGCAAGTTGACAGTCCGATCTAGAGGAATACTCAAAGGTATACAAGTTCTTATATGTAAGCCTCGGCCTCTAGTGGGATCGCGAGGCCTTTTAGCCGTAGTAAGAGTACCCTTTTTTGGCTTTGAACAATGAGAAATCTATCGCTGAAGCAACGTTACCGCCTTTGGATCGTTTTCAGATCGGCGTTTTGGCTGCTGATTATACTGATGGCTCTTACGTTATTTTGGTGAGATTTCCGATGGGTCGACCTCACCTGAATACCTTTCGGTGCCCTCTTTCTGTGTCAGCTGCTTAATAATCAACTTAAAAGAAACGCCA
>CAJXDD010000095.1:0-9946 GCA_913052075.1 uncultured Gammaproteobacteria bacterium
AAACAACTTGGCGTTCACCTCGTTGGCTATCGTGAACTGAGAGATCACATGCGCGCGCAAGGAGTGAGCTAGCGGTTGACTCAACATAGCGCTCGACCGACCCATAAAAAACCACTGGCTGCTCCATGTGATTCAAGTGGTATCTGTCCACCCCGAGCCGCCTGCCCACAACTGTCTCTCCACGATTATCGATTCATGATGAAAAGCTCGGTGTTCCCTTGACGTATTCTCCACTCCCACTCGGTTGGTCTCCACCGCCTGAGCACTGGGAGCCGTTAATTCATCGCTTGAAGCAATTTACACCACGAGTGATGGATAACCCACATGCCGAGCCAGACGTGGCTGAGTGGCGGCGGCGCGGCGCGCGAAAGGCCGCCGTGGCATTGATCTTTGTCGAGGAGGATAGTCCCAAGCTAATCCTGACCAAGCGAAGTGATGCATTGCGCTTTGCGGGCCAGTGGTGTTTTCCCGCGGGCAAAGAAGAAATAAGGGACGAGGGCTTACCGTCCACTGCCAGGCGGGAGAGCAATGAAGAAATCAGTCTTGACCCTCACCATATGCTTCATCTCTCCTCGATGGGTCAGTACTACACGCATAGTGGCTTTTGCATTCATCCCGAACTCTTCATCCTGCATACGAAGGCGGCTTGGCGCACATCTTTCGAAGTGAGCGAGATAGCCCTTGTTCCGCTGGCTGAGCTCGCAAATCCTGATCGCTATGAGCTGTTCTGGCGATCAAATGATCGAGCGAATTACCGATTCAAATACAAAGAAATGATTATTTCAGGGCCGACCATCTCAATTTGTATCCACTTGCTGCATCGGCTTGCTGGGTTAGTGCTGGGAAGGGGCAGATAGTGTTTAATCTGTTCGCGATGAATAACAATTGAATGTTAGTGCGGCGTGGGTGCGCTTAGTGATTGCAGTCGAGGTGTTGGCACCGGCTGAAATTCATGTAGTGGGCAATGACGAGAAGGCATCCAGCTACCACCGTAACAGCTCGCTCAGTCATGAGTGACAACCTGTCATGAGGCATGACTGCAAGGGATATAAGCAACCCAAGGCCAACAAAACCTATGAGCAAGATCTGCCACTGCCGGTGCCGATGGCAGCCCAGTCCCAAAGCGATCACTGAGGTGGGCAGAATGATGGTCAATAGGATGTCATGGAACAATTCTTCACTCAGCCAGCCCAACTGCGTCATAGGTAGGAGGGTCAGCAACACGGGGATCGCGAGGCAATGCGCCAGACACACAGTCGATAGACTGATGCCTAAACGGTCGAGCCATCCGGTGAGTTCTTTAGTCTGTGTGTTGTTCATCGCGGGCTTTATACCACAAAGCTTGTTGGCTTGCCTCCGCCTACCTCTGAAATAAGCTTGGCACAAGCGTTCGAAAGTGGCCACGGGATTGAATCACCGTGCTAGCGGTTCAAAACCTTAGGGTAATCGACACCATCTTCGCCTCCTGGGTGGTTACCTTGCCGGCAGGCGCTGGTTTGGCGATCGTTTTTTTTAAGTGTTGAAGGCGATCTTTACCGTCTAAGGTTGCGTTAAGCGATAGCCACCTCAACAGGTATACCAGTCATGAATGACTGGTTGCTAAACGGATCGTAGCTCCCTGGACCACCTGGCAGCAGCACATTGGTATTCACGCCAGGATGCTTTGAGGCAGTACTCAGACTGCCGCGCTGTCCCCATCCGTGCGTCATCGCTACAACGCCAGGGCGCAATTGATCATCGAACGCCACCTCGACCTCTAGTTCTCCATATTCATTATGAATTCGGACGCGATCTCCGTCTTGGATTTGCCGTGATTCAGCGTCGTGGGGATTAATGAATAGCGGATTGCTTTGCTGGGAAGGGCGTTTTAATGACGCTACATTATGAAACCAGCTGTTTAGCATGTAATTGGTTCGGCGGCTGATCATCTTGAGTTGGGAGGGTGGTTCATTTGCGAGTGCTTCAAACAGCACGCCCATCCGTGTCCGAGAGTCCGCCATTGTGTCTGGGAAACAGTCCACTAACTGATCGTCGGTCTGGATAGTGCGCTCGAAGAATTCCCCATTCGGACGACGGGGCAAAACGCGCACTGGCATCACGTCCTCTTCGAGGTCCTGGAGATCAATGTCCGATCGCCTGAGCATATGCCGCATTCTGGCGAGTGGATCTTCAGTAATCTCTTGAAAGGGTTCCCCGGCGAGCGCACGCTCAAGCATGCCCATGATCTGCCATTCCGGTCTGCGTTCATCCCTTGGCGCGACGATAGGGGCCGTGTACTGAACAAATGGGTCGTGTTGCAGACCAAGCCCGGCAAGGTTGATGTCTGATCGTTCAAACATATCGGTGGCCGGCAAGATGTAATCTGCGACTTCGCTCGTGGCGTTGGGGTAGATATCGACTAAAACGACGAAATCAAGCGCTTTGAAGGCCGTTTGAAGCCTCGCGCTCTGACCGACGGAAATCAAAGGGTTGCCGGATATGACTACCATGGCTCGGATCGGGTCTGGATCATCCAAGATCATATCGGCCATGAGATTGCCGGGCAGGTTGCCTCTGATCTCGCGAACTAGGCCCTGGGTCGTTTCCTCATACCGGGGTGCTTCGCCTCTGGTCGCGCCCGCTTTCGCAGCCGGGTAAAAACCCTCGCCATATCGATTCCCACCAGGGCGGTCGAGGTTGCCAGAGACCAGGCTTAACATCTGGAGCAGCCAGTAGGCGGCCGCACCTTGCTGCCCCATATTGACGCCGGTGGACATGTATATTGATGCGCTTGGGGCGGCTGCGAAGTCGCGGGCGAGCTGCTTAATGGCCTCTGAAGATACGCCGACGACCGAAGCGACCCGCTCAGCGCTAAATCCTCTGGTGAATGCTTTTAGTTCCTCGATCCCTCGCCCGTGCTGGTTGATCGCCGTTTGGTCAACGAGTTCCTCGATGAATAAAGTGTCAATCATCGCTGCGAGCAGATAGCTATCGGTGTCTGGCTTCACCGCGAGGTGTTCGCCCAGGCCGCGGATGCTCTCGGTTTCTCGAGGATCGACGAACACCAGTCTGCCACCGCGTTGAGTGACCGATCGAAGCGCACCCATCGGATCGGCAATCGAAATGAAGCTCATATGCGAGATGCGGGGATTGGCTCCCAGGATCAATAAAAAATTGGTGGCATTGATATCAGGAATGGGATGGATGGTGCTCGAGCCATAGACCGCTTCAGATGCTGCGAATTTATTGGTGCAGTCTTGCGTACCGGAACTAAAGCGGCGGCGACATCCCAGAGCGCCGATGAAGCTGCCGATCGCAGGACCGGCGGTTGAGTTAAACGCGAGTGGATTGCCAGTGTAGGACCCGATTGCCTGATCGCCATGCTTTGCTCTGATGGCATTTAGGCGCTCTGCGATTTCTGTGCAAGCGGTTTCCCAAGAGACCTGCACCAATCCTTCTGGTGTTCTTTTGAGGGGGTGGCTCAGTCGGTCTGGATCTTTGTGAATATCGAGCATGGCCAGGCCTTTGTGACAGGCAAAGCCCTTGGTGACGGGGTGGGATTTATCGGGTTTGAGCGAAGTGATTTCACCGTCTTTAACAGAGGCAACGAGTCCGCAGCTTGGCTCACATACTCGGCAAAACGTCTTGATGGTCTCGGTCATGATACTCCTCGGTCCGTCGCTTGGCTTAGGGCAGTAAAGCCTTTAGCATCGTGGAATTCAAGCAGGATTGAGAGATGAGCCAACCTCAACACGTCATTGTCACTGGAGCTGCCGGCGCCCTTGGGCGAGCGGTGGCCGAACACTTTTTGAATCAAGGTGCACACGTGCATGCACTGGATATCTCAGACGAATTACTCGCCGCTGCGCTTGCTGGCGCTGACCCTGGCCGTGTGCATGGTTATGAGGTTGATCTAACGAGTCGGTCGGACTGCATGCGGTGTATCGCGTCGATCAGAGAGAATGCTGAGCGTATCGACGTACTGTGTAATGTTGCCGGCGGTTTCATGATGGGTGAAGGGGTCGCCGAAACATCAGACGAGACATGGGATTTTCTCTTTAATCTGAACACCAAGAGCGTGATGCACATGGCGGCAGCTGTGGTACCGCTAATGCGGGGGTCAGGGTCTGGAAAGATCATTAACGTAGGGGCGCTTGCCGCCGGCCAGGGGCTTGGCCAAATGGGTGCTTACATCGCGTCGAAGTCGGCTACGATCCGTCTCACTGAAAGTCTTGCAGTCGAATTAAAGCCGTTTGGTATCAACGTGAATGGTGTGCTACCCGATGTGATCGACACGCCTAGAAATCGAGCGGATATGCCCGATGCAGATTATTCGAGCTGGGTCGCCCCGTCTGACCTCGCAGCGGTCATTGGTTTCCTGGCCTCTGATGCTGCCGCCGCGGTACATGGCGCGATGATCCCTGTGACGGGTCGGTGATGAGCAAAGTGCTCTATCAGGGAGTATCACGTGATTGAGAAGTGGAAACGGCTTGGGCAGAAGGTGCTGCTTGATCTGCGGATCATGAAAGTGCTCGAAATTGAGGCGAGCTCGGCAAGAGGGGTTGCTCCCCATCCTTTTTATGTCTTTGACACCGTCGATTGGATCAATGTCTTGCCCATCACGGCGGATGGTCAAGTGGTATTCGTTCGTCAATATCGACATGGAAGCGATGAGATCTCACTTGAGATCCCTGGTGGGATGGTTGATCCAGGCGAGGAGCCGGCGGTGGCTGCGGCCCGTGAGTGTTTGGAGGAAAGTGGCTTTCGGACAGAGGGGTTAGTGTCGCTCGGCGCGTTAAGACCAAATCCTGCCGTCTTCTCGAATTATCTGCATACGTTTGTTGCGCATAATGTCACCGAGGTCGGTGAAATACAGAATACAGCGACCGAAGAGACCGAACTCGTCCTGTTTGATCTCGAGGCGCTGCCGGAGTTGATGCTGGACGGTACCATCGATCATGCGCTCGTCGTAGCAACCATTTGGCGATACTTTTATGCCCGTGAAAATGGTTTGTTATCCGCCGGTTGACGTAGTTTGCTTTACAAAATCCTTTTTCTGCCTAACGGATCGCTCGCTTGTTTGGGATTGAATAGACTCGGGTTTCACTCCTTGCAAGGCGAGTGGTCATTCCAACCCAACAAGTTAATTGTCTGGTGCAGCGTCTACCTATGGAATACGCATAGTGATGTTCTGTTCGCGCGCGAGAGCGATGGCGAGAACAATCGGGTGCGAAGATTGAGTGCTGTGATGAAGCGGCTATGACGACTGCGAGTCGCTCGCTTTAAACCTGCTCGGCAGCTGAGCGTTGCTCGAGGCGGTTGCTTCGAATCATTGCTTGGATTTCCCGCACGTAGGCCTCGCCTCTCACCGAGTAGGCCCTCAACCCCTCTGCCAACTGAGAACCCAATGACGGTGTATTAAGGCCGCGTAAAGACATACGAATGGCTCTTAAGTCGGTGTAGGCTGAGTTGGTATTGATGTTGTGGATGTAGGCTGTCACGCTGTCATAAATTGAGGCATATCGCTTGACTTCATGGGTTGCGCCTTGGTCGCGCTGCTTTGGCTTGAGTCCGCAGCCCTCGACATAGCACCAGACGCCGAAAAAGTTGTTCCCGTCGAGTGCAAAGCGCGACGTTCCCCAGCCAGATTCATTCGCTGCTTGAGCAAGCACCAGTGATACAGGGAGGGTATCAACCCGTTGCAATAGTTTGTCCCACGTGATGTCCATCGCGTTTATGACGGATGGCGAGGCCACCTTGTAATGGGCTGAAAGTGCCTTAATTCTGGCAACGACACTCGGGTCGAGGGATTGTCCCTCTGATAACTGGGTTCTGTGCTTTAGCAGAAACGCTCTGGCTTTGAGAATTTCAGCATTAGCGTGTGCAATCTTGGGTGCGAGGAAGTCAAAGAATTGTTCTTTTTTCTCCCTGACATTCCCGATTTCAGAGAAGACAGGAGCGGCTGGCCATTCCACACTCGATTGGAAAAAGTGCGTGGCCACGAGATCCCCCTCACCAGATGCGAAGCCGCTGGACGGAATTAAACAGATCATCAATAAAGCAATGCGTCGCATGATTGCCACCGGTTGACCACAGTGAATGCGCCATATTATTCATTTTTTCTCCACTATCAACCATTTTTTTCACTTTTGTTCAGCGTCGATTCACTATTGAGAAAAGCCCAATTTTATCAATTTCTATAGCGAGGCCCGCTGATACGCGCAGTAAGTAGATGAAAAATATATTATTTCTGTTTTTATGAGCCGTGTTAGGCTATACGGGAAAATCACGTGAATTGAGACGGCCATTGTCGACTGAGCGGATTGAACAGAAAACTGAATATAAGGCTGAGCATAAGAATAGGCAGCAGGTACTTGTGCTCTATCTGGCGAGTTCGGCGCTGGATAGTCCTGTGAAAGGCTGGAGTTATTACGATGGTTGGTCGGATGATCCCGTGAGTATTGGACACGAGTCTGAACCACCCTACCGCACCGGCCTTGAAGCGCTGCGAGATGGCTGGAGGCTGATTCAGGCGAGCCCTTTGATCGATCACGGGGAAGGATCGGAGTTTCGAACTGGTTACTTGAAGTACGAATTCTTCTTTGAGCGTTGGCTAGCGCAACCCGATAACCAGATAGAAAGTGGGGCGCTTAGATAAATCGAGGATCGGAATGAAATTAACTTCTCTGCAAATGGCAACCTTCGTTGCCAAGGGATATCTGCGCTTTGATAGTGTGGTCCCCGAGGATTTAAATCAACGATTGCTAGAACGGTTCAGCGCGATCGATCCCAGTCAAAGTCGTCACCTTGGCGATTATTACCGCAAAGCGATGGCTGAGCGGGTGCTTCCTGTTTGCGATTCGGGGGTCCCGCTAGCGAACCTTTTTCAGCATTCGCCAGACTTTCAGGCACTACTGGATATCCCTGCTATTTCAGGGGCGATTCAGAGCCTGTTGGGGGAGGGACCAACGTTTGACCATCACTTCTTGCACGTCACGATTCCTGCAAGCGAACGACGTCGAATGGGCATGCCAGATACGGCGCAACACTATCATCAGGATTCGACTATCGATCCTTCGATGGCATTCGATATCCAGCTGTTTTACTTCCCGCAGGAGGTGACCGAGCCCATGGGCGGGACCCGATTTCTGCCTGGCTCGCATCTTAGGGTGGTGAGCGAGGCGGCGATTTCGCGCTATCAGAACATTGTGGGTCAACAGCACGTGGTTTGCCCTGCTGGAACGGTGCTCATATTTCATAAAGGACTTTGGCACGGGGGAGGTTTGAATCGCAGTGACCAAATCCGCTTTCTGTATAAGATCCGGCTCGCGCCCGGAGGATCACAAGTCAGACAGTGGAACACCGATGATTTGACGCCGGCTGACGCCAGGCAGCGCGCAACCTTCTGGCAGGACAATGCCGCAGCCTCAGCAATTCAAGAGACGTTAATGCAGTCTGAGCCTTGGTTTGAGTTCGATACGGGGCGATTGGAAATGATTAATCGCGTCAAGCTGTGGCGCTACTTGCTAGGGGACGCGAGCGCTGACGTCGATTATTGGTTGACTCGATTAGAACGGCCCCAAATGAGTGAGTTTGGATAGTCACTTTTACTGACCCTCAATTTGACTCGTTACTCTGATTCGTTACTGGGGGTTGGCCGAAGGCGCGCCGGATAAAAAGGCCTAGCTTTGTAAAGGAAATACGCAGCGCCAGGGCATGTCATGGCGCCGCAATCCGCTACTAACGTCAGGGTTCTACAACATTGAACCCACTAATGAATGTATCGAGATGAGCAAAGGTCTCGATGACCGCTTCTACCTGGCCCTCGACATTGATTAATCCGTCGCGAATGACATCTTCGATTCGGCGCTCACCCGACATGATCTCGATCAACAGGGTTCTTGAGAGGCTGACGATCGCATCGGCTGAGGAGGGCGCATCATCTGGCCGGTAGAACAGGGTTCGATTCGACACACCAATCACCCAAGGCTCGTCAACATCAGAAAAGCGCAAGCCAAGCAGGGTAGTAATGCCGCCTAAAGCCTCTGACTGCATACGAATAGACATGGCATCAAGCACTTGTTCAATCGTCATTGCGCTCAAGATACCCCTTGCCCGCACTGGCTGGCCTGCATTAGGTGGGGGCCCCAATCTTAATTCTTGGGCGGCGTTGAGATAAGCATTTCGGAAGGTTGATGATTCAGCTTGATAGCCTAGTTGCTCCATCGTGTCTGCTTGCAGACAGCGCGCTGCGTCGTTATCTGGATTGGCAAAGATCAAGTGATTAAGCAATTCAACTGACCATCGGTAGTCCCCCTCATCGAACGCCGCTTGTGCCCTATCGAACAGCGCCTCCTCGCCACCTGCTAGTTCAACGTATCGGGCACCTGCTTCTACCGGTGGCAGCTTGTGAAGATTGGCAGGATTGCCGTCGTACCAGCTGAGATAGCGCTGATAGACCGCCTTGGCGTTATGAACGAGATCCCCGTAGTAGCCTCGCGTGTGATCGTTGGCGAGAAACTCCTCAGGCAGCGACAGTTGCTCCGAGATTTCGGTGGGGACCGCGCCATGGTTCGCAAGCCGCATGGCTTGGTCGTGCATCCATTTATAGAGGTCACGCTGATTCGTTAAAAACGCTGATACTTCCTCGATACCCCATTGGGGCCAATTGTGGGAGGTAAACAAAATGTCGGTTTGTTCAGCGAAAAGTGCCATCGCCTCGTGAATGTACTTGGACCATTTCAATGCGTTCCGCACCAGCGCGCCCCGAATTGGGATCAGGTTGTGCATCGTATGACTGCAGTTCTCAGCCATGCACAGCGCGCGAAACTGTGGGAAGTAGAAGTTCATTTCTGCCGGTGCTTCGGTCTCTGGCGTGAGTTGAAAAACCACCTCGATGCCATCGATGGTCATGGTTTCGCCCGTTTTTGTGATGTCGTGCGTGGGCGCAATTAACCCGGGAGCGCCGAGAGGTAGTCCGTTGCCTAACCCGCAGTCGACGTGGCCCTTGGGGTCCGCCGGAAGCAACACGCCAAACTGAAATAAGGCACGGCGTGCCATTGCAGGGCCGGCGATGACGTTCTCGCCAACCGTTTCCGCAAGAAAGTGCTCCGGCGCGATGATCTTGCATCGACCAGCATCAACATCTTCTTGTGACACAACCCCTAAAACGCCCCCGAAGTGATCGGTATGAGAGTGGGTGTAAATCACCGCATGAACCGGGCGCTCTCCCAGTTGGGCATTGGCAAGCGTGAGCGCATCCCTGGCCGTTTGCTCGGTGGTTAAAGGGTCGACAATGAGCCAACCCGTATCACCGCGAATGAATGTGATGTTGGAGAGGTCGTATCCCCGGACCTGCCAAATGCCATCAGTGACTTCAAACAACCCGTGATGGTGATTGAGCTGGGCGTGGCGCCAGAGGCTCGGGTGGACGGTGGGGGGCGCAGGCTCATCGCCCGCTAAGAAATCATAGCGATTGACGTCAACCACGGCCCGTCCAGCAGGGTCAAGGATCACGCCGGTTGGATGGTGCGCAACGAACCCTCGAGAGGCTCGTTCAAAATCTCCCGAGTCTGTCGGGGTCGTCGCCGAGCGGTGCAAATCAACGGTGTGTTGGGTTGCGTCTTTTCTTTTTTTTGATGTCATAGCTCCCCCTTGCTAGCAATGATTGTAAATCGGCTGATCGAGGAGCGAAACAACACCCGGACTCATGAGTGGGCCATGCTCGGTCTTAGCCGGCGGGGACGCAACAGGGGATGAAATATAAGCGTGACCAGGCGTATGATGCGAAAGAGACGTCGGTTGGCCAACGCTATGTAGTGGCGGCTCACCGTATTAAGTGATTACCAATCGGTTCTGCCGAAAGTGACACACGATCTTAAACGACACCCATATGAAACCATAGGAGCCAAACATGGGCGAGGCTTGGATTATCGATGCAGCGAGGACACCTCGCGCCATAGGAAAG
>CAJXDD010000096.1:0-9920 GCA_913052075.1 uncultured Gammaproteobacteria bacterium
GGCAGTCGGTGCTGCTCGTGACAGGAGAGGGAGGCAGAACCTTGATCGAGGACACATTGCGCGCGGCGAACCATTCCGTTACGCGTTGTGAGGTCTATCGGCGCCGAAGCTTGGTCGATTCTGGACTGACTCGTCTGGTAGAAGCGCGCGAAATTAATCGGGTGCTTATTACGTCAGTGCAAGCGCTAGAGGCCCTCGTTCAGTCTCTTGAGTCGACGGTCTATGAAAGGCTGACGGTCGTCACCTTATCAGAGCGAATCGCCAATGTGGCGTCAGATTTTGGTTTTCCAAAGGTTGTGGTTTCTAAAGCGATGAACAGTGAAGCCGTTCGATTGGCGCTAGAATCAGAAAACTGAGTGAAGGATCTTTGCTAATGACAGAGCCCGATGAGCGTGATTTAGATTTGCCATCGACTGAAGAGGTGCTGAGCGATCATCATCGTTCGAAAGCATCGTTTCCTCTGCGCGTATTGATCACCTTGATGGTGATTGGAATGATCGGACTGGGCGCGGCGGGCTACTTACTCTTTGAGTCCCAGCGGCGTCTATCGATTAGTGCGGCAGAGAATGCTGACCGTCTTACGGTGCTTGCATCGCTTGAGGCGAGACAAAGTGAACTCTTTGCTTTGGTCAAATCGCACGCCGGCAAGCTAGCAACCCAGGGCGACGCGATCAACGAACTGCGATTAGCGACGGCGCCGCTGTTATCAAGACAAACGCGCATTTCTACGTCGGCGTTGATCGCAGAGCTGAATGTTTTGCTGAGAACAGCAGTCCTTGCGCTTAGCCTTAACGGAGATACCACGCTGGCAGCCGAGTTGCTTGATGAGGCGATTCGAATGATTGCGGCAGAAAGTTTACCTGGCCTTGCGGATTTGCAAGCGGCGCTTATTGATGATCGAACTTCGATGCGAAATTTTGTCGGTGTTGATACCACCGAGACCTATCTCATGCTTGAATCGGCGAGGCTCTGGCTCGTCGCATTGCAGCGTCGATCACCCGGTGATCGAGATTTCGCAGAGCGAGAAGGCGGGCAAGCGCCCCTTGCAACCGGCAGTTGGGAGAGCCTCGCAGATAGACTCCTAGAGCAATTGTCATCGCTCGTAGACTTCAGGCGTAATGAGGCACCGATTCAGCTGCCGCCCTCCCCTGATGACGAGGCTTTGCTGGTGCAGCGACAATTGTTATTGCTTCAGTCAGCTCAACTGGCACTGTTACAGCAAAATCAAACGGTGTTCCGAAGCAGCATCGAAGAAATTGAACGTCAAACCAATGCCTATTTTGTGGTTCCCTCGGACGACCCTGTGTGGCAATCGATCATGTCCTTGAAAACGATTTCCATCGATGCGTTGCCCCCCACCATTGATCGGTCTCTAGGTGCATATGAGCGGTTACGTGCCTCGGTTGAAGCGGCATCAAAGTGAGGGTGTGGATTACAGCATTACTCGTTGGTATCGCCGTTCTGATCGGAACGTTGGTGAGTAAAGACCCAGGATATGTTCTGATCGCCTATGGGCCCTATCAGCTCCAGACCAGTGTTTGGATGATGCTTGGTCTTGTCATCGCGGCTTGGTTTTTAGTACGACTTGTGGTCTCGATCATCCGCCAAGCGCTTGGTATTGGGCAGCATTGGCAAGAGTGGCAGGCGCGCCGCGAGCGATTGAAAGCGCGGCGGTTTGTCCTACGCGCTTGGTCTCTTTCGCAAATTGGCGAAACTGAACGCGCTAACAAGTACTTAGCGACACTCGACCAAAATGAAGACTGGCGCGATTGGGCTGAGCTCATGCAGGGGGCGCTCGGTGCAGATAGCGACTCATCCACAGCAAACGCTGAGGACACGACTTTGGAAGCGCGAGAGTGGTTGAAGAGTGAACAACTGATGTCGGTTGGCGGGTTTTCGGAGGCCTTCGCGCGATTAGATGCGCTCCCAAAAAATCGATCAACTGGAGAGCGAGCGGTGGACATTGCGCTCGGTGCGAGCGACCTTGGCTTGCTAAAAAAAGCCTTAGGCTGGGTTAAAAAAATTGATCATCTGCCGACTGAGACTCAGATCGGCGTGCACCTGGCAAGAGCAGGGTCGGCCGCAGATGATGCGGCGCGGAGCGCGTGGCTTGAGCTGTTACCGGGGCTACACCCTCATCAGGATTTGAAGCTCCTCCATGTTCTCCAAGACATCAAGGCGGTTGGCGTGAGAGAAGAGGCCGCGAGAGCGCTCGTTAAACGCTGGCCCCAGTACGGAATGTACTTGATCTATGGTCTCCTGGCATCGGAGGCTCCTGAGGTATTTGATCGACCACTAAAGAAGGTTCGGAGCAAAGCCATCGATGAGGATGCGCTGAGATTACTCGATGCGGCTAGAATGGAAAGGGTGAGTCCAGAGGCGAGTCTCGAGACCTATCAAACCGTAGCCGGCCGAATAGAAAGCCGCTTACTTCGCCAGAGAGTGTTGGTGCTAGCGGTAGCCTTGGACCGAACCGACCTCATCGCCTCGGCCGAGCGAGGGTTTTCGTAGCCAGGCGCCATTTTCCCCCCGCTAGCTTCTTGGCTCGCTGGGTCGAGATCATCTGCGCGGGCCGGATGGCCCCTACGGTTCAGTCCTGGCGTGGAAGCAAGCTATTGTCGAGGTGCGTAATCGAACACGTCTGCGCTGACCCTGTCGGCATTGACGCCCTGCTCCACGAGGCGGTCAAGGGACCCATAAACCATGGTTGGACTGCCTGATATATAAATGTCTGCGCTAGATAAGTCTTCGCAATCTTCAATCGCCGCATTGACCACGAGCCCTTGTCTGCCGCTCCAAGCGCTGCTGCTTTGACTGACCACAGGATAATACTGAAAGCGGTGGTCGCTGGCAGCGAGGCTCTCGAGTTCGTCGGAGAGATAAAGCTCCTCCGGGGTTAATGTGCCCCAAAACAAGGATACGGTTGGTGTTTCGGGCTGCGCGAGTAGCCAGCGCGCAATGCTTCGCATCTGGGTTACGCCAGTTGCTGCGGCGATCAGAATGACAGAGCATTCAGGGACGCTGTCCACATAGCAGTTGCCGTGAGGGTATGTGAAATCGACGGCTGCCGGCTTTTCGTTGAGGTATTGCTCAGCCATCAACGAGTCAGCCGAGCCTTCAGTCGGCTTGATGTGAAGCTCGAGGTCGTCGGTGTGTGGGGCGCTTGCAATAGAATATGGAAACCGCTGATCATCAATAATCAGCTGCAGATACTGACCCGCGTAAAAATTCGGTGCCTGTTCTGGCTTCTCAAGGGTTAGACGGCGAACATCGGCTGCTAGAAAATCGTGCTCCAGGACACGGGCGGACCAACGGTTGCTCATCCCTTGATCCGTGTCTAGCTGCGCTTCATCGAGGCAAAGAACTCTTCATTGGTCTTTGTTTTCTTCATCTTCCCCAGAAGGAATTCGATCGCAGCCAAGTCATCCATTTCATGCAAGATCTTGCGCAGGATCCACACCTTCTGCAACTCTTCTTCGGTCATCAAGAGATCTTCTCTTCGTGTGCCTGACCGGCGAATGTTGATGGCCGGGTATACTCGCTTCTCTGCGATCTTGCGCTCAAGATGCAATTCCATATTACCGGTGCCCTTGAACTCTTCGTAAATCACCTCGTCCATCTTGGAGCCAGTATCGATAAGGCAGGTTGCGATGATCGTCAGACTACCGCCCTCTTCGATATTTCGAGCTGCGCCAAAGAACCGCTTCGGTCGCTCTAGCGCATGGGCATCTACACCCCCAGTTAATACCTTCCCCGACGCCGGGATCACCGTATTGTATGCCCTTGCGAGGCGCGTAATAGAGTCGAGCAAAATGACGACATCGGTCTTATGCTCAACCAATCGTTTGGCCTTTTCGATAACCATCTCGCTGACTTGAACATGACGCGACGGTGGTTCATCGAAGGTTGATGCAACGACTTCCCCCCTAACTGAGCGCTGCATCTCCGTCACTTCTTCTGGTCTTTCGTCGATCAGCAGGACGATGAGGTGTGTCTCAGGGTTGTTACGCATGATCGATTGCGCAATATTCTGCAAGATAAGTGTCTTACCCGCCTTTGGTGGGGAGACAATTAATCCTCTTTGCCCTTTTCCAACGGGGGCCGAGAGGTCGATGATTCTTGCGGTTAAGTCTTCGGTGCTGCCATTTCCGCCCTGGAGCGTTAACGGCGCATCTGGGAATAGGGGCGTCAGGTTCTCAAAGAGGATCTTGTTCTTACTTTCTGACGGATCTGCAAAATTGATCTGGTCAACTTTTAACAGTGCAAAGTAGCGCTCACTATCTTTGGGAGGCCTTATTTTTCCGGAGATAGAGTCGCCAGTACGTAAGTTAAAACGTCGAATCTGGCTGGGTGATACGTAGATATCGTCTGGTCCAGCAAGGTATGACGAATCAGGTGATCGGAGAAAGCCGAAGCCGTCTTGGAGGATTTCAAGTGTGCCGTCGCCATAAATGTCTTCGCCGCTTTTCGCATGTTTTCGCAGGACGCTCGCAATAATTTCCTGCTTCCTGGAACGGCCCAGATTTTCTAACCCCATTTCTTGCGCAATGTTTAATAGTTCGGGAATGGGCTTGGCTTTTAAGTCGGTTAAATTCATAGGTTAGTCTTTTAGAAATCGGTGGGGTTGATGCGCTGCGACGAGCGAGCGACGTTGATTTGAGTGCGGGGAAGTTAGTATTTCACGCGGATTGTGGCAGCCATATGGCGGCCACGAACAGCAAAATGCAGGGTTCTGGGGGAAAAGTCAACTGTTTTCTGAGGGTCGCTTGAAGCACTGATGCAGCTGCAGCAGTGCTTTAAACCAGTTAAAGCTAAATATTGCTATCTAAGAATGCCGTTAACTGTGACTTAGACAGTGCTCCAACCTTGGTAGCTTCAACGTTGCCATTTTTGAATAGCATCAGCGTGGGAATGCCGCGGATCCCATACTTAGGTGGCGTCTCTCCATTAGCGTCGATATCGAGCTTGCAGACTTTCATCTTGCCGTCGTACTCGGTTGCAATTTCTTCGAGAACAGGCGCGATGACTTTGCACGGGCCACACCACTCTGCCCAATAATCAACAAGTACTGGAAGGTCTGAGTTCAGTACATCGCTCTCAAAACTTGCATCAGTAACGTGGCCAATATCCGCCATAAGATGACTCCAAAGTAGAAAAAGTTGCGCCAACATATTAGGCGTTATAACCGTTCGACACAATCAAAATGGTTATGTGGGACTTGCGTTCACGCGAGACACGACGCTTACCCGGTCTTTAATTCGCTTGCCGCACGTTTTGCGAAATACGTAAGAATCCCATCCGCGCCAGCTCGCTTCATCCCCGTTAGGCCCTCTAGAATAACTGACTCGCTCAGCCAGCCGTTGTCGATTGCTCCCTGGTGCATCGCATACTCGCCACTGACTTGGTACACCATCGTCGGCATCCCAAATGTCTCTTTGACGCGATGCAGAATATCGAGATAGGGCATGCCCGGTTTAACCATGACCATATCGGCGCCCTCGCTGAGGTCGAGCGAGACCTCAGCGAGGGCCTCAAGCGCATTAGCAGGGTCCATTTGATAGGTTTCCTTGCTTCCTTTGCCAAGCTGCTTGCCGGACCCCACTGCGTCCCTAAATGGCCCGTAATAGCTTGACGCATACTTTGCCGAGTAAGCCATGATCTGCGTGTGGATAAATCCTGCTGACTCCAGAGCGTTACGAATGGCACCGATTCGCCCATCCATCATGTCGGACGGTGCAACAATATCGACGCCAGCTTCGGCCTGGGAGAGTGCCTGCTTCACCAAAATATCGACGGTGATATCGTTTTGGACGTAGCCAATTTCGTCAATCACACCATCCTGGCCATGGCTAGTGAATGGGTCGAGGGCAACGTCAGCCATGACGGAAATATCAATGGCTTGGGATTTCAGCGCTTTGATGGCTCTCTGTGCGAGTCCGTTTTCATGGTGAGCTTCGCTGCCTTCTAGGTTCTTTTTCTCGGCGGGAACCACTGGGAAAATAGCCATCACAGGAAGGCCCAAATCAGCGCAGTCTGCCGCTTCCTCGAGAAACAAATCGATCGTCATCCGATTGACATTGGGCATGGAGGGAACCGGCTCAAGGGTGTTTTCCCCTTCGATTAAAAATACGGGATAAATTAGGTCGGCTGCAGTTAACACAGTTTCCCGAACGAGTCGTCTGCTGGCCGCTGTCTTCCTTAATCGTCTTGGTCGTGTGGCTGGGTACGCGCGCATGAGGCGATCCTTGGTCGTATCGGTAAACGGTGAGTATAGTGCAGAGATGGTTCGAATGTTGCAGGGAGCTTTTAGCCCGCGAGGTTTTCCACTTGGCTTGAGAGTTCGAGCCATTCGGCTTCTTTTTCAGCAATCTCTTCAGTGAGTCCGAGTTGATTTCGCAACAGCTGTTGCAAATCGGGATGATCGCTATCGGCGTAGAGTGCTGGGTCAGAGAGCGCGTTCTCGACCTCTTTGAGCTTGCCTGACAGTCGATCGATTCGCTCCATCAATGTCTTCATTCGGGTCTCAAGTTGTCTTACCTCTCGATGGTTACGCTTCTGAGATGAAGGCGTAACAGGTTCGTTCATTGGCGCTGCCTCAGACAAGGCTTTCGGTTGGGTGAGAAGACCTTTGTAATCGTCGAGATCCTGCTCAAACGGGATCAGTCTGCCTTCCTCGATTTTCACAAATTGTTCGACCGTGCTTTTTAATAGAAAACGATCGTGCGAGATAAGCAAAATTGCACCCGGAAAAGCGTTCATTGCATTGGCAAGCGCTTGGCGCATCTCCATGTCGAGGTGGTTGGTTGGTTCATCAAAAAGCAAGACATTGGGCTCTAAAAACGCGACCAGGGCCAAGGCGAGCCGTGCTTTTTCCCCTCCAGAGAAAGAGCTAGGTAGTTCGTGGGCCCGGTCGCCTTGAAAATTAAACCCCCCTAAAAACTTGCGGAGCGCTAGCTCATCGGCCATCGGGTTCAACTGGCTCAGTTGCGCAAGTGGCGATTGCTCAAGGTTCAAGTCGTCAACTTGGTGCTGGGAAAAATAGCCTACCTGTAGATGGTGTCCTTCCAGCCGTTCGCCGGCGAGCATAGGCAGAATACCGATCAGCGTTTTTATGAGAGTTGTCTTGCCAGCGCCATTGACGCCTAAGAGGCCAACCCTATCCCCAGGGGAGAGAGTGAACCGGATGCGTTCTACCAGCGGTTCCCCGTATCCGATACTGGCATCATCCAAGCGCAGCAGAGGATCGGACACTTTGGCCGCATGGGGAAACTCAAATCGGAAAGGGGACGCTTCGTGGACTGGAGCAACCTTCGCCATGCGCTCGATGGCCTTTAGCCGGCTCTGGGCTTGTTTCGCCTTGGTGGCTTTGTAGCGGAAGCGGCGGACATAGTCCTCCATATGGGCTATTGCACGTTGTTGCTTGGAGTATTGCTTCGCCTGGTCTTCGAGTTGCTGGGACCTGATCCGCTCGAAAGCTGAGTAATTGCCAGAATGAAAGTGAAGTGTCTGGTTGTGTAAGAAAGCGGTGTGGGTGGTGCAGTCGTCGAGAAAGTCTCTATCGTGCGAAATGATAATCAGCGTTCCTTCAAACTTCGACAGCCAAGCGGATAGCCAAAAAATAGCATCAAGGTCTAAGTGGTTGGTTGGTTCATCAAGCAGAAGTAGTTCGCACGGTGCCATTAGGGTGCGGGCAAGATTCAGTCTAACGCGCCAGCCCCCTGAAAATACTGAGAGCGATTGCTCGAAGTTCGATTCAGAAAAACCCAGCCCCACAAGGAGCTGCTCGGCTCTTGATCGCGCCGTGTAGCCGTCGAGGTCGGCATATTGTTCGTACAGGGCGCTGATGGTTGTGTAGTCATTCTTAGCTTCGGCGACTGCAATTTTTTCCGAGACTTTTTGCAACGAGGTATCGCCCGACAGAACGTAGTCAACAGCGGTCATGCTCGAGGCTGGCACTTCCTGGGCCATATGCGCAATACGAAGCGAAGGCGGGATCTCCAATCGTCCCTGATCAGCGTCGAGCTCGCCAAGGATGAGTTTGAATAGACTGGTTTTGCCAGATCCGTTAGCGCCGACCAAGCCCACTTTAAAGCCGGCGTAGATGGTTAGGGAGGCGTCTTCAACAAGCATCTTTGCTTGACGCCTAAGCGACAGTTGCTGGAGGGAAAGCATGGATTTATAGGTGGATCATAGGATGTGGGTTATTGGCGGTGTAGTACCAGTAGATTGCCGATCAGCAAGGGGATACACCCGATAACCACCCATCCAGGAATGCTAATGCCAAGCAGTTGCCAGCTCACCTCCGCACAGCTGCCATCACCGGCGAGCACCATTTGCAATACGTCCATGAGGGGGAACACGTCCATTAAGTAATTGAGGCTTGGCCCGCATGCAGGGACTTGATCAGCGGGTAAGCTTTGCAACCACAGTTGACGCGCAGCGATGCCGATGGTGATAACGCAGGCGCTAATCCCAAAGGCGCTGTAGATTGTTTGGCCAAAGGTAGCTGGATTATGGATGAGCGCAATCAGTGCCACGATGCCAACAGCAATGACACCAACCCGCTGAAAAATGCACAGCGGGCAGGGCTCTAGGCCCATGGCGTGCTCCATGTACAGTGCGACAAGGAGATAGCTGACGGTTGCCGCCACCAATAAGCAATGAATTGTCCGAGGGCCAAGTGCGAGAAGTGATCTCAACATAGTCTTGCTCCTTCAATGTGTGTGAACCGTTGGTGGCTGACTACGCCGCGTCTTCTCTTCCAGCGGCAGATCGGCAATAAACGCATCGACTGCTTCGATAAGCGAACCGAAGAACGCATCAAAGCGGGGAAGTATAGCGGGTTCCAGGCTTTGAATCTGACGAATGGTCGATGGAGTGATCAGTGCTTGTCCGTTGCGTAGCCGAGATTTAACCTCGCTAAGGCTCCGTGACAAGAACTCGGGGTCAACCGTGCGAGACAAACTCAAGCGAGCACTCATCGCCTGGCACTGGGCTAGTGCGGCTTGGGGAAAGTACGGTGCGTGCTCGTTGGCTAGTAGTCGAACGAAGACTCGGCGTTCAAATACCTCCAAGGCTTCAGGGTGCCACTTAGTAAATTCAAGGGCTAGCTGGTGATCAAACATAAGGTCGAGCACGATGCCTGCGATTTTGCGAGTTGAGTCAGGGAATAGTGCGCGCAGCCCTAGGGCCTCGGGGTGATGGTCCGTAAAGTGGTCAATGTAACGGTGTAGCTTGATGCCTTGTTCGATGGCAGTTGGGCGATCACCTTTCAGCCTACCTTTAACGAAATCGCCTAAAAACCCGCCAACGAGTAGACCATCGCTGCGCTCAGCGAGGAGCAGGTGGGCGAGGTGATTCATGGCGCCAGGCGGTAGGCTGCTACAAATTCGTCAAGGTATTCCAAGAAATGATGATCATCACTGTCTGGGTAGGTCTTCGCCGCGTCATGTGATTGGGCAACGCTTTGAGTGAACGCCTCGTTAAGATCCCCTGGCCAGGGTTGCTTCACCAGTGCCTCGTGAAAGCGCTCACTCTGGCGCTGCATCAGCTGCCTCAGCGATATTGATTCCCCGGTCAGCATGGCGAGTATTTGCCCACTAGGCGTTTGGTCTGGATTGTTCACTCGCTCAGTCATGGTCGCCAGCGCTTCAGAATACCGGGATGACTGAGCGCTGTGATCAAGACGCTCGGCAAGTGGTGACAGCGCGTCAAGTAGTTGCTTGCCCCAATCGCCTAACGATACATGCGTGCCTCGATTGAGGAGCGGGATGTCATGTCTTCGACCCTCAGTAACGGTTTGACGAAAATTGCTTTGTACTTCATCGCACAGTGCTGGATCGTGTCGAGGGCTGTCGCTCAGCAAACAGTGGAGGAGGAACAGATCGAGGAAGTGGATTTGCTCTGCCGTCACTCCAATG
>CAJXDD010000097.1:0-9786 GCA_913052075.1 uncultured Gammaproteobacteria bacterium
AGCCGGATCTCGATCGAGCAGAAAAAGCCAAGCAGCGTTCATTCTTCAATAACTATTTCACGCTACCAGTACTGTTCTGCATGGTCAGCCTACATTTCTCAGTGATCTATCAACACGACATGGCAGCGATCGGATTATTTCTTGTCATGCTCGCTGGTGCGGTGGGACGCCACTTTTTCAACCTAAGACACATTGGTATTGTTCAGCCAATCTATCTCATTGTTGCCGCAGGTCTTCTCGCCACGGTCGCGTTGCTCGTTCAACCGAATTCGAGCGCGGTGCCAGGTGAGGGGGACGAGCAAACGATGGAAAGTGCACTCGATCCCGCTCAAGCAGCATCGCAGCAAAACCGTGATCAGCGCGCGCTTTCATTGGTCCAAACGCACTGTGCCCAGTGCCATGCCATGCAGCCAAGTCACCCAGGGTTCGCGAGCCCGCCGGCAGGACTGATTTACGATAGCTTGTCCACGCTAAAGTCGCAGCGAGTGCGGGCGATGACATCGATCCAGTCAGGTTACATGCCGCTCGGGAACTTATCCGGTCTTAGCAAGGCTGATCGAGATTTCATGGTTCAGTATTTGGCGATGGATGCATTGTCCCAATGAGCCAGCGCTTGGCCTTTGACTTAGCTTGGCATGGGAACGAGCATTCCTCCATGCCCGAACAGCTAGATCGGGCGCTTCGAAAAGATGGGTTTGTTCAATTGACCTGCCCAGCGTTCGACTGGTCGCTGGCAAACACAGTGTTTGATGAGGCCGCATGGTTTTTTGATCAAGATCTAGCGTTTAAGCAGGCGTTTGCTTATCGAAGTGCGGCCGAAAACTTTGGTTACCAGGGATTTGGCGATGAAGCGCTCGACCCTTCATCGGGTGCTGCAGATCGAAAAGAAACCTTCACAATGCGAGGGTTGTTGGAGCCTGCGCCCTATCGCTCCTGGCCTTCAGAAACCTTTCAGCAAGCGATGGTCGGCTTTTACATGACTTGCTTCGACCTGGCGAAGAAAGTGATGGAGTGTCTCGCCGCTATCGGTGGCTTGCCGGCTGATTTCTTTGTTCGGGCTCATTCCGGAGAGAACGTGACCCTGCGGTTACTCTATTACCCGGAGGGAGAGGCAACGGGAGAAGTTGTCGCAGGAGCCCACACAGACTACGGGCTAATGACGTTACTATTTCAAGATGGCGTTGACGGGCTGCAGGTTGAATCAAATCCTGGTCATTGGCTTGATGTGGATTCAGCGGTCGACGCTGTGGTTCTCAATACGGGTGACTTGATGGCGCACTGGAGCAATGATCGTTTTCCATCGACCCGCCATCGCGTTTGTCGTCGATCGAGCAGGGCCCGTCTTTCGATCGCCTTTTTTTGCGACCCGGACGCTAAAACCTTAGTCGAGGTCCAGTCTGGATTTATGGCGGATGGAGATCACGTACGGTATGCCAAGACCACCGCCGGTGAACACATTCAGGCAAAGCTGCTGGCTTCGCATCACGCTGCACAAGCAGCCGGCTGCGAAGACTAGTTGGCCTCTACCGTTCTCTAGTTCTGGCAAGTCTTCGAGGAACTATTCCTTACTGGGTAAATAGTGACCGGAGCGACAGCGCGATAGCCTCTGCGCGGCGAACTCGATCCTTGGCTTTTTTGAGATTAGGAGGTGGCAGGCCCGATGAGATCGGCCATTTCTGGCTTGCCAGCTTGAATTTCCTCTGCGGTCAGCCCATTCAGCTCATGGGGGAAGACAAGCCATTGATCCGTTTCATGAACGTAATAGTCGGGAATGAGGGACGTCACATTTTTCGTCGGTTTGTACCACGGGCACGCGATACGGATGGTCTCTGGAAGATTCCTGCGACACTTGATAGACAATTCTTCGAGAATTGCTCGAATGCTCCGGCCTGAGTCAAATACATCGTCGACAATCAGTAAGCGATGTTCGCTGTCAGCGTGGTCGATGACGTATTGGAGTCCGTGAACGCGGACCTGTTTATCTTGCTGATTAATGCCGGTATAGGAACTGGTGCGGATCGCAATGTGGTCACTCGGGATTCCTTGAAACTCTAAAAATTCCTGGACAGCGATACCAACGGGCGCACCGCCTCGCCATACACCGACAATAAAGTCGGGCCGAAAGCCGCTGTCGAATATCTGGCGCGCGAGAACGAAAGAGTCTCGCAGAAGCGACTCTGCAGAGATGAAGTGCTTATCCATGATTACCCCGTCATATCGCTGATCGAGCGATGATTAGCCGTTTAATAGAACAAAATTGTGTAGGTCGAATGTTACCTATCGAAATCGACCGTGCCCGTCGTTGGTTCGGCGTGTGAAACCCAAGTGCCCCCGCGACCGATATTACCCATCATCATCGCTGATGACCACGCCAGCTGATGAATCGCTCGGCTACCAAAATCAGGTGTTCAGTTCACTGGTCTAGCGGCCATGCGCGATCAAGGTGACGGTTCACGAGCCCATGAGCTAAAGTCAGAGTTTTGCAAAGCAATAAGTCTATTTATGACCAACGATCCCATGGCACTTTCCGGTCGATCCGCCTATTTGGGCCTGCAGCATGCGTTAGCCTCAATGGGTGGCATTATTACCGCGCCACTGATCATCGCATTGGGCATGGGTTTAAATGACGCGCAGACCGCTTATGTCATTGCCGCGGCGCTAGTGGTTTCGGGGCTAGCCACCATTATCCAGATCGTCCGCGTCGGCCCGATCGGCTCTGGGTTACTCAGTATCCAAGGGACTAGTTTTGCCTTCGTCAGTACCTCTATTTATGTGTTTCATCAGTTGACCGAGACGCTGGCTCCCGAACAGGCACTCGGCACGCTATTCGGTTCGATGATCGTGTGTTCCGTGCTCATGATGGGTTTGGCTTGGTTTGTGCGATCACTGAGCGGTGTCATCACGACAAATGTGACTGGCGTGACATTGATGATGATCGGGTTGTCGCTCGTCTGGTCCTCTGCATCGTCCCTAGCGGAGGGGTATCAATCCCAGGCGCTGGATGCACTGGATCTTGGTTTAGCTGGCCTAGTCGCCGTCGTTATTATCGGTTCAATGCTGGTGCCCATGGCTTCGATTCGATCGATCTCTGTGATACTCGGGTTAGGCGCGGGATGCGTCGCTGCGATACTAATGGATCGATTTGCGCTACCCGATTCGGCGGCGTCAAACCTTTCTTTTTTAACGCCGGAGGCGCTGCCGTTTGGATTTGGGATAGAGCCTGTAATGGTCCTGATCATGATGCCGATCTTTATTGTGTCAGCCACAGAGAGTATCGGTGATTTAACTGCGACGAATCGTTTATCGGGTCATCGTCATGGTGACGAAAGCTATTGGTTACGTATTCGCGGTGGGTTAATGGGCGACTCGCTCAATTCCGGATTAGCGAGCGTTCTCGGCACCTTTCCCAACACCACGTTCAGTCAGAATAATGGCGTGATCAGGGCGACCGGCGCATCGAACCCAGTCATTGGGATTTATGCGGCGGTTGTGCTCATTGGGCTTGGGTTGCTGCCAACAACGGTCGCCTGGATTCAAGCGATTCCAGAGACCGTTGTAAAAGGTATGACCCTGATCCTATTTAGCCTTGTTGTCTTTGCAGGCTTCTCGCTCGTCAGGTCAGCGGCACCCAGGGTTTACGATTACGTGGGCGTGGTGATTGCTGGTGTGATGGGGATTGCTATCGCAGAAACGATCAGCGAGTGGTCGTTCTTACCAGCCGTAGTGATTTCGACCTTTTCCTTTTCCGTGACGAATGCAGCGCTTCTGATGATCCTGATCGATCGCGCGCTGAAGCGGATTCGATAGTTTGCCTGTTCAGGGATTAGGGGGATGGTATCGATGCCAATGCTTGGCGATATCGAGTCGTGTTGGCACCCAAACATTGGAGTGGTTGAGTACATACTCGATGAACTGTCTCAAGGACTGAATCCGTGCTGGGCGGCCGATAATCCTGCAATGGAGCCCGACATTGAGCATTTTCGGGGCGTCCGCACCCTCTGCGTAAAGCGCGTCAAATGCGTCTTTAAGATAGCTGAAGAACTGATCTCCTGAATTGAACCCCTGCGCTGCGGCGAATCGCATGTCGTTGGTATCAAGTGTATATGGGATGACCAAGTGATGACCTTGAGGCGCTGGAACCCAGTAAGGTAGGTCATCGGCATAAGAGTCAGAGTCATAGAGGAAGTGGTCGTGCTCCAGGATCAGGCGACGCGTGTTGGGGCTGTCTCGTCCCGTGTACCAGCCAAGGGGTTTAGATCCCACGATCTTGGTATGCAGTTCGATGGCTTGCTCGATGTGCGCTCGCTCGATTGCCTCTTCAACGAATTGATAATCCAGCCAGCGATAACCGTGGCAGGCAATATCCCAGTCGGCGTTCAGCATCGCCTCAACGACATTAGGGTTTCGGGCAAGGGCAACCGCTACGCCATAAACGGTGACGGGTAGGTCATATTCGCGGAAGAGCCGGTGGATGCGCCAAAAGCCTGCGCGAGCACCGTATTCGTACATGGATTCCATGGACATGTGTCGAGCAGGATAAGGGTTGGCGCCGATGATCTCGGATAAGAAGGTTTCAGCATGAGCATCGCCATCCGTCACAGAGCGCTCGCCGCCCTCCTCATAGTTCAGGACAAATTGAACAGCAATCCTGGCATTCCCTGGCCAGGCAGCGTGTGGTGGTCGCCCGCCATATCCGATGAAGTCTCGCTCTGTCTTAAGGTCCATGATGGCTCCTCATTTCGTGGCGAGTATTGTAGCCACCTACTCTGCTAGGCACTAGAATGCGGTCAAATTTAAGGACACCATTCCCCTGTCGGGCTGGCACAAGCATGCGGTAGAACCCGTTAAACAGATCGAGATGAGCAGCGAATGAATATGAATACATTAACACTCGGACAGGCAGCGGCAAGTTACAAGACTTGGCTGGCCGGCTTCGTGTTGGTGATGATGATCTGTGTTGGGTTGCCCAGTCTTAGTTACTCCCAAAATCAAAGCGCGGATGGTTTAGCAGACAAGCTGCAGGATGATACTAATCTCCGTGAGTTTGCTGAGTGGTTTGAAGCGTTTAAAACGCGCGCGACTCCCTCGGAGTTACATGATTTTCTTTGGGCAATGCCAAAAGGCGGCGACCTTCATTTACATATCACTGGGTCCATCTTTCCCGAGTGGTGGCTGGAGTTAGCATTAGCTTCATCGAAGAGGGGATACGAGTATTTCACTCGCGTTTCGATGAATAACTGTGCGATCAAGGGCAATAGGTCTGCTGAGCGCGGCGGCATGATCACAGAGCCTGTCATAGAACCCATTTACTTTGAGACTATTGACGAACCAAGGCTCGCCCAGCTATCGCCGTGTTTGCAAAGTGAGTTCAAATCACTGAAAGCGCTCGATGAGCAGGAAAAGAATGCGTGGCTGAGCAGTATTCGGCTGGATCACGAGAGTGAGGGGCGCGATGAGTTTTTTGAAAGGCACTGGCAGCGGCTAGGGGACCTCACCGCCAATCCTTATATCGTGGCGGAGGGGCTAGCGCGCAATGCGCTCGCGTTTGCCGAAGAGGGGTTGCACTACTTTGAGCCGCAAGTGCTGGCTGAGGGGTATCGAACATCAGATGGGACTTCGATGCCCATTGAAGTGTCAACTCAAATCTTAGTAGATCGAATGGGTGAAGCAGATGTTCAGGCCGCCGGTATTCACTATCGCTTTCAACAATCTATTCTGAGGTTCCTTCCAGATGCTGAGGACCGTCTCGCTCGTGCGTTTGAGATTGTGGCGGAGGAGCCAATGTGGGTTGCGGTCAATATGGTCGGTCGCGAGGATAACGACAAAGGCCATCCTCGGCGATTTTTAGAACCCATCCGAGCGCTACGGCGCGTGTATCCGGGAGTGCAATTATCGATTCATGGTGGCGAAGTCGATGAACCGAATGCACATGTTAGAGACACTTTGTTGCTCGGAGCGACTCGTGTTGGTCACGCCTTTAACCTGATCAGCGATGAACCCCTTCTTCAATCTCTTCGCTTTGGTCCGTTTCTTATGGAAATCAATCTCATCAGCAATTTGAAGCTTGAGTATGTGGACCGCTTCGCCGACCACCCATTCCCCGAGTATTTGCGACTCGGTGTCCCAGTTGCACTCTCAACCGATGATAGAGGTATGTGGGACACGAACATCTCGGACGAATTTTTTGTCGCGGTACATCACTTCAATCTGAGTTGGACCGAGGTGGTTCAGTTGAGTGAAGCATCATTGGCTCACTCGTTTCTCTCCGCTGGGGAGAAGGAAGAGCGTCTAAACGCTTTCCGTCAGGAGCTAGAGCAATTCATGCAGCGTACTCTATCTGAGGGCATAGTGGCGGAACCTACATCGTATAAAAAGCGTCGGGCGTTTATGTGTAGTCGCTACAAGGTTTGTGAGGGAAAAATGCTTAATTGAGCGTCATTTTGGTGCATGTCAATCGGATTGCTGTAAACTAATGGTGCGTTTCCGGCGTTGCTAGTATTTGCGGTGCAGTGCTGGGCATCCAAAACCGATTAAGTGAACTAGGTTAATTGGTAATGAGAGACTGCTGTTGGCAACCAAAGCCAATGACCAGAGGGATTAGAATCTCTCGAAATAGTGTCTGGTGAGCCACGCATAGCACACAGATAGCTGTTCAATTTCGAACAAAAGGGATGGTAGTGTTGTTACAGATGATTCAATGAATCCACCGGATGCGCATGGGGGCAACGGTGATCAGATAGAGGCTCAGATTACCCCTCTCACCACAAAAAATAGGTACGAAAATTGCTCCATCAGCGTCAGGAGTTGTTTTGCCAAACGGGCACTGAACTAAACAACATGTAGCTGCTAATTGGTTGTTAGTTGCGGAGTGTTGGGCGTCAGCCTGGAGGGTCGTGCAAGTTAGCGCACAGTTGACTTTTGTAGGGTGTTGTAAGCGGTTTAAAAATTGAGACGGTGAATGGGTCCCCTGCTTTTGAGAGCGTCAATTCAAAGTTCGGGTACACATAAACAAGAACTCGGGGCGTTGGCTTCGCGGGAGCAGCCAACAATTATTCATTCGAAGAATGGGAAATCTATGAATAAGAATGTCAGAAGGTTGACACTAGCAGCGGCGTTAGGGCTGGCAATTGCAGGCTCAAATGCTTCAGCTGAAGAGATAGAAGAAGTTGTTGTCAAGGGTGACCTTGGCAGCTTGCCAGGTGAGCGTGTTGAGTCAATTTTTGGATTTGAAAAATCCATTTTGGAGACCCCGCGCTCAGCTTCAACAGTATCCGAAGAAATGATGGATCGCTTCAACATGGCTGATGTTGATGAGTTGGTGGCCGTCGCTCCCGGAACTTTCACACAGTCGTTTTTTGGTGTTGCCGGTTCGCTTGACGTCCGAGGAACTGCGGGCGAGACCTACTTCCGCGGCGTTAGGCGACTTGATAACCCGGGCAACTACCCAACGCCCATTGGCGCCTCCGATCGAGTCGACATTGTTCGCGGACCAGCTTCGCCCATTTACGGACCCTCCAAAATCGGTGGATACCTTAATTTCAACCCGAAATCGGCACGTATCGAAGAAACTGGCTCCTACATCGAAGAGCGGGTTGGCGCGATTTCGTATACAGCCGGCAGTTGGGACAAGAGCGTGATGACTGCTGAAGTTGGGGGGCCTGCGGAGCTGGGTGGTAAGCCACTTGGTTACTATTTATACGGAGAAGTGGAGCACTCGGATAGCTTTTATACCAATGCGCCAGGGGTTGACCAGGCGCTGGTTCAAGCGAGCTTTGACATGGATTTGAGTGATAGCGTCCGACTCCAGTTCGGTGGCATGTGGCACGACTATGACGGCTCACAAAATGCAGGCTGGAACCGAGTGACGCAAGACCTCATCGATACCGGGACATACATTACGGGAACTCCGATCCCTCTTGACACAGATGGTGATGGATTCATATCACACGGTGAATATTACGCGGGCGATATTAATCCCTTTGCTCTCTATGCGTTCTTTGGCCAGAAAGAAATGGATCTAGCGGCGCTAAGCGACGCTTCGTTTGGGTTCGATTACGAAAACTCTAACATGGCTCTACAGAACGTTGGCACGGCGCAGTTACCGATGTCTACAACGCTGATTGCGGACGATGACACGCTCGAAAATCAAGTAACTACACTGTATTTTGATATCGACGTGACGTTGGGTAATGACTGGAATCTGACCAATAAGTTGTTCTATGAGAGCTATGAAAACCTTAACGAGAACGCCTACGGTTTCTCACAGTTCCACGATACGTGGGTGATAGAAGAGCAATTGATTTTGAGCAAAGTTTTCGAAAGCGATTCGCTCACAACATCTCTTCAGATTTCTCCATCTATTAGAAAGACCAACTTTAAACACGGCGACGACTACTACAATGAGTACTTTGCACGACGTGATTTGACTGGTCCGTCCACGGCGTTGGATCGTCGCGTGCTCGCGACGCGCATCGATGCTGAATACAGTGAGTACTATGTGGGTGACTACACAAACTTTGGCTTCGGCGTAATGCTCGATATGACGCATGAGTCAGGACTGGCTGTGCTTCTGGGAGCTCGCTACGACAGTATTGATATGTATTCCAAAACTCCAGCCGGCAAAGCCCAATCAGACGCAGCATTCACTTCAACAGAGGGAGGCGTGGACGTCGCAGTCAATGAGGCAACGGATGAGCCAAACGGTGTCTCTTGGACGGCAAGCGTGAGCTGGGCAACTCCAATAGGCCTTGTTCCCTATGTGACCGCATCTGAGCAAAACACCGTGATTGCGGGGCAGGGCGCCGAGCTTCAGGTTGGTAACGTATACACGAACGCAGCATTCGACAGCTCAGAACTGATGGAATTCGGCATCAAGGGCAGCCTACTCGATGACCGCTTGTATTTCGCGTTGTCGACTTACGAGATGGAGCGAACGGATTTCAATGCTCAATCCATCACGGTTAACCAAGCTGTAAAGACAGAGGGGACTGAGTTTGAATTACGTTGGGCCGTAAACGAGCAGTTTCTGATGACGTTCGGTTACAGCAACGTAGAAGCACTTATGCTCGCAACCATTGCTGCTGGCAGCGAATTCTCATTCTTAGGTGCTGAAGATCTCCCGCTAATTGACCCAACGTTGTTGTGGGGTGGTCAAGTCGGAGGTCTTATTCCTGTGGGGCCCAGCAAAGGGGTCCGAGCAGGTATGCCTGAAAATATCATGTCAATGACGGCCACCTACGACTTTGGTAACGGCGTTGCGGTAAGTGGAAGCGTCGTCGATGTAGACGACACAGCATCTGGCCAGTCTTATGCGGTCCGGCTCCCAGCGTACACGCTACTCAATCTGAGCCTCAGCTACGAGGCGGACGACTGGGGCTTTATCCTGGCGGCCAAGAACGTTACCGACGAGCGGTATTTCCGGGCTAACTTCCCAGACCTGTTCGGTACAACGGTTGTTTTGCCAGAACTACCAAGACACTATCAGGCGAAGATCTCATATAAGTTCTAAATGAGAGAGCTGTAAAAAAAGGGGCCTCGTGCCCCTTTTTTTGTTCCTACGAAAAGAATTGAAGAAGAGAGGTGGTATGACTAGAAGAGTAACCGGGCCCTCTGTACTGCCCAGGGTCATCTTGGGACTCTACTTGGCGCTCGCGATAGCAATGCCCAGAGCAAGTGACCTAACTCACTCGATGGATGAGCAGATCGAGCCAGTCCAAGTAAAAGTGGTGGTCGTGACCATGTTTGAAATCGGGGCTGATGAGGGTGACCGAGCCGGTGAATTCCAGC
>CAJXDD010000098.1:0-9743 GCA_913052075.1 uncultured Gammaproteobacteria bacterium
GTCGAGCACCACGTGAGGCAGGTGTATACAGGCCTATTCGGTTGGTTTGATGAGGATACTCGCCATTTATTCCCAATGACCCCTTCAGATCGCGCTACTAAAATGATTGCCGCCATGGGGGGAGAGGCCGCCGTTCGTGATCGGATTCAATCGGCGGTGGCCGAAGAGGATCTTCGGTGGGCACTAGAGCTTGCCAGCATGCTAGTGGATCGGGCGAGGGAGGACGCTGCTCAAGACAACGGCGCGCTTTTAGCGTCGGTTTTGCGGCAGATTGCTTCCTGTTCGCCCTCAGCTAACGTGAGAAACTGGGCTCTTACCCGAGCGCTGTCGCTTGAAGGGAGGCTCAACCTTGACCGATTTCTGGTGCATCGATTCCGCAAGGCAGAGGTTCTTGCCGCTCCGGCAGCAAGATGGGTGCCTGTCCTTAGGGTCTTGCTTGATTACCGCGCTGCGCATGGTCTAAGCGGCTCCATCGGCTTTACATTCGACGACGGATCTAGTGCGGGTCTTTTATTCCGTAATCAGGTGGCTGTGCCCATCGAATCAGATAAGGCTGCGATCACTTGGTCTTTGAGTAAATCAGCCTGGGCTGACCTTTTGAGTTGCAAGGCGACGCTGTCTGACACGCTCTCGCGAGAGAGTAACGTGGCTGGAGGCACGGCGGACGACGTGCGCCTGTTGCTGAGCTGTTTTGATATTGAGAGCTTTAAGCAGTAGGCGAGCCAATGACTGACTTACCCAAACCTAGCGAGTTGTTTTCCGGAGAGATCGGCAGGCTCTATGGAGAAGCGTCGCCAAGAAAGCTGAACTTGAATCAACCAGCCAAAGGTAAGCCCAACGTGCTTTTGGTTATGCTTGATGATGTGGGGTTTGGCAGTTTCTCCGCTTTTGGCGGCGAGATTCCAAGCCCCGGGGTCGATAAAGTGGCGCGCAGCGGGTTGAAGTTCAACCAATTTCACACCACGGCATTGTGTTCACCAACACGGGCGGCCCTCTTAACCGGACGCAATCACCACAGCGTTCATATGGGCGGGATCACCGAAATCGCAAATAGCTTTCCCGCCTACGATAGCGTGATTCCAAAAGAGTCGGCCACGATGGCCGAAGTGCTGAAGTTGAGCGGTTACAACACGGCTTGCTTTGGTAAATGGCATCTCACACCCTCCTGGGAACAAAATCCTGCGGGTCCTTATGACCGGTGGCCAACGGGTCTTGGCTTCGAGCGGTTTTATGGCATTTTGGGCGCAGAGGCGAGCCACTGGGAGCCACCCGTTTATGATCAAATCACACCGATCGAGCCCCATCTTGGTCGGGACAATTACCATCTCACCGAGGATCTAGCGGACCAGGCCATCGACTGGATGGCACGCCAAAAAGCTTCTGCGCCCGATAAGCCGTTCTTTTGTTATTTCGCGCCCGCTGCTGTCCACGCACCCCATCACGTTGCGCCGGAATGGATTGATCGGTTCAAAGGTCAGTTCGACGATGGTTGGGACGCGCTGCGTGAGCGGACGTTTGAGCGGCAATTGGAAACGGGGATTATCCCCGAGGGGACGCGACTGACGCCTCGTCCTGATCAAATCCCGTCTTGGGATGACTACCCAGACCGATATAAACCCGTGGCCCGCCGTTTGATGGAAGTGTTCGCTGGTTTTCTTGCCCATACCGATGCTCAAGTATTACGGGTCATTGAAGCCCTAGAAGAGCTAGAGTGCTTTGAGGACACACTGGTTATTTATCTCACCGGTGACAATGGCGCCTCTGCAGAAGGAACCATTCACGGCGCTTGGAGCGCGCCCTCGTTTCAGAATGGAATCCATGAAGATCCCGAGTGGCTACTTGAACACATAGATGACTTCGGCACTGATCGCTGTGAAAACCATTTCAATGTGGGCTGGGCTTGGGCACTAGATTCGCCGTTTCAGTGGATGAAACAAGTAGCGTCTCATTTCGGTGGTACGCGAAATGCGCTGGCAGTGTCTTGGCCACGAGGGTTCGAACATGACGCCAAGCCGCGCTCACAATTTCATCATGTGATTGACGTTGCACCAACGATCTATGAGGTCGCAGGGATTGTTCCGCCAGGTCGGGTGAATGGCATTGAACAAATGCCATTGGACGGCACCAGTATGGGTTATGCCTTTCACTCATCAGTAGCACCAAGCCAGCGCACGACACAGTATTTTGAAATTTTGGGGAATCGAGGGATCTACCACGAAGGCTGGATGGCTTCTTGTTTCCACGGCCGCTTACCTTGGATTCGCTTTGCGGGATTTGAATTTGATGGGCCTGAGGAGCGTTGGGAGCTTTACAACATTGCTGACGATTTCTCACAGTCACATGATTTGGCAGATACGCAGGCCGAACGCCTCGCGTCGATGAAAGCGCTGTTTGAAGCGGAAGCCGAGAAGCGGGGCGTATATCCACTGCGAGATGCATCGGCTAGAAGAGGCGGTGACTATGCGGTGCCTCACTCGCTTGATGGGCAAAATAAGATCACCTACAACAGGCATCACACGCGTATGCCCGAACACGCCGTCTTGAACTTAAAGAACGTGTCTTACTCCATCGAGGCAGTCATCGACATTAAGCAAGCCGCCGCGAAAGGCGTCATTGCTTGCCAGGGTGGCAACATGGCGGGCTGGAGCCTTTACCTAGATGAGGAGAGCCGGCCGGTTTATCTGTATAACTACTTCGGACGAGCGCTCACTTATGTGCGAGGCCAAGCGCCTGTCGCTAGTGGCCGTCATCGACTCACAGTCATCTATGAGCACGACGGTGGATTTGGGACCGGCGGCCTTGCCCACTTGTTAGTCAATGGTGAGGAAGTTTCTCGCGAGAGAATCAATGCTACGGTCCCAGTGATTTTCTCGATGAGCGGGGAAACGTTCGATATTGGGCGTGATACGGGTGCGCCAGTGGGTCCCTATGAGCATCAATTTCCCTTCTCAGGCGACATCGAGTCCGTCACCCTCGAACGGCTCAATCAGCCGGATAGTGCGACAGCAAAATTGGAGCGACAAGGTCAATTCAAAGCCAGTCTCTCAAGCCAGTAATTAGGCTTGATTGAGTCGTTGGCTTGGCGAGTCTGTCCGATCTTAACTACCGATAGTTGGCGAAAAACGTTCTGAGATCTTGGGCAAGTGCCCCTGGGGCCTCTAGGGCTGCGAAGTGCCCGCCGCGGTGTTGGATACTCCAATGCCTCACGTTATACAGCCGCTCGACCCACGCCCTCGGCGGCAAGTAAAGCTCGCCGGGGAACACAGCGTGGCCCGTCGGAACTTCAATTCGGCCCTCCTCAAACAGGTTAGATTGAACATGAGCGGACTCGTAGTACAGGCGAGTAGACGCCGTAATGTTTTGGTTAAGCCAGTAAAGCATGACGTTGGTGAGCACCTCGTCTTTGCTCACGATCTGCCAGAGGTCTCCCTGATGGTGGGTCCAGCCATGAAACTTTTCCAATATCCAAGCGAGCAACCCTGCAGGGGAGTCATTCAGCCCGTATCCCAGTGTCTGCGGCTTGCTGCCCTGGATGGCCTGATAGCCCGCGCCATCAACCATTTTTAGTCGACTAGCGTTTAAACGGGCTAACTCATCATCGGAGAGACCGGCGAGTGGGTCGGGGTCATCCTTGGGGCGAGGCGCAAAAATGAGATTGAGGTGTAGTCCAACGATTTGCTCTGGCGCGAGTCGCGCATGCCAACTGCTGATGGCAGAGCCCCAGTCACCGCCCTGTAGGCCATAGCGCTCGTAGCCTAGCTGGCGCATGAGTTCGATATGATCGTTCGCCACTTCACGCTGGTCAAAGCCAGGTTCTGATGGCGCTTCTGAGAACCCGTAGCCTGGAATGGAAGGGCAGATTACATGAAAGGCCTCGCTCGCTTGGCCGCCTGCGAGCTCTGGATGCGTGAGCAATGGAATGATTTTTTGGAACTCGACGATAGAACCAGGCCAGCCGTGGGTCATCAGTAAGGGCAGAGCCTCTGCGTGAGGGGACTTCGCGTGAATGAAATGCGTCTCCCTCCCCCTAATAGTTATCAAGCGATGATCGAGGGCGTTTAATGCTGCTTCTTCTCGACGCCAGTCATAGGCGGCGAGCCAGTAATCCACTAGAGATTTGAGTTCCCTGACGTCTGTCCCATAGGCCCAGGGTTTACCGATACTGTCGGGCCATCTCGTGTTGCCCAACCGCTGATGTAGATCGGCAAGCACTGCGTCTTCGACTTGAATAATGAATGGCGTATCCAAAAGGCGCTCCTTCGCTTGGTCCTCCGCATCCTAGGGTCAGGCAAACAGGCTTGCAAACTGTTCGGCAAAAAACGATGGTTTCTCATTGCTCAAATAATCGGTGCCTAATCAGTGCTGACTGCCCGGATTGAGTGTGCTAGCGTCATTAGACCAACAAAAGAGCAACCGGATAGGTCGCGGTATAGCATTCAGAATAAGCAAGCCTTGTGACTCTGCGCCGCCGCCGGGGTCCACTGATTCAGGGAGCGACATGCAGGCTTGTCCGAGAGATCAACCCCAAGGGCGCTTTTTGTAATTAGTCTTAACTATCCTCCGTCAGGAGAGCAGGAGATTCACATTGACGATTGAGTTTCATGATCCACGCGGCATCCGAGCCGAGGCGCCCATCGCCTATTCGCTCGGAATCAATCTTGATGAGGCGCCGGAGTCCAGCGTCGGTCTGTTAGCCAACGGATTCCCCGACTCGGAAGCGTTCTTGGACGCCGTGGCGGTTGCTCTAAATGACCGGTACCCGTCTCTTGTCATTGAGCGGTTTAATAAGGGTAACGCGTCGATCACAGCGCCGGATTCGCTGATGGATGACATTGCGAGTCGCTGCGATGCCCTGATTGCGGCTTACGGGCATTGAGGCAGCTGCACAACCGGCACCGTGCGTGACGGCATAGCGGCAGCGAAGCGATCCATTCCAGCGGTTGCGTTGGTAACCGATGACTTTTGGCAACAAGGTGATTTCGTCGCGCTATCCTTTTCGATGCCCGACATACCGAGGGTTCGCTTGCCCCATCCCATTGCGGGGACAGGGAAGGAGGCGATGCAGCAGGTGGCTCACGCGTTCGTCAATGAGATTGTCGCTGCATTGCAGGCTCCTAATCCATGCTGAGGGCTCTTTGTTTATGCTGAAGGCTCCATCCGAAGAAGCAGCGCTTGAGCAGTTGCACGAGGAGGGCCTGACCGACGGCTTGCCTGTCGTCATACCCACACCAGAGAGAGTGGCTAGGCTCGCGTTAGCGAGCGGACTACCCGCAGAGCAAAGTTTAGGAGTAATGGGTCCTGCGGGGTGTGTCGCGAGTGTTGAGAAGGTGGCTACGGCCGCGGTTATGGCCGGGTGTTTGCCGGATCATATGCCGGTCGTGGTGGCTGCAGTCCAGGCCATCGTTCAAGACGCTTTTGATTTGACGGAAATGCAGGGGACGACTCACTGCACTGCGCCGCTAACAATCGTGAATGGTCCTGCGAGACAAGCTTGTGGCGGAATCAGTGGCGGATACGGAGCGCTGGGGCCTGGGCACCGAGCAAATGCAAGCATCGGGCGGGCGCTGCGTCTTGCCATGATGAATATTGGGGGTGCAAGACCCGGTATTTCGGACATGGCGCTATTGGGACACCCGGGCAAGTTCACTTATTGCTTGGCCGAGGACGAGGAAAATAGTCCTTTCGAACCGCTGCACGTGAGCCTTGGGTATGGCGAAGATGAGAGCGTTGTCACTGTCGTTGGCGCTGAAGCACCGCACTCGGTGATGTACTCAGGTGATGCTGACCTACCCGATAATGCCGACCGACTGCTCGCGGTACTTGCCATTGGGCTGGCTAATCTTGCGACCAATAACGCAGTGCTGGGTGGCGGTGCGGCGGTCGTCGTGCTCAATCCGGATCATGCAGCCATACTTCATCAGGCAGGACTCTCCCGAATACTGGTGAGAGAACGGCTTGCTCGACTCTGTCAGAGGTCGGTTGGCGAGGTCGCGGTAATCCACGCAGGATTTGTAGGCAAGGCTGAGCCTGACAAGATTCGGTCGTGCTTTGCTGACCCAGCACACATTTTGGTGATGGTTGGTGGTGGAGGTGGGCTTTATTCCATGGTGATGCCGTCTTGGTGCGCTGGCGCTCATCGCAACCAATTCGTGTCTCAGGCCATCACCTTGGATGACTTTTGCGAGATTCCCGGATCGAGTTCGGTCGAAGTCTCGATTTAGTCAGGGTTTCCAGACGCAGAGCGCTCTCATTTCAACGCTGGACCTTGGTTTCGCATCAGGGTGCGGATTCTGTACCGCGCAGTGGGGGGTCCAAAAGGCGCCGCCTTCTTCTTCAGCGAAGCTGTCATAGGTCCGGAAAACGATGACCTCTTCTTGTGTGAGATCAGAAAATACAAACCAATCATCGTTTTGGGTTTGGGTTGGCGGTGGTTTGATGAAAAGCGTTTCGAACTCGAGATGGTCTCCCGCGTACTCCTGAATCATCTCTCGGTGCAAGCGATTGCTTGAAACCTTACTGGCATCTGCGAGGGCCAAGGGGAAATCAGCGTTGATTGGCCCGGTGTTACGCCAGAATTGAAGCACTTGAAGGCGGCTTGCCTGATTGAGATCTCGGTAGGACAGGCCACTTTCTTCAAGCAACGGCTCCAAAAAGGCGCGATAGGGTCTTGCTGGGTTACGCACCATGGCGCGGTAGTCTTCACTGAAATCGGAGTGTACGAATTGAATGGGCGCATGGTCGGGTTCCTCTAGCCCGCGAGCCGTGCTCCTCGCCAGCGCCGGATAAACGACGACCTCGTCGCAGTGCGCGATGGTTTTGGCGAGTGTGCGTATTTCTGGTCGATGAATGCGATTGATCTCGTCGAGATCATCCCAATCGCTGACTGATGATCGATGACGTGAGAGCGTAAAGCCCTGGCGGTTGAGCTCAAGACTAGCGAGCGCTGACCGGCCGCAATTCATGGTTTCATGAACTTCGGTGACGCCTGTCTCGTGGCTACCAAAGTAGTAGACGGGGGCTTCGAATAGCGGCTGGTGCATAGACAAGCACTCCTTAACTTGGCGACACTATAGCGAATTTCTTATTGCTGCTGCGAATGTACATAGAGTGTTGTACGAAGGGTGAATTCTCGTATGGCGAATCGTTTCTCTCGACCAAGTGTTGAGGCCAGGCCCAGTGAGATATATAGGTCTCCCTGGTCTGATCCCATTGCTCAGCGAGTCCTCCCAAACGGTGTGCCGGCTGGTTGACCGATGTCAGGCGATCTTTGCTCACGTCGAGGGAGTCGATGGGCAGAACGCTAGTCGACCTCAATGTGGCTCGGCCGCTTCATTCCGTTCAAGAAGCACCTAGGCCCGAGAAGCTAGAAGTAAATCGTTGATCGTTTAATGACGCCGTTTCAGCTTGGACTGCCTGAGGTTGCCTCGGTTTGTTTGACCCTTCCCATCAGAACCAGTGTTGCCCAGGTGAGGAGCGCAGCGGTAACTGACAGCAATCCGAGGCCCAAGGTAAAGTCACCCGAATAGTCGTAGGTTATACCGAGCATTGTGGGGCCCATCACACCACCAAATTCAGCCGCGGTAAAAAAGAGACCGCTGGCGAGGCCCGCATATCGCTCTCCAATACCGGGCAGCTCGACGAGCGTTAGTACCAAAACAGTCATCAGGGATGAACGCGCAATGCCCTGAATGATTAAACCGACGGTTAATATCCCCTGCTGCTCAAACTGGAGGAGCACACTCGAGCCGAACGCGCAGATGCAAAGCGCCAATAGGATCTTGAATCGCCGCCCAGGAGTTGCGAGGCGAGGGATGGTTAGCGACCCAAAGATGCCTATTACCGTGGGGATGGCCGCCCAATATCCTGCCTCGATGAGCGTCATTCCATGGCCTTTCAATAGCTCGGGTAACCAGTTATTCAGACCGTGATTGAACAAAAAGACGCCAACACTCATGAGCAAAACAATTTGGACCGTTCGTTGACTGAGCAGGAAGCGGGTCGGACGTTCCGAGGTGGGCGAGTTAGATGCCTTAGCGCGCGATTCAGAGGCAAGCAACAGCGAATGGTTTGCGATAAGCAGCCATAAAAGGGCAACTGTGGAAACCACGACGCTGAGGACAATCATCAAGGTTTGCCAGTCCCCAAGCCATGGAAGCAACACGGTGTGGGTTAGGGTCAGTGATACAACGCCACCAATAGCGGGTCCTGTCATGTAGACCCCCATGGCGAGTCCGCGACTAGAGCCCTCAAACCATCCTGTGATGATTTTGGGTGCGCCGGTTGAAATAATCGGTCCGCCAAGACCAAACAACGTGACCGCAAAGAGTAGGCTCGCATAGTCGGTCGCGAATCCGCGCAAAAGCGCTGAGAGCGCGATGAGCAAGATGCCGAGAGTCAAGGTGTATCGCGCGGGGTAGCGATCCAAAAAGAGTCCGCAAGGGATAGCGGCCGCGATATAGGTCAGCTGCCAGGCCCCCATGATGCTGCCCATGGCTGTGTGTGACAGTTGAAGGTCTTGCTCAACCAGAGGAACGAGTGGAGCAAGGCTAGTCGCTACGAGTCCAAATGCACTGTAGGCCGCCCAAACACCAAAAAGAACGACCCATCGAAACATGCTGGCTGACCCCAAAATAATGGCGAGCATGCTATCACAGGCGCTGTAGCTGGGGCGGGGGTGGTTGTGAGTGCGCGTGTGTTACATTCGAAGTCCTCACCAAATCGCTAACAGGATGGAGCAGCGTGTCCGCAGGGTGGAAAGTAGTCGTTGGCCTCTTCGTTGTCATGGCGCTCAGTTCTGGTCTCGGTTTTTATAACCATGCGGTGTTGATACAGGCGCTCGCCCAGACCGGTAATTTTTCCGTGATGACCGCTTCCTCTGCTGTCTCTCTGTTCTTTATCGTAAGTGGAATATCCGGCCTTCTGATTGCGCCCATCCTGGATCGAGTGGATGCTAGATGGATTATTTGCACAGGAGCGATGATTTCTGCCCTAGGGCTGGCGCTTTTATCAAGCGTCTCAACGCTTCTGGAGCTATACGTCGTTTACTTTTTATTTGGCGTAGGGTTTTGCGCTTCGGGATTGCTCCCTGCCACGACGCTGATTGCTCGTTGGTTTGTGGTCTACAGGGCTAGAGCGCTGTCCATCGCATCAACCGGGTTGTCGGTGGGCGGAATGCTCATTACGCCATTATCTGCAGAGTGGGTAGCGTCGATGGACATAGGTCCAGCAACCCAACTTATGGCGGTCGTTTACGCGTTGGGCATCATTCCGCTGACGATTTGGTTAGTGCGATCTAGGCCTGAGGACGTCAATGAGGGCCCTGATGGGCTGACTCAGGCGGAGTCACACGATTCGCCAACAACGGTCGATGGCACCCCGTTCGCAGTGGCTGTTCGTGACCCGTTTTACCGGTTTTTAAACGTCGCCTACGTCTTCATTATGCTGGGTCAGGTCGGGGGTATCGCCCATCAGGTTGGGATTATCTCCGAGCGATTATCCCAGGACCATGTCGTTGGGATGTTAAGCATCCTGCCGATTGCGAGTGTAGTGGGTCGGCTGGCAGGCGGTTTCATGCTCGAGCACCTACCGATTCTGTCTTTTACGCTGACTATGATTGTGCTTCAAGCTTTGTCGTTGTTCCTGGTGGCAGTTTCAGAGAGCCCGCTCACGCTTGGCTTAAGTCTCGCGCTATTCGGTTTATCAGTGGGTAATCTTCTAATGCTACAGCCGTTGATCGTCGCCGA
>CAJXDD010000099.1:0-9672 GCA_913052075.1 uncultured Gammaproteobacteria bacterium
AATAAAAAAGAAATTGAGTTTTATTTGAAGTTTCACAAAGGGTTCAGAAAATACTACACCCTTAATTCTGCACTCAAATCTAAATCGTTACCGTTGAGTAGATTTGAATCGTGATTTGTATCAAGACAGAAATCCCAAAACAAATCTGCGAAATAGATGATGAACTAAAAGCAATCTATCATTCACAGGACTCTGTTTGCATATGGGTCTTCAAATCCAGGGAAGACAGAAATAATTTTATGAACGATACAGTTGGTATGAATAAGGAAGAGAGAGAACAATATTTTTCAGATAATTATTGTTAATCAATCAAAGTATTCCTCAAACCTAATCAGTGACTGTCGAATAGATTAGTCAAAGGAGACTCTCGTCGATAGAAAACTATTGCTGGGTAGATTAATGCTGGGGGCCTTCTTCGTGATAACTGCGCTTGCAGCTTTAGCATCTGAGGGCCGAGAAATTGAATATGAAAAGATTAACAGGCTTCTAAGCACAGTTAGTCAGTCCAAATCGCCACTGATTCAGAGTGAGATCAAGCTAGAGATTCTGAGCGATGAGATCTCTTACGACGATGTCAAAGTATCGATCGAAAACAACAAACAAACACTCCAAGAAATACCCGTGGATCTGATCAGCGGGACCATTGAATTGCCAGTATTCGAAGATGATCTAGCGGAGCAACTTGCTCTGAAATTGAATCAAGATAAAGACTCGTTGGTAGTCAATTTGAATGCCACTATTAAACCTCCATCTTCAACAACAATTCCCTATAAAGATTTGTTCATAGTCATAGAAGACTTCAACCAATTCATCAGAAAGATGGCTGGCGCGATGTCTTTCCTTGCTCCAAAGACTAGTTCTCTCAAGTTCCAGTTTGACCAGCCCGCGACCATTGAGATCCCGGCGAATAACAAAAATCACCAATTCGAAACGAATCTAGACCGTGCCATTGAAGTCAAAATGTCATCGAGTCTGATGGAGGAAAATCCAACAGTAATCTTCAGCGTGATCCCGACATCAATTGAACCGACAAGATAGACACAGGCGGGTCATTTGTTGAATAGATCGAGTAAGCGCGCGGTTGGAGCCTTGAAGACACGTATTAATCCCATGCCCCCTCCTTGCCGGAAGCTTCCCACTAGTTTTCATTGTATTAGACCGCGATTGAGACGTTACTCCGACGATCCAAGGCTAAGGCTCTGGAAAATTCTTCCACTTCAAGGTTAATTCCCGTTCCTTTGCCGATTTGGTGATCTTCTAAGCTAGACAGGACTCGTTTAGCGAAATAGCGGTCGGTTATACTGAGATTTAATCTAAAACAGTCTTCACTTGGCTAGGTAGGGCGAGGCAAATGACGAACAGCGTAGTTGGGATCATCATGGGCTCCCGCTCAGATTGGCGAGTGATGGAAAGCGCTGCGCTGGTGCTTGATGAGCTGGGTGTTGACTACGAGACTAAGGTCGTGTCGGCGCATCGAACGCCAGATCGGTTGGTCCAGTACGCTCGAACTGCGCGTGAGCGCGGTTTGAAAGCCATTATTGCGGGCGCGGGCGGGGCGGCACATTTGCCAGGCATGACGGCAGCGATGACCCCTCTTCCAGTGCTCGGCGTGCCCGTTGATGCGACGGCCTTAAATGGGATGGATGCGCTGATGTCCATTGTTCAGATGCCTAAAGGAGTTCCTGTTGCAACCTTTGCTGTTGGACAATCTGGCGCCGTGAATGCGGGACTATTTGTTGCTTCAATCTTGGCGATTGAGGATCCTGCGATCAGAGGTGCACTTGACCACTATCGTGAGCAGCAAACCGCCGGCGTTCCAGTTGACCCCGTTGAATAGCCTTGATGTTTGATACCTCAAAACAATGTCTTGGCATTATGGGGTGTGGCCAGCTCAGTCAAATGTTGGGGGAAGCCGCGAATAGGCTAGGCTATCGCGTTGTTTACTTGTGCTTAGATGAAACCCCTGTTGTTACAGGTCTTGGCTCTATTTACGGTGTTGATCAGTTCGACGCATTTTTAGATGCCAGCGATGTGATCACGGTCGAGCGGGAAAGCTTGCCGGATGATCTTTTAAAGCACGCTTCTCACGTGGGCCTTGCTCCGAACTACGATGCGCTCGTTGTGCTGCGAGAGCGTGATACGCAAAAAGCGTTACTAGACCAGCTAGATATTCCGACATCGCCTTGGTTCTTAGCCCAGAACTCCGTGGAGCTTGAATCGGGGTTCGCATCGCTGCCCGGGCCTTACGCTCGCTGCAAGCGAACACTCGGCGGCTATGACGGGGGCGGTCAGTGGCGAGTGGATAGCAACTCGACCAGCGAAATTCCTGAGGATGCTTATCCTGTAATTGCTGAGGCTGAGATAGCCATCGATCTAGAGTATGCAATCGTCATTGGTAGAGACGAGCAAGGCCAGACTACGACCTACCCAATGACAGAGAACGTGATGCGGGATGGCATCTTGATTGGTAGTTTTGTCCCATCAGGTATCGATGCAGCGCTGGCAGAGGAGGCCAGGGGCATTGCCGAACGATTGGTTGCTGCAATGGACTATGTGGGCGTCTTAGCGATCGAGTTCTTCCTAACCGAGGGCAAGCTGATCGTGAATGAAATTGCGCCCCGCGTACACAACACGGGCCACTGGACGATCGGTGCAGTGGGCCCTGATCAATTTGTTCAGCATGTGAAGTGTTGTATGGGCGAGCCTGTGACGGCGCCCCGCTTCACTGAAGCGGCAGCCATGGTTAATCTTCTAGACGATAAGTTGCCAGAAACGTTGCCGGCTGGGCCTATTCGAGCACTCATTCAGACGTACGGCAAAGGCGTGCGCAAGGGGAGAAAGCTAGGTCACATGACCTTGATTGGGCCCGATGCCGATAGCGTCCGGTCAGAGGCGATGGATCTGATTAATGTCTTGCACGATAGGTGAGGCCCACGGCTTTTTAGGATAAGTAGGTAAGGCTTACATATCGATCGACGCAACATTTGTGGACCAGCTCTGTTACGAGGCCTTTGGGCTCTATTGGTAAGCCCTCGATGGATGCTCGCGCGTCGCTCAAGCAGAATTAGAGCGTTGGTTTGGTCGTTATTTGCCTGACAGAGCGAGTGAGCGTGAAGTGAAACCAGCGAATATCTGATGAGCAGTGATCAATTAAGAATTAGATTTAACGACAATTGGTTAGGCACGGATCGAGTAGCAACAGAATGAAAAAGCGTCAGCCTCCCAGCGAGACCAAAGCATCGAGTGACGGCCAATCTCAAAAGGTGGGCTCCAAAGCGTTGCCTCGAATCGCGAAGTCGTTTCGCGATATGGCGTATGACGGCCAAGCGGCGCTAGAGCAGAAAATCAGCGACGCGTTCGAGCAAATGAAGCGGGGCAAAAAGACAAAAGGAAAGACGGAAAGGTCAGAGCCAAAGAACAATTAAACATCCGGTGCCTAAACGCCAGGCCCATAGACGTTAAGCTCCCCAACAAAAGTGCTCTAATACGAACGCTTCAGTAACAAGTCGATAGACGACAAAAGGGCCCGGTGATCGCTAGTCTGTTGTGTGAAGGCCCAGCGCCAGCACCCTTAATCCATCACGTACTGGAACTTCTCATACTCGGCGAGTAGCGCTTCGCGGTCTAATGCCTCTGGCACATCAAAGATCGCCTGGCGTCCGCAAAACCGAGTAGGCTCCAAGAATTCTTCGACCACATGGTAGTGTTCTCGGTCCTTATAGTCGTCAAACAAGATCGTCGATCCGGGGTCGGCGCTGGCGAGGGAATAGAGAAAGCAAGCCACTCTAAATCGACCATCAACGAGAATGACTTCGGGCTTTTGGCCACGGTTCCAGGGCGATTCAATGTAGCGCTGAAAGGTAGTCCGCCTTGCATAATTTTTTGGTCGACCTGCCCAGCCAATGGGCCCTAGATCGACCCAGTCGATATCGAAGCGAGCTGCGGATTCGCCCGCTTTGCTACGCACGTGGTCGATCCAGTATTCAGAGGTATCTACAGCAAAGATGGATGCGTGAGAATTAGCAAGCACCCATAGGCTCGACTTACCGACGCCATATTCAGCGTAGGTACTCGCTTTAGGCAGCAATGCTTTAAAGACAGCATCATCGCCGTCAAACAAAAATTCTTTGTCCTTACGTCTTAGGCTTAACTGCCATCGCTTGAACATGTTCATTCAGCTCTCCTCGCCGTGGCAAAGCATGCCAGTTCATCAGCGCAAAGGCGAGATATGGGCCCCGAGGAGGGGCGAGTACCTTAACCATAATGATACACTGGCGGTCCTTGCATACGGCTCGATCCTCCAAGTAAACACATGGATGTCACAACGATTCTCGATCAGTTGAATGAAGCTCAGCGCGAGGCTGTATCGGCCCCGTTAGGGCACGCGCTCGTGCTGGCAGGAGCTGGCAGCGGGAAGACTCGCGTACTAACCCAGAGAATCGCCTGGCTTGCTGAAGTCGAAGGGATGTCCCCCTTCAGTATTATGGCGGTGACCTTCACGAACAAAGCCGCCGCCGAAATGCGGCACAGAATCGAAAGTCAGCTGGCCATGCCGCTTCGCGGAATGTGGGTGGGCACTTTTCACGGGCTTGCCCACCGGTTTCTTCGGTCGCACTGGCAGGACGCGGGCCTGGATCAGAACTTTCAAATCCTAGATGCCGATGATCAACTCCGTATGGTTCGGCGAGTGATGGCTGCGCTCGATGTTGATGAGAAAAAGTGGCCGCCGCGCCAGTCGGTTTGGTGGATAAACGCGCAAAAAGACGAAGGATTACGGGCAGAGCATATCCATGACCAAGGCGATCTTTTTGTTCAAGTTCAGCTCCGCATATATGGGGCTTACCAGGAAGCGTGTGAGCGCGGCGGGCTAGTCGACTTTGCCGAGCTTCTGCTTCGTATGCACGAGACGCTGCTGAACCAGCCCGCGTTACTCGAGCACTACCAACGGCGGTTTCAGGCGATTTTGGTCGACGAATTCCAGGATACGAATGCTCTCCAATATGCATGGTTGCGAGTGCTGGCAGGGAATGCTAGCCAAGTGATGGTGGTGGGGGACGACGATCAATCCATATACGGGTGGCGTGGCGCCAAGATTGAGAACATTCAGCGCTTCGAGCGTGATTTTAGTGGCGCGACTGTCTTCCGCCTGGAGCAAAATTATCGGTCGACGGCGACGATTCTTCAGGCGGCCAACGGACTGATAGAAAAAAATGCAGATCGTCTCGGCAAAGCGCTATGGACCGCTGATGGAGAGGGCGAGCGTATTGGTCTTTACGCGGCATATAACGAGATCGACGAGTCTCGATTTATTGTCGCTCGCGTTCAAGAGGGATTAGCAAAAGGTGAGGCGCTTTCAGAGCATGCCGTGCTCTATCGTTCGAATGCTCAGTCAAGGGTCCTTGAAGAGGGGTTTTTAAGATCTCAAATCCCCTACCGAATTTATGGCGGGCAACGATTTTTCGAGCGCGCGGAAATCCGAACAGCATTGGCCTACATGCGGTTACTTACATCGAGAGACAGTGACGCTGCTTTTGAGCGTGTTGTTAACGTTCCGCCGAGAGGCATCGGAGACAAGACGGTAGAGCTTCTGCGAGAAACTGCGCGTCAAGACAATGTGTCACTCTGGCAGGCAGCAACCGAGCGATGTGCAGCTGAATCGCTGCCGGGTCGAGCCCATCGTGCTGTCGCCGGGTTTTTGTCGCTCATTAATGAGCTTGATGAGAGCACCGAACAGCTAGATCTCCCGGGTCTTGTGGAAGCGGTGATCGATACAGCGGAGCTCAAAGCACTGTATGAAAGAGAAGGCGGTGAGCGAGGGCAAGCGCGACTAGAAAACCTAGGCGAATTGGTCTCAGCAGCGAGGTCCTTTGATCCTGATGATCAGGTCCTCTTTGAGGACGATAGCGAGGTCGAGATCTCGATCCTTGACGCTTTTTTGTCTCACGCAGCCCTTGAAGCTGGAGATGTTCAGGGTGACCAGCACCAAGACGCGGTGCAAATGATGACCATGCACAGCGCCAAAGGATTGGAATTTAAGACGGTCTTTCTCGCGGGCATGGAAGATGGGTTGTTTCCTCACCAAATGTCGATGGATGAACCGGGACGACTCGAAGAAGAACGCAGACTCTGCTACGTAGGTATCACCAGGGCCAGGCAAAAATTGTATCTCACTTATGCCGAGTCTCGTCGCATGAACGGGAGCGATCATTACAATCGTCCATCGCGATTTATCAGCGATGTACCCAAAGAATTGGTAGAAGAGATCCGCGCCCATGAAGTGCTGGTTCGACCCGCGCTCAGTTCGAATAGGCCTCCAAGGGTGCATTTCAAGTCGGAGGTGGAGGGTACCCAGCTCAAGTTGGGGCAGAAAGTTAACCATGCTAAGTTTGGCGAGGGCGTGATCTTGGCTTATGAGGGCACTGGCCCACAGGCGCGGGTGCAAGTAGCGTTCGATGGGCAGGGGATCAAATGGCTAATGGCGGCTATGGCAAAACTAGAACCAAAGGAATAAGAAACCATGTGGCGACGAATCATGTTGGTGTTGGGTGTGATCGGGATGGTGGCTGGGTGCGGTGGTGCGGCGGAAACGGCAACCAGTAACGCGAGCGCCTCGCAACCCGAACAGACTTTCAAATGGCGACTTGTGACCACTTGGCCAAAAAATTTTCCTGGCATGGGAATGGCACCCGAAAAGTTAGCGGACCGCGTTCGTGAAATGAGCAATGGCCGGCTCGACATTAAAGTGTATGGTGCAGGCGAGCTGGTTCCTGCGCTCGAGATTTTCGAAGCGGTATCGCAAGGCACTGTCCAGATGGGCCATGGCGCTGCCTATTACTGGCGAGGAAGTGTGCCTGCGGCACAGCTCTTTACGGCGGTACCATTTGGGTTGTCTGCGCAAGAGATGAATGGTTGGTTGCTCCATGGCGGTGGAATGGCCTTGTGGGAAGAGCTGTATTCTCGATACAACCTGGTACCGCTCGTGGGCGGAAACACAGGCGTTCAGATGGCTGGGTGGTTCAATAAAGAAATCAATTCGCTAGATGACTTGAAAGGCGTGAAGATGCGAATTCCCGGGCTTGGTGGCGAGGTCTTTGATGCTGCGGGCGGCACGGCGGTCAATATACCGGCAGGTGAGATCTTTACGAGCCTACAGACAGGTGTCATTGATGCGGCGGAATGGGTAGGGCCTTTCAACGATCTAGTGCTTGGATTCCATCAGGTGGCAAAGTACTACTATTACCCAGGATGGCAGGAACCGGGTCCTAACCTTGAATTCACAATTAACCAAGCCGCTTGGGAGGAACTGCCAAAAGATCTGCAAGCGATGGTGCGAACAGCTGCTGAGGCTGTTAACAACGATGTGCTCGCTGAATACACGGCTAGGAATAACCAAGCCCTTAAGGAGCTGACTGAAAAGCATGGGGTCGACGTTAGACGTTTGCCAGATGATGTGCTCGCCGAGCTGAAGCGAATCTCAGATGAGAAAGTTCAGGCCATGATTGGTGAAGATCCGCTCTACGGCCGAATTTATGAGTCCTACACCCAGTATCGACAGAACGTCATGAACTACAACGAGCTTTCTGAGCGCGCACTATCGAATATGCGCGCTGACTTGGAGGGTTTCACAGATAATTAGCCTATTAGTAGAGCTGCTTCGGCAGCCAAGTCGCGAGCGCAGGCTGCCACACTAAGAGCGCGAGCATCGCAAGCTGGATCAAGATGAAGGGGATCACGCCAAGGTAGATATCGCGAGTAGCGACGGTACCTGGTACAACCCCTCGCAGGTAAAAAAGAGAAAAGCCGAATGGTGGTGTTAAAAACGACGTTTGGAGGTTGACGGCAATCATGATGCCTAGCCAGATGGGATCGACACCCATAGCCATCAGAATTGGACCAACGATAGGCACTACCACGAAGGTGATCTCGATGAAGTCGAGAATAAAACCCAGTAAAAAGATGGTGAGCATCACGATTGTAAGGGCACCCGCTACGCCCCCAGGCATGTGCTCAAAAATTCCCGCAACTAACTCATCCCCGCCATAGCCGCGGAACACCAACGAAAAGAGCGATGCGCCAATCAGGATAAAGAACACCATCGCGGTCGTTTCAACCGTTGAGGAGAGGCTTGATGATAGCGCTTCGCGGTCGAGCGTTTTGCGAAGTAATGCCATGACGAGCGCGCCCATCGCACCAATGCCAGCAGCTTCGGTGGGCGTTGCGGCGCCAAACAGAATGGAACCTAGCACCAAAACAATCAGGATCATCGGAGGCGCGGCGCTCTTCATTAGGGTGGGAAATGGCACACTCGGCAAATCAGCAGGCGGTGCAAGCTTTGGCTTTGCTAGCGCGACTACAATCATCAAAACGCTGTACAGCATCACCAGAATTAACCCTGGAATTATGGCGCCAGCAAACAAGTCGCCCACCGAAATTGATCTCGGGTTAAATATGCCAAGCGAGAGCTGAGACTGCTGGTACGCGCTCGCGATGACATCGCCAAGTAAAACCAGTGCAATAGAAGGCGGAATGATTTGGCCGAGCGTGCCGGTTGCGCAGATGGTGCCTGTTGCCAGCTTAGGACTGTAGCCCGCTTTGAGCATCGTTGGCAGCGCCATCAGCCCCATGGTGACGACCGTGGCACCGACAATGCCGGTGCTTGCTGCCATGAGCATGCCAACGAGGCAAACGGCAAGGCCGAGGCCGCCCGGTGCTCGACCGAAGGCCCTGGTCATTGCATCCAATAAGTCTTCTGCAATTTTTGAACGCTCGAGAATCACACCCATTAGCACAAAAAGCGGAACGGCCATCAGGGTTTGATTGGTCATGATGCCAAACAGGCGATTGGGTAGGGCGTTCAAGAAGATCAGGTCAAAGTGGCCGGTTACAACGCCGAGGAGCGCAGCGATGAGTGACGTGCCAGCGAGCGTGAGCGCCACTGGATAACCCAAAAGGAGTAGGACAAAGACTGCCGTAAACATGTAAAGGGCGGCGTATTCCACTAGTGCTGCTCCCTTGCTTTAACGATCATTTTGGCGAGCTCGACACAGCCTTGAACGAGTAGCAGCGCCGCCATCAGAGGGATCAGCGACTTGAGCAAGAACACGCCGGGAAGTCCACCAGGCGCAGACGACGCCTCTAGAACCGACCAAGAAAATCGAACATAAGGTAGGCTCGACCAAAGTGTGAACAACGCAAATGGAATCAGAAAAATAAACGTACCGCCCATATCAATGCGTCTTTGAAGCCTGGGATTCAGTGAGCGGTGGAGAATATCTACCCTCACATGCCCCCCTTTTTTTAGCGTGAATCCAATGCCGAGCATTATCACGGCGCCATGAAGATAGAGAATTGCCTCTTGTAGCGGAATAGAGCCTACATTTAGGAAGTAACGTAGGAACACGACAACCGTTGTTCCGATCATCATCAAAAAAACCATCCACGCGCAGACGTCGCCCACGCGTTCAGAGAGCAGATCCAATCGGGTTAGTAATCGGTGCATTGCGTTTACTCAATACTGGCTAAGAACGCCAATGAACAGCACCATACCTGCCCACTGATTATTTAGGAAGGCAGCAAAACAGCCTTCTCGTTCTCTTGCTCTTATCAGCCATTGCTGATAGATAAAAAGCCCGCTGATCACGCCGAGCGCAAGATAGTAAGGCCAGGCAAATT
>CAJXDD010000100.1:0-9663 GCA_913052075.1 uncultured Gammaproteobacteria bacterium
ATCCAGCTTTTGAAAATTAAGTGCTCGAGTTCTTGCTCATGAACAAGATGGGATCTGTAAAAATAAGGGTCGATGGCGCGATGGGGTTTCGCTTTTTCTTGCTCGAGCTTACAGCGAAGAAGAGCGAAGGTATCATCAACGTGTGTGGCAATGAGCCGCATGAATCAAACTCCCAAGTCCATGCTGTTGCGGGTTGCGGCGCTTTGATCGTGCAAAGCGTCGAGCGTATTCCTGAGCCCCCCTAAAAAGGTGGTGCCGGCGTCTGACGTCTACGTTTGGGGTTGAAAAGTGGCGCATCGATGACCTTGCAAGGCGCCAGCAACCTCGTCCAATGCAACTCGCGTTGGTAGTAGATTTCTGCAACGAGTTCATCGCCGACCGCGCCATGAGGCATTTCAATTTGCGCGTACGCGAGATTCGATTTAGCAGTGGGGCACCAAGCGGCAGAGGTGACGGTGCCCACTTGTTGATCTCCTTTCAAGATAAAGGAGTGATGCGCAGGCTTATTACCCTCTACGTCGAGCAGGGCAAAGCGATACCGCGACCCTTTGGCCTTTTCTTGAAGCAGCGCAGAGCGGCCATTGAATAGTGGCTTTTTGAAGTCGACTAACCATTCCAACCCCAATTCGAGCGGGCTACGCGAACGGCCAGGTCGAACTACCTCTTCGGCGGGCACGAAGTCTACATGAGCCTGTAGGAAGCCTGCTTCGATTCGCGCAATATCAAGGGCGTAGGAGCCGATTGGCTTGATGAGGTAATCACGGCCTAGCTCGAATAGTTGGTCCCATAGCGCTTCTGCATGTTCCGGGGCTATCCACACTTCGTAGCCAAGGTCGCCCGTGAAGCCTGTGCGGCTGACCATCAGAGGGGCTCCATTGAATGTGTAGTAAGCGATACCAAAAGGTTTCAGCTGATTGAGGTCTTCAAGGCCAAGCAGTGAGAGAACCGTGCAGGAGGTTGGACCCTGTACCGCAAGCGCCGCGATGTCTTCGGTCTCGTTGGTAATGGATACGTCAAATCCGAGTTTGCACCACTCAAGCCACTCATCAGCACGTTGGTAGGAGCAAAGCCTGAAATCGTCTTGGCCCAATCTGAAAATGGTGCCATCATCCATGACCTCGCCAGCATCATTGCACCAAACGGCATATCCAACGCGATTTACTCGGATCTTGCTAACGTCTCGGGTCACCATGCGATTTAGGTAGGCCTCAGCGTCTGGGCCGGTGATCCGGTACTTATTCATCGGCGATAAATCGAAGACGCCGGTGGTGCTGCGAATGGCAAAGTACTCCAGCTCCACGTCAAAGTAGGCGTTCGGTGTGGTGTAACCCATCCAGTTGCCCCAGTCATTCACATCGCACATAGCCTCCACCCTCGAGTGAAAAGGGGTGGTTAGTAGCATGGTGTTTCGCTTAGGTGCGTTCATGCTAAATCTCCTTGCTTGAGCAACGCTTCCACGGCATTTTTCCCAGGGAGTCCCATGAGGCTTCCCCCGGGATGAGCGCCTGCCCCGCATAAGTAAAGTCCTGGCAGCGCCGTTTGATACTGGGTTGAGCCTGGAAAAGGCCGCATCATGAGGGCTTGATCAATGGCGAGTTCTCCGTGGTGCCAATTGCCACCGTTCATGCCATGGCTTGCCTCAAAGTCGGCGGGAGTGAGTAGCTCACCCGTTATGATTTGTTGTCTAAGGCTCGGTGCGTAATGGCTCAGTTGCTCAATCAATTGATCGAGTACTTTCTGGCGAAGTGCGTCCCATCCTTCGGTTGGCGCGTAGGGGAGATAGTGAACCAGAGCCGTTAGCTGGTGTTTACCGGTCGGTGCTAGGGATGGGTCCTCTACCGTGGGAATACTGATGTCAAAGACCTGACTCGATCCGCACTCCGCATATTTCATGGGATTAAATGCGGATTCAATCGCGTCCATGCTCGGTGCGACCACTAACCGCTCGCTGAGATCTTTATCCTCTAGGCCATTGAAAGACGGTAAACCGCTCAAGGTCAGGTGGAGTTTGGCTGTTCCGCTGCGTGTCCTGAATTGCTCGACTCGCCTCGCCATCCCGGTCTCAATGTGCTGGTAGCCTACAAGATCCTTAAACGTCGTTTTGGGATCTGCGCTAGACAGCACTACCTTTGCAGTGAGTGATTCACCGCTTTCGAGAGTTACACCAGTCACGCGATCATCAGACTTGTTGATGCTTGTTACTGCCGTGCCCAGTTGAACGGTGGCGCCAAGGCTCTCAGCTGCTTGGGCGAGCGCCAGCCCGAGTTGCCCCATGCCGCCGATGACTTGCTGGGGCCCTTTGATGCCAAACTGTTCACCAATGGCGCGATGTAAGTAGCTAAACACCGTGTTAGGAGAGCGGGGGCCCATGTTCGTTCCCGTAATCCCATCGAGCGCCAGCGCGCCTTTCAGGCCTTCATGATCGAAGTGCTCATTCATGACGTCGTAGATATTGATCATGATGATGCGCATCAGGTCCTGCATGTTGGCCCGCCCCATGAGCTTGAGGCCGAGCCCTAGTTTCATGAGCGTGATGCGGTCCGTCCAATTGTGGTCTACGAGTTTTGGCGCTCGCGCTTGATAGGCCTTGTTCATGAGCGCTGTAAACGTCTGGACCTGGGACTTGAAACTTCGCAGCGCGGCCTGATCGGTCGACGTGATGCCTGCTCCTGATACGTGGTCACCCTTTATCACCAGATGATCACCATCGACCTGCAGGGCAATGGTCGACTTTGCGTCACCTAGCGATAAACCGTGTTGACCGAGTTTTAGATCGTTCACGATCTTTGGATCCAGCTGAGTGATCCACTGCGCACAATCTGAAACGGTGAATCCTTCGCCAATGCTTTTGGATGAAGCACAGCCGCCGGGTGAAGCTCTGCCGTCTAGGACGATGACGGAGTGGCCGGCCTTAGCAAGATAGGACGCAGCGATGAGTCCATTATGACCCGCACCAATTACAATCGCATCATACTTAGTCATCCGCATAGCCTCCGGGTACGGGGTTGGGTCGATGTAAGTCCCGCAGTATTTCCCGTGCGGCATTCGCGCCAGGTGCTGCCATTACACCGCCCCCGGGGTGGGTTCCTGAACTGCACATATACATGCCTTTGATTGGCGCTCGGTACTGCGCGTAGCCCGGGAAGGGGCGGTTAAAGAGCAATTGATCGAAGGTTAATTCGCCTTGAAAAATATTGCCCTCGGTCAAACCCACTTCTGCCTCGATCTCGCGCGGCGTACGGCATTCGACGTGGAGAATCAGATCCCTAAAGTTCGGACTGTAATTAGAGATCTGGTCGATGACGGATTTTTGGAATCCATCCTTATCTTCATCGGTCCACTCTCCACCGTTAACTTTTGGCGGGGCGTACTGTACGAAAACGCTCATCATGTGCTTACCTGGTGGCGCCATCGTCGGGTCGGTCAATGATGGAATCATCATGTCGAGGTAGGGATCTTTCGACCAAGTGCCGTTCTTCCAATCATCATAGGCACGCTCTTGACGCTCGAGGCTGTCACTGAAGTGGAGGTCTCCTTGCATAAGACGGTTCCTAGGATCGAGCCCGTTAAATACGGGGAGCCCGTCTAGCGCGATATTGAGCTTTCCTGATGACCCGCGAATCTTGAAATTTTCAGCCTTCTTGATGACGTCGGCAGGCAGGTCCTTAGGATTGGTGATGTCGAGAAAGGTGCGCTTGGGGTCAAGGTTGGATACCACAATATCAGCGTAATATTCGTCGCCATTTTTTAGCGCCACGCCTTTCGCTCGCCCGCCTTTGACAATGATTTCATCGACATTGGCGTCGCAGATGATCTCGCCTCCAAACGAACGAAACGCTTTGGACAGGGAATCCGCGATAGCGCCCATGCCGCCTCGAGCAAACCCCCATGAGCCCACGTTGCCATCCACGTCGCCCATGTAGTGATGAAGCAGTACATAGGCGGTGCCTGGCGAGTAAACGCCCAGCGCCGTTCCTATGATGCCGCTGCCCGCCATGTGAGCCTTAATGACATCGGTTTCAAAGTATTCATTGAGGTAGTCGCCGACGCTTGCGGTCCAGAACTTAATGGTGTCGAGCAGGCCTTCTTCGCCCAGTGCTGTGAACGAACCAGCGAAATCCAATAAGTCCTTTAGATCTCGGGGTTTCAGCGATGTCGGGTCGGGTGCTGTTTTCAGAAGAAAGGGGCGAATCAAGCGCGTCTGCCGGCTAGTGTCAGCGGCATATCGGTCGTAAGCGTTAGCGTCTTTCTTGGAGTGCCTCGCGATTTCTCGATAGTGGCGGTCGTGGTCGCTATAGCTTCCGAAGTAATCGCCGTTCCGCATAAATGTAGCGCCGCCACCAAAAGGCACGACCTGTAAGCCGTGGCGGGGAAGCTCAAGGTCCCGTGTGATTTCTGGGCGGAGCAGGCTTGAGACGTAAGAGCAATTTGAGTAGTACCAGCCTTTGTAAAGCTCGCGGCTGACGGTTGCTCCACCGATATAGGGGTTCCGTTCGAGGACCGCGACTTTCAGCCCCGCCTTTGCGAGGTAAGCGCCGCTCGTTAGGCCATTGTGCCCGGCACCAATGACGATCGCATCGTATTGATTCAAGACCAGCTCCACATCGTGTTTGAGGTAAAAATCATGGCATTTTTCGTGGCGAAACGCTATCAGGAATGAATCATCATTCATTCTTTGCTTAAATGTTGATCCGTTAAGGTGCGCGGGAGCTAGGTGATAACTAGCACGACTAGGAAGTTGGTGGGGGCATTTTGCTGGTGCACGAGGTTAGTGAAAGTCTGGCACTCCGTGAGCACTGGGCGGCATCAGGTTGGATGTTGGATCGAGTCGACGCTGAAGCGGCTATAAAGGTTAGGGGGCGCAGTGAGCAAAATTAAGTCGAAGGAAGTGAGGCAGAAAGAACTCATCTCAGCAACGATGCGTTGTATTGCAAGAGTCGGCTTGTCGGCAACGACGCTCCAGATGGTGACGCGCGAGGCGGGTCTCAGTCTTGGTATTGCAAATCTGCACTTTCAGAGCAAAGAGAATTTGCTTCGAGCAACCCTTGAGTCGGTCATGCGGGAATACCACAGCGGGCAATTTGCAATCCTTGAGGACGACATTGAGCATTCGCCCGCCGCTCGACTGGCTCGGCTCCTCGATTTTCAGTTTAGCGCCAATGTCACTAATCGGGAAAAAATGTCGGTGTGGTTTGCCTATTATGGAGAAGCAAGCGCGCGACCTGTGTACCAGAGGATTTGCTCGTCGATGGACCGGTTGGCGGCAAACAAGCTTGAGCAGGTGCTAGCGGCGCTCATCTCGACCGGAGGGTATCAGCATCTCGATGCAGGACAGCTCGCAACCGGTTATCTCGCGATGATTGATGGTCTCTGGTTGTCACTGCTCGTTGCACCTAGATCGCTGACTAAGAAGAACGCTAAACACATTGCGGCGACTTACCTAGTTGATGCATTCCCGGGTCATCGCGATGAATTGCTCAGCAGGCAAAGTTAGGGTCGTTTAACGACTAATTTTAGAGGGAGGAATGTAGTCGAAAATGAAGTTGATTCTTCCCTCGCTTCCTTTGTTCATGACGCTATGGCGTTTCTGATTGTTGATTTCATACACGCTGCCGACTTTCATGCGCTGTGGCCGGCCATCGATCATGAACCGGACGAGGGGATTGGTGTAGATCGGAATGTGGATGCGGTGTCCATAGTGGAATGATGGATGCCCATCATGATGCGGTTTGATGATGCCACCAGCCTCGAGGCGCGCCGCCATCGCTCGAATAATGGTGCCGCCAGGCGGATAGTGATCTTCAAGAATCTGATGCATCAGTGGAAGCGCCTCTTCCGCTAGCAGATCCCAGCCTTTATCTCGAGACACTTCGATGTTTGGCCAACCATGACCGTCGGTGAACACCATCACGATGGATTGGGTGTGCTGGTGGACCTCATATTCGTGTTGTCTAAATTGGTTGCCCCACCAGGCATCCTCCGGCAGCGACAAAATAGTGCTCGCCAGTGCGTCGACGGGATAAGTGCCAAGGTCTTTTATAGGAATACCAATGTCCATACAGCGTTGAAACTCCGGTAGATGCGCTGATAATGAGCCTGAACACCAGTACGATCAAGGTACATCGCACTCGTGGATCGGCGAGGTCAATAATCAGGAGAGCCGGGTGGTGATAAGAACATACATGATGTTAGCGCTCTGGTTGGGCTGCTTACTCCAAATCCAGTCAGCAGCAGTCTCTGCCAGCGAGGCGGCTATCGCGCTCTGTCCGGATCGAATCATCGACGGCGTGAGTGATCAGCCGCTACTCGGACAGGCAGTAGTCATTGACGGCGAGAAAATTGTCGCGGTCGTGCCTGAGGCGGAGTGGCAGGGTGGTGCCGTATGCCAGCGAATGGAGGGCATCACACTATTGCCCGGGTTAATCAATGGCCATGAGCATCCGCTCATATATGGGGACGATTATCAGGGAGCACATCTTGCAGGATCTTCTGCTTACAAAGCATTGCTCGGCCTCAGTGCGCTCCAATCCATGCTGAAACATGGTTGGACCACCGTGCGGGTGATGGGGGATGCCGATGTCTTTTATGGAGTGTTAGATGTTCGTCGTGCGATAGAGGAAGGGGTGTTCGATGGGCCAAGAATGACTGGCGCTGCTCATTACTTGTCGATTACTGGCGGAGGCGGTGACGTCAATTACCTGTCACCCGAGCAGCGCGTGATTGCTGATGGCTTAATCGTCAACGGGCCGATGGAGGTGAGAAAAGCGATTCGTGAGGAAATCAAGTATGGCTCGGACTGGATCAAAATTCTGGTGACGGGCGCCTTTCACTCGGTAGGGGATGATCCTAAAAATGTGGCGTTTAGCCCTGACGAACTGCTGGAGGCGGTGGCTGAAGCAGGTCGACATGGTGTGCCTGTAGCGGCGCACGCACACGCGACAAGTGGCATTAACCAGGCGATTAGTGCGGGCGTGCGGTCGATCGAACACGGGACCTATTTGGATGAGGAATCGATCCAGCTCATGGTCCAACACGGCACGTTTTACGTGCCGACGATCTACGTCGGGGATCACTACGCGGGTACGGATCAGCTTCTCGCCCAAGAGAAAAATGATGATATTTACCTGAACTACCGAGACGAGTGGCTTCGCAGAATCGGGCTTGCTTATCGCGCAGGGGTCAAGATCGTCGTCGGCGCAGATCTTGGTGGATTCAACATCCCCCCAAACGCCTATGCGCGAGAGATCAAGGTACTTACCGAAGCGGGTCTCTCCCCTATGGCAGCGATTAAGGCCGCGACTTCTGTGGCTGCGGAGATGCTTCAGTGGGAAGATAAGATCGGGACACTTCAAGCAGGTCGGTACGCCGACATCATTGGAGTGGCTGGCAATCCGCTTGGCGATCTTTCATTGCTTGAGTTTCCAGTCTTTGTAATGAAGGGTGGGAAGGTCATCGATCTGGACAAATAGCGCATCACAAGCCTGGTGCATGAAGAGAAAGAGCGGGGCAGCTCAGCGCTGGAGGACAATACAATCACCGTCATTGATGCGCTGGAAGGGGGATGGTTGAAGTCATTTGGCCCTCTTCTATCGTGTTAAGCGGTTTTGCTGGAAGTAAATTGATAGACCACCAAATAAATCAAGAATGCGGCCCCAGACGCGATAGCGCATAGCACAAATACCGAGGTGAATCCCCACCCAAAGTCTAGAAGGAATGACGCAGCCAGCGGTCCGAGCATTTGCCCTAATCCTTGAGCGCCTGGGATGAAGGCTGCAGCGCTACCGCTTCTGTCCGCGACCGAGACACCGCCCATTTGGTAGACGTCGATAAAAATCCACAGGAAATTGAACAAAGCCACACTGAGCAAAAAGATTGCAGCTGTGAAGTTCACGGCTAGCGCGCCGACGGCAAGCATCATCAACACGAAAGTCACTAGTATTGGCCGATCATAATCAAGCTTCTTGAGCGTATACATGGCCGTGAAACAGCCAACGAACGATAGAAGCACGGTCCACGAAATCACCTGTCCTGCCCAATCGCCGTCCAGTCCGGCATCTTCGGCTGCGAGCTCAATATTGGCCCAGTAAGCACCAATGTTGATGTAAGCCACGACGATAGCGAAGATGCCCACCCACGCCAGGGCAGAAGGGCGGCGCTCTATTGTTTCGGTCGCCTGAGCCGCGGAAGGGGTAACCAGATCCTCTGTGGGCATCCAGCGAACGAACGGGATGGTGACCACATACGTCGCGATGAAAAAGACGTAGATCATGTCCATCGATAGAAGGGGTATGAGTTGCAATTCCAGAAACTGGGAGACGGCAAAAGCAAGCAACATGATATTGAAGGCTTCTCGAGGCTTTGACCTTGCTCCTAACCCAGCGACGGCGACGCCGGTATACACGCCTGACCCAAAGCCCGCCAGGCAGCGGAGCCAAAGCATCTGCTCGTAACTGGTCCAGTTGATGCACAGCCAATTGGCTAAGATAGCAAGCACAATGCCTGCATAAATAAGGTGTTGCCGATTGACCTTGCTGATGAAAAAGGCGGCCGCGACAGAGCCAAGAAAGAGGCCTAGCAAGTCTGCTGAGGCAACGCGATTGACCTCAACGTCGGTGAATCCCAGTTGGTCGACCCAAGCGCTATTGATGGCTGGCAGCGCGACCAACACGCTGTAACCCACGAGCGTCATGTAAAGACTTAGTAGATAGGGGCGCGTCTCGTCAAACGGGTTGTGCGCTGTCGTGCTGAAATCAGACATGGTCAGTCCTTACTAAGATGCCAAAGTACGATGGGTTCCGATGCCTTTTCCTCACGATCGGATTGTTTCGAAAGTCCAAGCTAAGACTTTGGCAGCGAAGAATGACCTTTGCAATCCGGACGCTTCCGATTGTGCACATCGAATAAAGCGCGATAGTGAGGCTATGGCAATTGTGTCAAACTCTAAAACGAATCGATTGCGTTGCAAGAGTCACTCCGGTATGTCCGAACAACATCCCAGAAAGGTCTTCGAGCGAGTCATCGCGCTGCTAAAGGGCGGTGCTAGGGGCGAAGCCGAGTCCCTTTGTCGCGAGCGGCTAGAAATTGATCCCGGCGATATTAATTTCGTCGCGCTGCTCGGAACCATTTTGGCTGAAAAACACGAATTCGAAGAGGCGGCCGCGTTGTTAGCTCGTGCTGTAAAAGCAGCGCCTGGACACGCGAAGGCACATGAAGATCTAGGGACTGTATTACTCAATATGAACCGGGCATCAGAGGCACTTCCGCACTTGGAGCGCGCCAGTTCGCTGTCACCAGAGAACGCCGGCATTCTGAACAAGCTGGGCGGCGCCTTCGAGCGGCTCGGACGCAAAGAGGATGCGGCCCGGTGCCTTGCGCAGGCAGCGAAACTGTCTCCTTATCAAGCCAAGCTCGAGGAAGCGACGCGGAAATTCGCGACGGGCCACTTCAGGGAGGCCGAGACTATGGCGCAGGCGCTTGTTCGAGAAAATCCTCGTGACGTGAACGCAGCATTGCTGCTCGCTCGCATCGCCATCAACGCAAATTGCTTTGAAGATGCGCAAGAAATCCTCGAACGCATTACCCAGATGGCGCCGCGTTTTATCGCTGCTTGGCATGATTTGGGTACTGTCTTAAAAGAGCTCCACGCCTTCGATGAAGCGGTTG
>CAJXDD010000101.1:0-9515 GCA_913052075.1 uncultured Gammaproteobacteria bacterium
AAGCGCTAGGGGTGGAGACCTTTGCGCCGAGTTTTTCGCAGCAAGCAGGGGCGATTATGGCAATGACCGATTGGTTTTCTGATGTGCCTGCCAAGCTGCTTGCGCAGCGGTTGCATGGGGGCATCCACACGATGCCCTATCGATTGGAATCGGCGTTGACCATGGCAGCTGTTATTGGGTTTGGCAGGCGTCCTCAGTTGTTAACAGGGCTCCTTGGATCGAAACGCTAATGGTCGACCACTCATTCGATGTTCAGTGAGAACAGGAACAACTTCTCGTGGTCAACCGGCGTTTAAATCACAGTCCTGCCGCGGTTGATTGCTCGGTCCAACTATTTTGTAGCTTTCACGCAAACCCTTTCGTGTAGTTACGCGCCATCGATACAACCTCAAGAGAAGCGCAGACTGTTTTGAAAGGTAGCTCGCTTGCGGACACGCTGGTTGTAAAATTAATGTAATCCATTAACAATTGTGAGAACGCCGGCGACTAGCGAGTCAGCCCAACGGCGTCTCGAGTAACCCTGCTTGTTTAGAAGAGGTCTGACCAAGCGTGGCCCGCAACGAAAATTCCGGTGAAGTCTGTCGGACATTACTGAGGAACCGGTGAGAATACGGAGTAACACGAATGAAGATACTAAGAACCCCCGATGCCTGTTTTGAGGATCTGAAGGACTACCCTTTTGAGCCGTGTTACACCACGATTCAAACCCAGGACGGCTCTGACCTTCGTATTCATCACATCGACGAGGGGCCAAAAGATGGTCCTATTTTGCTTGCCATGCACGGTCAACCTGTCTGGAGCTACCTCTATGCAAAGATGATTCCGTTTCTGACGGAAGCGGGCGTTCGCGTGATCGCTCCCGACTTACCGGGGTATGGGAAATCGGATAAGCCGGCCGCAAGAGAGGATTACAGCTATCAGAACCAGGTCGATTGGATGGTGGACTGGTTGATCGCGAACGATTTCAAAGATCTTACATTTTTCGGTCAAGACTGGGGCGGGTTGATTGGTTTAAGGATGGTTGCTCGAGAGCCCGATCGATTTATTGGCGTCTCCATGGGTAACACGGGGCTCCCCTATAACCCCGATGTGAGCCAAGACGTGATTGATGAGGTCAAACGGTTTATGGCGAGCGACGAGAGGCTCACCGTATTCGCCATGGCGAAACAGATTAGGAAGATGGATAAGGGTTCAGCACCCGCCTTGAGTTTCATGTATTGGCAGAAATTCTGTTGGGATACCGAAGATCTGCCGATTGGGTTTGTCGCCTCGCAGCAAATGGAATCAGTAAGCATGTTCCGGACATTGTTGAATTATCTGTTTGTGAATATAGGCAAGAGCAGTTCGTCCCCGTTTCGCACGGCCGTAGCGAAAGCGTTCGATGCGCCGTTTCCCACGAATGATTTCAAAATGGGGACCAGAGCGATGCCAAGTCACGTGCCCACGCTTCCTGACGCGTCCTTAGAGGCCCAGCGAGAGGCGAGAGCCGTCTTCGCGGAATGGAACAAGCCCTTCCTCAGCGTCTTCGCGGGGGATGATCCCGTCACTAACGGCATCGAGAAGGATGTGCTTGGCATGTGCCCGGTTGCTGAGAGTGCGCCTCACATTGGCGGAGGTCACTTCTATCAATGGCGAAGGCCTGAAGCGCTCTCGCAAATATTGATTGATTTTGTGAACAGCAATCACGCGTAGTTTTAAATTGCTGCTTATTAAGTACACATAGAGGGGGTTTGCTCTTTGAAGGAATGCCATCGTTGGTGCGCTTTTGGTGAGACCGGGTAAAGATTGTCTGATCAGTGCAGTTTACCGCTCAAGCGATCTCTCCCTCGCAGAGCAGGTCTGGTCATTTTCCACTCGGTGGTTGCGTGTTTACTCCAGTGCTCTTGATGGGTTTTAGCTGATCACGCTTGACGATATTAGGCGCCTTGGCCAAAGTCGATGAATGCAATCTGGCCTGCACAAATGCAAGGGGATAAGGAGGCACACATGGGCTACCGGTTAGCGAATATCGATGGGCGAGCGGCATTCATTGATGGTCATGACTTCTATGATGTAGCTCGTTTGTCTGGGGGTCGTCTCTCCAGTGAACCCCTGGCAGCACTGCGTGAAGCGAAGCAGTTGGGTGACCTGGCGGGCCGGCTAGATGCTGAAACACCGGATGGTCAGTGGCGTGACCGACTGATAGGCCCGCCCATCCCCAATCCTCAGAAAGTGTTCGGCGTAGGCCTTAATTATCTCTCCCATGCGGATGAATCCTCGATGGAGCCGCCAGAGAACCCGCTGATCTTCACCAAGTTTCCATCGTGCCTTGTTGGTGCTTATCACGAGGTTCAAATGAGAAGCGACGGGTGCGACTACGAGGGTGAGCTGGTGGTGGTGATCGGCGAGCCCGGCAAAGATATCGATCGTGCCGATGCCTGGTCTCACGTAGCGGGGTTGATGATTGGTCAGGATATTTCTGATCGACCCGCCCAATTCTCAGCGAAGCCACCCCATTTTGATCTTGGCAAGTCGTTTGACACTTTCGGTCCGTGCGGGCCGTACATGGTGTCCATTGATAGCTTTGCTGACCCTGCCGACCTCAGCATCGAAACTTGGATCAATGGCGATCAAAGGCAAAAAGATCGCACGACCAGTCTCTTGTTCGATGTGCCGTATCTGATCGCTTATCTGTCAGGGATTACCCGTTTAGAAACGGGTGACCTTATTTTTACAGGTACGCCAGAGGGTGTTGGTGCGGCGTCAAAGCGGTTTCTCAAAGACGGCGACGTGATCACTACCAAAATAGAGAACCTCGGTGAGATGGTGAACCGTTGCGTACGTGTCTCGGATCAGCCTCGGCTCAAGTAGCTGCCGGGCGATCTCGCAGGTGAATGGGACGGGCACGGGGGCTAGTCCTTGGAAGGAGCCCCGTGCATCAAACGCCAAGGCTCATCCTTCCGGGTTTATCTCCTCGCCACTCGCTGCCTAGCTAGGCAAGAGCGCATTTCCCATTATTGATCGCGATCACATCACGTTCTTTGATGCGCGTTCTAAAACTGACGATATTGTCGTCTTTCCACATTTCGACGAGATGGGTTTCACCAGGGTAAACCGGGCTAGAAAAACGTACATCAAACCCAGTGATGCGGGTTTGGTCGTAGCTCGCCATGGTCTTCAGTACGCCGTGGCAGGCGATGCCGTAAGAGCAGAGACCGTGCAAAATCGGCGCATCGAATCCCGCTTTTCTGGCAATGCCCGGGTCTCGATGCAAGGGGTTGCGGTCGCCGCACAGCGCATAAACCATGGCTTGGTCACTTCGCTGGGGCAGTTCACAAATCGCGTCTGGGGCACGATCCGGAATGGCATGAGGCTCTGGAGCGCCATCAGCACTGCCCCCAAAGCCGCCGTCGCCTCGGTAAAACAGTGTGGCGCTCAACGTAAAGAGCGGATCGCCGGATGCTAGTTTCACGGCCGTCTCGTTAGTGAGTAGCGCGCCCTTGCCTTCGCCCTTATCGAACACGCCTGTCACGCGGTTACTGATCAAAATGTCAGCAGCGGCGGGCAGTGGTTGGTGAATGGCGAGCCTCTGTTCCCCGTGCAGCATCAGCATGTAATTCATTTTGCTCATGATGGATGAGCGGGTGCCTGGCGCTCGGTCGGGGCGGGACAACACGGTGGCCGCAGTCGGCACGACACGATTTCCCATGGTTTCGCACACATACTCAAGTTCGTTTACGTCCATGGGATCCTTGCCCATGCCGATTGCCACGGCATAAAGGAGTGAGTCGCGGTCGGTGTAGTGGCCAGTGACCTCCTCAGGCTGAAGTGCAAGGGCGTCGTTAACGTCGTCCAGTGTAATGGGCATGGCAGGACTCCTAAGGTTTGTTCGTGTTTAAGCTGAGTGCGCTTTCTGTGTGAAGCGCACTCCGATAAACAATCATCATGAACGGCTCACTGCAAGAGAAAAAGAGTTATTTCTAAAAGGACGTAAGCGCAACAGGCCACAAGGCTTCAGCCCTGATTCGAGATTGAATCACTTAGTTGGACAACGGGATTGCTCGGGTTTCCCCGGTCTCGAGCGTCCAAAAAACGGATTGAGGCATTCCTGCCTTGGTCATTTCCTGGCGCAAGGTTTCTACCGGCGTGTCGATGCCTTCAAGCGTGAGCTGAAAAGTTCCGTAATGGGCGCCGATGCTTTGTTCTGCCTTGAGATCCTGATGGGCAAGGACTGCCTCAGCTGGATTAAGGTGAACATCCTTCATAAACCAACGTGGCTCGTAAGCGCCAATAGGAATAATGGCAAGGGTAAAGGGGCCATAGCGCTCGCCAGTTGTCTTGAAGTGGTGGCCGTATCCTGTATCGCCGCCGAAATAGACTGGACCATGAGACGTTTCGATCACAAATCCGCCCCAGAGGGTCTTCATTTGGTCAAGTAAGCCGCGGCCGGAGCGGTGGCGCACCTCAACAAAGTGGATGGTTAGGTCGCCGCAGTCGGTGGACTGGCCCCAATTGAGTGTCCGGATATCTTGAAAGCCGGTTCTCCGGATGACCGAGTCAGTGCCTAGTCCTGCAATGACCATCGCTTGCGTATCGGGCTGATCTGCAAGTCGCTGAAGCGTTCCATAGTCAAGATGATCATAGTGATCGTGGCTGATCAGAATGCAATTGATAGGAGGTAAGTCATCGAACAATACTCCAGGTCGGTGAGCTCGCTTTGGACCGGCCCAAGAGACGGGGCTCGCTCGTTCGGAGTAGATGGGATCCGTAAGCACAGTGACGCCGTCAATCTGAATCAAGAAGGTGGAATGGTTAATGAATGTGACGTGGATGCCGCTCTCATCAAGCGGGACCGCCTGCGCTTCAACGGCTCTTTCATTAGGCCAAGGGGTCGCTCGGATCAGGCTCTCCCAACCAAGCTTTGCAAGGTCGGTCAATCCTTTTTCCATGGGCTGTCGATTGTAGAAACGGCGGCCGTCAAAGGGGGCTGCTGCTGGGTCGTTTGCTGCGCCGGGGGGAACCTTCTGGCTCGAACAACCGCTTAGGCTCATTAAAACCGCGGTACTCAGCGTAAAAAGGATGACTTTGATTGTCATGGTGCAGACCCCCAGCTGCGATGAAGAGCGCGAAGCGCTACTCGATGCTTTACGCATATTCTCTCGCTCGAGCCCAATGTCTCAATGCATAAACGCACTTTCTTGTCTCCTAAAACTCGATCCCCTATGGTGGGGACAGGCTTTAGAGGGGAAAAGCGCATGAATTTGAGGTTGCGACAGATCGCGGGGGTGGCGGGTGACTTGTCTACCGTTGAACAGCAAATTTGCCGGGTGCTCGGTGTGGAGGTCTGCTATCGAGATAAAGGGGTTGCTTACTTCGGGTTAGAAAACGCCTTATTTCCTATCGGCAATCAATTACTCGAAGTCGTCGCTCCCACCCAAGAAGGCACCGCAGGCGGTCGTTATCTTGAGCGGCGCAAGGGCGATGGGGGATACATGGTGATTACGCAATGCGATGACCATCCCCCTCGTCGAGCACGCGCTGAAGCGCTCGGTGTTCGCATCGTTCATGACAATGCAGGCGAGTCGTTTATCAATATGCAGCTGCACCCGAGAGATACTGGCGGCACTTTCTTTGAAATCGATCAGCAACTTGGTGAAGGTGCAAATGATGAGGACGGGCCCTGGCATCCGGCAGGTCCTAACTGGCAACGAGCGAGACGGACTGAGCGCGTCATCGGTATCCGTGCTGCGGAGGTGCAGTGTGATGATCCAGAAGCAGTTGCACGTAAATGGGCTGCGATTGCCGAGCGAGTCCCCAACGAGATTGTGGGAGGATGGTCGATGCTGCTTGATAACGCCGAAGTCCGGTTTGTGGCCTGCCAAGATGGTCGCCCCGAGGGGCTCGGAGCGATCGACCTAGCCGTTGTTGATCGAGCCGCCATTGTTGATGCTGCCACCGCGGAAGGTTGCCTTGTGAATGACTGGCAGGTGATGTTGTGTGGCATGCGGATGAATTTAGTTGAGGCCTGATGAGCTAGTCGGCGGGGCGGCAGAAGGACTAAACAGGACAGTTTTGGAAGGGGAGAACCATGTATACAGACATCGAATACGAGCGAATCGGGAATGCTGGGGTTATTCGGCTCAACCGGCCAGATAAGTTAAATGCTCTGACCTATCACACGCTAGGTGAGCTGAAGAGCGCCATAGGCGCTGCCGTGGACGATTCCGGAGTGATTGGCATTGTCATTACTGGTAAGGGTCGAGGGTTTTGTGCGGGACTCGATTCAGCGGTTTTGGCACAGGTTACCCAGGAAGCGAATGTTGGCGGGCGAGACGAAACAGAACGAGCCGCGTCAGATCAATTGCCTGGTATGTTTTCTTATTTGTTAGAAGTGCCGAAGCCCGTGATCGCCGCAATCAATGGTGTGGCAGCAGGCGGGGGTCTTATCCTAGCGCTGATGAGCGATTTGCGGTTTGCTGCTGAGTCAGCAGCCGTTACTACCGTGTTCTTGAAGCGTGGGCTGATCGCCGAGCATGGGTCCAGCTGGATTTTGCCGAGATTGGTTGGCACAGGTCGAGCGCTCGATCTTCTATGGGCGAGCGATAAGATCTCCGCCAACGAGGCATTGGATTATGGTTTGGTGGAGCGGGTCGTTGCCGATGAGTCGCTCGAGCAGTCGGCGATTGATTACATCGAAAAGCTAGCGGTTACGTCTGCTCCGCTCGCGATGGCCGCGACCAAGCGGTTGGTCTATCAGCATCTGGGAGAGGGCTACCGCGCCGCCTTAACGGAGGCAGAAGTCGTCCAGAACGAATTTGTCGCAAGCTCCGATGCCGCCGAGGGAGCCATGGCGCTGATTGAGAAACGCACGCCTTCCTTCAAGCGGTTGGGTGATTCGGCCTCATAAAATGAGCGGAGCGGTGACACTGATCCTCGTTCTTTTAGCGACCGCTAAGGGCGCAGCGTTAAACCGAAAACCGAAAAAACAAGCCACGTAAGCGTGATAGCGGTCAGCCGCTACAGAAGATAAAAATCAATCGGCTACGATCAGACGAGCGCTGGCAGCCAAGGGGAGCCGTGAGGGAGTGTTGAATCAGGATGTTTTAAAGAAGCCGTGGTATCGATGGTACGCCCTGTTCATTTTGCTGATGGTGTATACCTCTAGCCATGTTGACCGGCAGATCATGGGCATCTTGCTCGAGCCCATCAAAATGGAGCTCAACGCATCTGACACTCAGATGGGGTTCTTGGTGGGCCTTACCTTCGCGATTTTTTATGCGACCTTGGGCATACCGATTGCGATGCTGGCGGATCGTTCCAACCGGCGCAATATTATTGCCATCGCGACGGCTATTTGGTCAGGGATGACAGCCGTTTGTGCGCTGGTCGGCTCGTATTCTCAATTAGCGCTCGCACGTATTGGGGTCGGTATTGGCGAGGCAGGTTCGAGTCCGCCATCGCACTCGATGATCTCCGACTTGTTTCCTCAGTCCGAGCGCGGCACGGCGATGGGCGTCTTTGCCATCGGCGTGAACCTAGGGTTGCTGATCGCTTATCTGGGCGGTGGCTGGATGAGCGAGCATTGGGGTTGGCGAACCACCTTTATTGTCGTTGGCTTGCCGGGTCTTCTGATTGCGCTACTGGTCCGCTTCACGCTCGTTGAACCGCCGAGGGGCGGCACTGAGACGGTGCAGCAACCGGTGGCGAAAGCGCCTGGTTTCAAGGAAGTGGCGCGAACCATGTGGCGAACGCCGGCTGCAAGGCACGTGGTATTTGGGTCGGCGCTAGCAGGGTTTGTTGGTTATGGAATGACGCTCTGGTTACCCGCGTTTTTTGTTCGCTCCCACGGCCTATCGCAGACTGAAACCGGTATGACGCTCGCACTGATGAGCGGCATTGTGGGCGGTCTTGGAACCTTTTCAGCGGGTCGACTGGCAGACTATTTAAGTAAGCGAGACCCGAGATGGCTCGCATGGGTTGTTGCGGTCGGGAAGGGCGGGCTGGTGCCGTTCTTGGTCGCCTTCTTTTTGATCATGGATTTAAAGTCTGCATTACTGATGTACCTTATTCCCGCGTTCTTCGGCGGCTTTTACCTTGCGCCGACGTTCGCCATGATTCAGCAGCTGGTGCCTGTTCAAATGCGGGCAGTTGCAGCCGCCATCTGTCTCTTTTTGCTGAACATTATCGGCATGGGGTTTGGTCCCCAAGGAGTGGGTATCTTGAGCGATTACTTGTCAGCAGATTACGGTAAGGAAAGCCTTCGCTATTCGCTGATGGTATTTAGTTTGATCAATGTCTGGTGCGCGTTCCATTACTTCTTGGGAGCCCGAACCCTCATCGAAGATAGTGCTCGCAATGCGAAGTTGGGCTCAGCCGAGCCTGCGACGGGCTAAAACATTCATGAACCTCAAGGTGCGTCAGTGACAGTCTGCTAGGCACCTTTAGTGTAAGGCTCATTCACGACTGGGCGACAATCCACTCATCCACGAGCTTTTCCAAGACAAAGAGCGGTGGCTCGCCGTGATCGAGAATGAGGGAGTGAAAATCCTGAATCCTGAACCGGTCACCCAGCGCATTCCTCGCACGTTCTCGTAGTTCGAGAATAGAAAGCATACCGACCTTGTAGCTGCACGCTTGCCCCGGCCAAACGATGTATCGTTCGATTTCCGCTTGAACCTCGGTATCTGACATGCCCGTGATTTGTTTCATGAAGGCCATCGCCTTTTCTCTAGTCCAGCGCTTGTGGTGGAGCCCTGTATCAACCACCAGCCGAACGGCGCGGAAGAGCTCGCTTTGCAACACGCCAAGTTCGTCATAATCGCTCGCCAGCAGGCCCGCTTCAGTGGCTAGCTGCTCTGCGTAGAGCGCCCAGCCCTCACCATAAGCAGAAGTGTAGTAGCCATGCTTGCGATACAAAGATAGTGACTCATTTTCTTGATTGAGCGCGTTTTGCAGATGGTGACCGGGAACCGCTTCGTGGAAGGCAAGGGTTTGCATGCTGTAAGTGGGCGTCTGCTTGATGTCATAAAGATTGGCATAGAAAACACCCGGGCGAGACCCGTCGAGGCTTGCGGACATGTAATAACCGCCCGCAGCATTTTGCTCCGAGTATTCTGGCACTGCGCGAACCTCGACAGCCGCTTTCGGCATCCGATTGAAGTATGGCGTGATGGTTTCGGTGGCATCGACAACCATCTGGTTATAGTCAGCGATCACCTTATCTTTTCTGTCTGGGGTGTCCGGATACAGAAATTTGGGGTCCTCATTGAGCCCATTCATCAGTGCGCCAACGGATTGATTTCCGTCGTAGCCCAAGTGAGTAAGAATCTCGAGCATGCGTGATTCGATGCGCGCCACTTCCTCTAAGCCCGTTTGATGGATGTCTTCGGCGGTTTGGTCGGTCGTGGTGTAAATCTTGAGTCGATGCGCGTAATACGCTGCGCCATTGGGTAGTGCCCACACGCCATCATGAGGATTAGCGAGCGGTCTTGTTTCCTCGAAATGCTTAAGCAATCGATCAAAGCCAGGAACTAGGT
>CAJXDD010000102.1:0-9411 GCA_913052075.1 uncultured Gammaproteobacteria bacterium
TCCTCATGGAGTGGCGTCGCGAGTTGATGGAAGAAGTCGATCGAACGGTAAGCCACCTCAAAGACGAAGCAGCAAACTATCCCGACCCCTCGGATCGCGCCAGCCAAGAAGAAGAGTTCAGTCTAGAGTTGCGCACACGGGACAGGGAGCGAAAGCTCATTCGTAAAATTGAGAAAACGCTAGAACTTATCGATCACGATGACTACGGGTTTTGTGAAACGTGTGGTATCGAAATCGGCATCCGAAGGCTGGAGGCGAGACCAACAGCCACTGAGTGTATCGACTGCAAAACGCTGGCTGAGCTCAAAGAGCGGCAGTTGCACGGGTAGATCACCTAAAGGGGTATGGATACTCGGACCGCCCATTTAGTTGGTCGTTTTGCCCCCTCCCCAACGGGCCCGCTTCACTTTGGTTCACTCACGTTAGCATTAGCCAGCTACCTCAGTGTGAAAGCCAAAGGAGGCCAGTGGCTGGTCAGGATGGAGGATCTGGACCCCCCACGCGAGCAACCGGGTGCCAAACAACTCATTCTGGAACAACTAAGCGCCCACGGTTTAAAGAGCGACCTCCCGGTTACTTATCAAAGTGAGAGGTTAGAGCACTATCACTCAGCGCTCGATGCACTGCGGCAACGATCACTGATTTATCCCTGCGATTGCCCCCGTAAACGCTTGCCTCGCCACTATCCCGGTTTTTGTAGGTCTCGCAGCGAGTCGGATCCAACGCTCGAGACGTACGCACTGAGGTACAGGATCCAACGCGACCAAATCACCCACGCCGATGCTCATTTAGGGGAACGAACATGGAAGATGGGCAGTAGCCTAGGCGACTTTGTAGTCCAGCGACGCGACCAACTCATCGCCTATCAGTTAGCAGTTGTTCACGATGACATCGAGCAAGGGGTTACTGAGGTTGTTCGCGGCTCCGACCTCATCAACTCGACACCCTATCAGCTAGAACTCTACCAAGCGTTAAATCACGTTCCGCCTATGTTTTGGCATTTCCCTGTCGTGCTGGGGAACGACGGGGCAAAGCTGAGCAAGCAAACCGCCGCTCAATCCGTTGATGTAAGTACACCCGCTGACAATTTGAAAAGGGCCTTAAGATTTCTTGGCCAATCAAGCCCTGATTCAAAAGAAACGAACACAATCCTGCAAAGCGCAGTTACCGCTTGGCAGCCAGCCCTCGTCCCGAAGCTCATGGGTCGCAGCCTGTAGCGCTCACAATGACATGATGCAAATCTAGACTGCCGATGAGGCGACTCGTAATCTCGAGGCCGCCGGCTAGATCCATCTGCTAAACTCGACTTCGACTCCATTCATTGTTGCGTGCCCAGATTAGTTGTTGTCCATCGAACCAAAAAACATCAGCCCGGCAGCAAGATACGTTGTAGAGGGGCTGCAAAAGGCAGGCTTTACCGCCTATGTGGTGGGTGGCTGTGTCAGAGACTTGCTCCTTGGCCATCAACCTAAGGACTTCGATGTCGCAACCAATGCAACGCCAGAGGAAATTCACGAGCAATTTCGGGGCTCACGCATGATTGGTCGCCGATTTAGGCTCGTGCACGTCCGCAAAGGCAGAGAAATCATTGAGATATCGACCTTTCGAGGCGGCCAATCTCATTCGAAGCAGGGACCGGCACATGGCAAGAACGAAAACATTTTTGGAACCTTCGAGGAAGACGCATTTCGCCGAGACTTCACCATCAATGCACTCTATTACGACCCCACCAAACAGGAGCTGCTTGACCCAACAGCGCGAGGATTAGCAGACTTGAGCGCGCGAGCGCTAGTCATTATTGGCGACCCATTGACTCGCTTCACAGAAGATCCTGTTCGAATGATTCGCGCTGCTCGGTTTTTGGCAAAACTTGGTTTCGAGATCGACCCATCGCTTGAGATAGTGATCAAAAAAAATGCCGCACTGTTACAACTGGTCGCGCCGGCTCGACTGTTTGAGGAGTTTCTTAAGCTGTCACTCGCCGGGCAATCAGAGTCAACATTTAAAGCGCTGAATGATCTCAATCTGCTCCACCCAATGTTTCCGTTCAAGCATCAAACCCACCAACTGACTGCGCTCGAAAAACACGCACTCGCATCGACCGATGAGCGCATACGATCAGGAAAGTCGGTTACCCCAGCTTTCTTGCTAGCGTCCTTGCTGTGGGATGCCTTCATAGTCGAGAAGCAGAAATCTTTAGAACAGGGACTTGGCCTTCTGGATGCCGCACAAGCGGCATCAGACATCACGGTGCTCGATCAGCTGCCCGCGATTGCGATTCCAAAACGCTTTACTCAAACTATGAAAGAAATATGGGCACTCCAAGATCGGCTGGAATTCAAAGTTGGGCGCCGCCCCTTGAAACTGCTAGAGCACAAGCGTTTTCGGGCCGCTTATGATTTCTTGCTACTGCGAGGAAAAGTTGACACGACGCTAACCGAAACCGCCGATTGGTGGACTCGCTTGCAGGACGAGCCTCCCGAAGTCCAGCGAGATATGCTGAAAACGCTCGATCGTCATCCCAAGCAGGCACGGCGAAAGAAAAAACGCCGACGAAACCCCTCAGCTCAATCTGAGAACCTAGCAGAGTAAGCGGGACTCGACTTGAATCCTGCGACTACGGTTGATGGACAAGGGTTGTGGTTGCACGATTCTCCTGGAATTAGCGCGAACCTTTGGCTGCAGCATGGCTAGAGTTTCCTGGTCAACAAACTTGTGGCAACCTTCAAGCAAATTACAAGGAGTCACGGACAATGTCCGAGGAGAAGCTATACCCTGTCTTTGCGGAGGCAGCCGCCAACACTCACCTTACAGAGGCTCAATACCGAGCCATGTACGATGCTTCGATAGCTGATCCAGAATCCTTCTGGGCAGAACAAGCGCGTTCATTTCTCACCTGGTCTACCCCTTTTTCATCGGTTGTTGAATCTAACTTAAGGGAAGGGCAAGCCAAGTGGTTCGCAGACGGTTCGTTGAACGTGACAGTCAACTGTATCGACCGACACCTTCCGGACCGCGCTGATCAAGCGGCGATTATCTGGGAAGGGGACGAGCCCACTGATTCGTTGACCATCACCTACAGCGAGCTCAGCACCCGCGTCAACGTCATGGCCAATATTTTAAAGTCGCGAGGCGTTAAGAAGGGCGATCGCGTGTGCATTTACATGCCGATGATTCCTGAGGCGGCTTACGCAATGTTAGCTTGCGCTCGAATTGGCGCGATTCACAGCGTGGTATTCGGAGGGTTCTCTCCGGGGGCGCTGCGAGACCGAATTTTGGACGCCAACTGCGAGTCAGTGATTACTGCGGACGAAGGTGTCAGGGGGGGCAAGACGATCCCACTCAAGCACAATGTTGATCTAGCTGTTGAAGAGTGCCCGAATGTACACACGGTTATTGTCGTCCCCCGAACGGGCGCTGATATCACGATGGTATCTGGAAGAGACGTAGACTATGCGGCGGCGGCGAACAATGCCTCAGACGACTGTCCTCCCGAGGTAATGAGTGCCGAGGACCCTCTTTTTATTCTCTACACCTCAGGAAGTACAGGAAAACCCAAAGGAGTCTTGCACACCACCGCCGGATACTTGCTTGGCGCAGCGATGACCCATCGTTATGTCTTCGACTATAAGGATGGTGACATCTATTGGTGTACAGCGGACGTGGGTTGGGTAACCGGACACTCCTATATCGTTTACGGGCCACTAGCCAATGGCGCGGTCACGCTCATGTTTGAGGGCGTGCCTACCTATCCGGATGCTGGCCGTTTCTGGCAAATCATCGACAAGCACGCAGTCAACATCTTCTACACCGCCCCCACCGCGCTACGATCGCTTATGGGCCTTGGGGATGACTTTGTGACGAGGAGTAGTCGCAGTTCATTGAGACTGCTGGGGTCAGTTGGTGAGCCCATCAACCCTGAGGCTTGGGAGTGGTACTTCCATATTGTTGGCGATGGCCGTTGCCCTATCGTAGATACCTGGTGGCAAACAGAAACTGGCGCAATCATGATCACGCCATTACCTGGTGCAATTGCGCTGAAACCTGGTTCAGCCACACTCCCTTTCTTCGGGGTTGAGCCCGTGCTCTTGGATGCCGAGGGACAGGAACTAGAAGGTGAGGCTTCCGGCAACTTAGCGATCCGTTCATCGTGGCCGAGCCAGATTCGAACGGTTTATGGCGACCACAAGCGCTGTGTCGACACGTATTTCACCACTTACCCAGGCTATTACTTTACAGGCGATGGTGCTCGACGTGATGCTGACGGCTATTACTGGATCACGGGTCGTGTGGATGACGTGCTGAACGTCAGCGGCCATAGAATGGGAACAGCAGAGGTCGAGAGCGCATTAGTATTACACCCCGCGGTCGCCGAGGCAGCAGTGGTTGGGTACCCCCATGACGTCAAAGGCCAGGGCATCTATTGTTTTGTCACACTCATGCAAGGCACTGAAGGGACAGACGAACTAAGACAAGCACTGGAGCAGATGGTTAGGACGGAGATAGGAGCGATAGCAAAGCCTGACATCCTTCAGTGGGCACCGGCCTTGCCAAAAACGCGATCCGGCAAGATCATGCGCCGTATTTTGAGAAAGATTGCAGAAAATGAGCTCGATCAGCTCGGTGATACCAGCACACTAGCCGACCCTAGCGTGGTAGACGATCTAATCCAAAACAGCCCCACAGCGAATCAATAATTAGACGAGGCAAAGAAAAGGCGCATCAAGCGCCTTTTTCTGACTGACCAAAATCAATCGTTTTTCAACCAAGGTGGACCCACAACCTTATGACGGTTGCTCCTCGCTACCGTCATTCTCCGCCGAGTCAGCTGCCTCATCAGCAGGTGCATCAGCGCCCTCAGTCGCTTGCGTCTCTTCGGTTTCAGCCTCGCTGCTAGCCTCACTCGTCGCGCTCGCATCGTCCGAATGCTGTGCCGTTTCCTCGGCGTCAGAAGCCTCATCGGCCTGCGCTTCTTCCTCGGGCACCTCTTTCATCGAGAGTTTGATTCGGCCACGTTCTACGTCGAGAACGATGACGCGAACCTCCTGACCCTCTGATAGGTAGTCAGTGACTTTCTCAACGCGCTCTTTGGCGATTTGAGAGATGTGAACCAGACCATCTTTTCCGGGCAGAATATTCACGAATGCGCCAAAGTCGGCAATTTTGTTGACTTTACCTGTGTAGATTTGGCCAACCTCGGCTTCTGCTGTAATCCCTTCGATTAAAGAGACTGCCTTATCGCGCGATTCAAGTCCCTCACCAAAAATGGTAATAGTGCCATCGTCGTCTATGTCGATAGAGGCACCGGACTCCTCAGTGATTGATCTGATAGTTGCACCACCCTTACCAATGACGTCACGTATTTTGTCTGAATCCACTTTCATCGTGACCATCGAGGGGGCAGTTTCAGCCACTTCGTCTCTTGATCGACCAATGACTTTATTCATCTCACCTAAGATATGAAGCCGCGCTTCACGCGCCTGCTCAAGTGCGGAATCCATAATCTGCTCGGTGATGCCTTGAATCTTGATATCCATTTGCAAGGCGGTAACCCCTGTTTCCGTGCCAGCGACTTTGAAGTCCATGTCGCCCAGGTGGTCCTCATCGCCTAGGATATCGGTCAACACTGCGAAACCATCGTCCTCGAGCACGAGACCCATAGCCACTCCGGCCACGGGCGCCTTCAAAGGCACACCTGCGTCCATCAAAGACAGGCTTGCTCCACACACCGATGCCATTGAGGAAGATCCATTAGATTCAGTGATTTCCGACACCACTCGCGTGGTGTAAGGCCAGTCCTCAGCTTTAGGTAAAACTGCAGCAATGCCTCGCCTTGCCAATCGGCCATGACCAATCTCACGGCGCTTTGGCCCACCCACAAATCCTGTTTCCCCAACACTGTAGGGAGGGAAGTTGTAATGAAGCATAAAGGGATCTCGGTATGAGCCCTGCAACGCATCAATAATTGCAGCATCTCTCATTGAACCGAGTGTGGTTGTCACCAGCGCTTGAGTTTCGCCGCGGGTAAATAAAGCAGACCCATGCGTTCGCGCCAGCACGCCAACCTCAACGCGGATATCACGCACGGTCTTTGTATCTCTTCCATCGATACGAGGTTGACCATCGATGATCGCCCGACGAACCGTTTTCTTCTCAATTTTGCCAAAAATTTCACTGACCTCATCTCGTGACGGGCCTTCCTCCGACACAAACTGCGCTAACGCTTCTTCTTTAAGCGCTGCGACTGCGTCTTGCCGCTTCATTTTCTCACTGATCTGATAGGCCTCCGACAGCTTTTGGCCAGAGGCTTCTACCATTGCATCCATCAGCGGCTGGTTGACGGGTTCTGGCGTCCAGTCCCAGGACTCCACTCCCACCACTTCGCAGAACTCATTGATTGCACGAATGACCACCTGCATTTCCTGATGCGCATACAAAACCGCGCCGAGCATTTGATCCTCGGTCAGTTCCTTCGCCTCTGATTCAACCATCAAGACCGCTGACTCAGTGCCAGCAACCACCATATCAAGATAGGAAACCTCTAACTGGGACATCGTTGGATTGAGTTGATACCCTTCTCGAGTAAAGCCAACTCTCGCTGCACCAATAGGGCCAGCAAAAGGGATTCCCGACAGCGCCAATGCAGCAGATGTTCCGATCATTGCAGGAATATCAGGGTCGATATCTTTTTCTGCCGAGACGACCTGGCATGTCACCTGCACCTCATTCATAAACCCCTTGGGGAATAACGGCCGAATTGGGCGGTCAATCAGCCTTGAAGTCAGGGTTTCTTTCTCAGAGGGTCTCCCTTCTCGCTTAAAAAATCCCCCGGGGATCTTTCCAGCGGAATAAGCTCTTTCCTCGTAGTTGACCGTCAAAGGGAAAAAACTCTGCCCGGGATTCGCCTCTTTGCGGCCAACCACGGACACTAAAACTGCTGTCTCACTCATGGTTACAAGCACAGATGCAGACGCTTGCCTTGCAATTCGACCCGCTTCCAAGACAACCTCATGGTCGCCGTAATTAAATTTCTTTTGTATTGGATTCACACTTTTCTCCGTTTCAAATCCAGCAATTACCGTCGTAAGCCCAATCGCTTGATGACATCGGCATAGCGGTCAGCGTTCTTTCGCATGAGGTAGTTCAGTAATTTTCGTCGCTGACTAACCATTCTCAAAAGTCCGATTCGAGAATGGTGATCGTGTTTATGCGCCTGAAAATGCCCTTGAAGCTTATTGATATTTGCTGTTAACAACGCGATCTGTACCTCTGGGGAGCCCGTGTCTGCCTCAGAGGCTCCGTATTCTTTTACGATCGCTATTTTTTCTTCATTACTTAAAGCCATATTGCTTTCCTTCTAATATGCCATCGCTCATAGGCGATTCGTTGGTCTTACTCTCCTGTTGTAAGGCATGTCCGCGCATATTTGCAGACACCCTCTCCTATTGTGCTGCGATCAATCGCCGCGGCGCAATCTTTCCATCGTCCAGCACCTCTCCGATTCCTATAAATCGTTCCTGAGTGCCTAACGAGTGAAACAATTGCACTAATCCACCCTTTGGAGCGCTAGAAACCTGAACGGGTTGTCCCTGTAGCAGGTACGCCCCGGTATGTTCAGACAGCTCGACTCTGGGCAAGTTCACCACTGCCTCTTGAATGGGCAATAGCAAGGGATCCATTCCTAGTGGCCCGTCTTCGCTGCGCTCTACTACCGTATCCATCGATATGGCATCCTCAATGCTGAACTGTCCGACACCTGTTCTTCGGAGTTCAGTGACATGCGCTCCGCAGCCAAGCTCCGTCCCTATGTCCTCAGCTAACGACCGGATGTAGGTGCCTTTAGAACAATGGACCTCAAGATCCAGTGTTTTCGGCCCCATCCGCCGCAAAGCTAGTTCGAAGATGGTTACAGGCCTTGCTTCTCTCTCAACCTCTATTCCTTGTCTCGCCAACTTATAAAGCGGCTGACCGTCTTTCTTAATCGCCGAATACATCGATGGCGTCTGATGTATTTCCCCCCTAAATCGACCCAAACACCTTTCCACTATTTCCTCGGTCAATAAAGGTACGGGCATTTGCGCAACGATGTCGCCCTCCCGATCGCCCGTTGCTGTTCGAGTACCAAGCGAGATGGAAGTCTGGTAGCGCTTGTCGGAATCAAGCAAATACTGCGAAAACTTGGTTGCTTCTCCAAAGCAAATGGGTAAAACCCCTGTAGCAATCGGATCCAAACTACCAGTGTGGCCAGCTTTCGCTGCACCATATAAGCGCTTGATTTGTTGGAGCGCGCCATTTGACGTTATTCCCGCGGGTTTGTCCAGCAGCAATATGCCGTCTAGCAACCGGCTTTTCGTCTTTCCTCTAGCCAATGCCCCTACTCTTGCTCGGCTTCTAGTCTCGTTTTCCTCAAGGCCCGATCAATCCGATCGCCCGTCACGAGGCTCTCATCAAAATGAAACTTCAGCTTTGGTGTGACTCGGGTTTTCATCGCTCGACCCAACCACTTACGCAAAAAAGATGCGGAGTTACTCAACAATAACTCTGTTTCCTCTGCCCGTTCCTCGGGAAAGACCGTAAAAAACACGTTCGCATGAGACAGGTCTTTCGAGACCTCTACATCACTGATGGTGACCATGCCCAGCCGGGGATCTTTTAGCTCGCGCTGCACAGCAACAGCCAATTCTTTTTGAATCTGATCAGCAACCCGGTCAATACGGCTAAATCCTGCTTGCATGCCTACCACCAAGCCTATAAGGCTCGAGCAACCTCTTTAGTGTCGAACACTTCAATCTGATCTTTCACACGGACATCGTTGTAGTTCTTAACGCCAATCCCGCACTCTGTGCCACTTCTGACCGATTCAACCTCATCTTTAAAGTGCCTCAAGCTCTCTAACTCGCCCTCGTAAATGACGACATTGTCTCTTAAGACGCGAATCCTTTTACTTCGGAATACCGAGCCTTCAACTACCATACATCCAGCAATAGCGCCAAATTTCTTGCTATCAAATACGTCGCGAACTTCTGCGATGCCGACAATTTCCTCTCGAATCTCTGGAGCCAACATGCCAGACAATGCAGCTTTGACATCGTCAACTAAATCGTAGATCACCTTGTAGTAGCGAAGGTCAATGCCTTCTTTCTCGACAAGCCGCTTAGCTTGTGTATCGGCACGAACGTTGAAGCCGAATACCACGGCGTTGGCGGTGACCGCATAATTAATGTCGGTCTCAGACAGCCCACCTACACCCGAGAAAACAACGTTGACTCTGACTTCGTCGTTTCCTAGTTCATGTAAGGCGGCCACAATCGCTTCGAGTGACCCTCTCACATCTGCCTTCACAACAATATTGAGTGCTTGCGCCTCTTGCCCGCCAAAGCTTGCTAGAAGGTTGTCGAGTGTTACTGCTGG